>JAZTZP010000181.1:0-17037 GCA_045637525.1 Clostridia bacterium | reverse complement strand
ACTGAGGGATTGTTTTCTAAGAAAATTAACATATTTAAGGAACAATCCCTCCACCGCAAGCGGTCCCCCTCCCTTTAGGCAAGGGAGGCTTGCAAAGCGTACCGAACGCAGACTGAAACACGCAGATAAACTATAATTTATTTTATCATAAAAAGTCGGTTTTGTCAAGATTTATGTCGAGATTATATATTGAGTTTTTTATACCTTTATGATAGAATAAAGAAAAAAAGTGCTTCGGCATGAATGGAGGAATTTGAAAATGAAAAAATTAGTTATGACAGGTCCGAAACAAAGTAAGTTAATTGATGTAGATATGCCGGTTATTAAAAACGGTAAGGAGTTGATAGTAAAGCTTACATACTGCGGTGTTTGTATGTCTGAGCATTACGACTGGTCAACAGCATCTGAGGGAATGACGTTTGGTCATGAGCCTGTCGGCGTGGTTGCAGAAGTCGGAAATGAGGTTACGAAGGTTAAGGTTGGCGACAGAGTAAGCGGATTGTTTGGCGGCCATGCACAATACGTGCTTGCAGAGGAACAAAATGTGTTTATAATTCCTGACAGCGTTAAGGATGAAGAAGCAGTTTTAGAGCCACTTTCTTGTCTGGTAAGTGCGGTAAGTAAAGTTAAAATTCCGGTTATAGGAACAAAGGTTGCAGTGGTAGGCTGCGGATATATGGGCTGCGGTGCGATAAGCCTTTTGAAAATGAGAGGTGCATATGTTGTAGCTGTTGATATTAAGCGTGAATCTTTAGAGAACGCAAAGCGTTATGGTGCGGATGAAATCTATACTCCGGAGGAGCTTCCGGCGCATTATCTCGGAAAATCAGGCGAGGGAATAGGTTTTCAGCAGGAGGAAGGTCTTGGCTTTGAGCTCGTAATGGAATGGGGCGAAACTGCTGAGTCGCTTGATCTTGCAATAAATCTTACAAGAATGTGTGGTCAGTTGGCAATTGGAGCATATCATACAGGCGGAAAGCGCCTTGTGGATGTTCAGCAGCTTAATGTTAAAGCGATAGATTGCCTGAGCACACATCCGAGAGAAATGGATTTAAACAGAGAATCATGCAAAAATGCACTTAAGATGATTACTGACAGAACATGGAGCTATTGGTCTGTTCCTACAAAAGTATATCCTATTACAAAATTTGACGATGCACAGGCAGAGCTTGAAACTAAATTCGGAAAGTATATGAAGGCTCTTGTTGACTGGACTAAATTTGAGGGTGAAGCATATATAATGGATTGATAAATTATAGTTTATCTGTATGTTTACAGTAGGATTTCGGTACGCTTTGCAAGCCTCCCTTGCCTAAAGGGAGGTGGCACGGCGTAAGCCGTGACGGAGGGATATTACATATCTATGTATTTAAAATATGTAGTAAAGACATAGAAAAATCAATATCCCTCCACCGCAACCGGTCCCCCTCCCTTTAGGCAAGGGAGGCAAGCAAAGCGTCACCCAAATCCTATTGCTTTATCAGCAGATAAACTATAATTTATTTCTGGTAAGGGAGTTGAAAATATGAAAATTGCGATGGGAAATGACCATGTTGCTGTTGAGATGAAAGAGTATATTAAAAGGCATATAGAGGAGCTCGGACATGAAGTAGTGGATTTTGGAACACATACTAAAGACAGGACTGATTATCCTATATACGGAAGAAAGGCTGCGGAGGCGGTGGCTTCGGGTGAGTGTGATTTAGGCGTTTTAATATGCGGAACCGGAGCCGGAATTTCTCTTGCGGCGAATAAGGTAAAGGGAATAAGAGCGGTTGTTTGTTCTGAGCCGTATACTGCAAGGCTTACACGTGAGCATAACGATGCCAATATAATAGCCTTTGGTGCAAGAGTCATCGGCATGGCAACGGCTGAAATGATAGTTGATGAATTTTTGAGCGCAAAGTTTGAAGGCGGAAGACATCAGAAGAGGATTGATATGATAAAAGCAATTGAGGAAGGGGAGACTTTCTGATGTACAGAGCGGGAATAGATATCGGCGGAACAAAGATAAATATCGGATTGCTTGATGAAAACAACAAGCTCACCGCAAGCAGAAAGATATATGTAAAGGATATTGTAAATTTTTCTGAAACTATAAAAGATGTTCTTCTTGATTTATGTATTGAAAAAGGTATTGATTACGGGGAAATAGTATCCTGCGGAATTGGTGTGCCGGGTACTGTAAGCGAGGACGGTAAAAGGCTTCTGAAAGCGCCTAACATCAGCATACTTACGGAGAATATAGCAGATGAAGCGGAAAAGGTTCTTGATATCCCGGTAGCACTTGTACAGGATTCAAGAGCAGCTGCCTGGGCGGAATTTGTATGCGGTGCAGGTATGGGCAGTGATACGGTAGTATGCATAAGTATCGGCACAGGGCTTGGAACAGGCATAGTGTTAAACGGAAAAATATATAACGGTGCGCTTGGAAATGCCGGTGAAATAGGACATATTCCGGTATGCGAAAACGGACGTGAATGTGGTTGCGGTAAATACGGATGCCTTGAAAAATACTGTGCCGGAGGCGGACTTGATATTACGGCACGTGAGCTTTACGGTGAGGGCAAAACAGCAGAGGACTTGTTTGAAAACGCACTTGCCGGTGATTTAAAAGCCACAGAAGAAATTAAAAAGGCAGTAAAAATCCTCGGTGATGCACTCGTTGGAGTTATTAACCTTTTGTCGCCGGATTGTCTTTTGTTCAGCGGCGGTCTCAGTAACCGTGAGGAGGAATACATAAACCCTGTTATTAATTACATAAAAGAGCATTGTTATACAGCAGGAAGCTTACCTGAGCTGAAAAAAGCGGCATTGGGTGATATGGCACCGCTTATTGGTGCGGCGCTTGTGCCTGAGGTGAAGAAAAGAAAGCCTGTTTTGTCGGCGTCGGTTATGTGTGCGGATGTTTTGAATTTCGGGAAAGCCTTAAAAGAAATAGAGGCGGCCGGGATTGAGTATATTCATGCTGATATTATGGATAATCATTTTGTTCCTAATCTCATGCTGCCGATGGAGCTTTTAAATAAGCTTCACGAGCATACTAAACTGCCGTTTGACTATCATATAATGGCCGAAAAGCCGGAAAGCATAATAGATACACTTTCTGTAAAGGAAGGCGATATAATTTCGGTGCATTACGAAAGCACTTCGCATCTTCAGATGGTTTTAACAAAGATTAAGGAAAAAGGGGCTAAGGCGGCTGTTGCGATAAATCCGTCTACTCCGATAAGTGTGCTTGACGAGGTTATCCCGGAGCTTGATATGGTGCTTGTAATGACGGTAAACCCCGGCTTTGCAGGGCAGAAAATTGTGCCTACTGCATTCGATAAGATAAAGCGTATGCGAAAAATGCTTGACTGTATGGGGTATTTCGATATACCGATAGAGGTTGACGGAAACTGCAGCTTTGACAATGTTCCGAAAATGTATAAAGCAGGCGCTGAAATATTTGTTGTCGGAACGTCGAGCGTTTTTAAGAAGGATATGAGCATAAAAGAGGGCGCGGATAAGCTGCTTGGTGAACTTTAAAAACTGCTCTTTTGTGTAATGGAAGTATTGTGGCATAAAGCGGCTGAAAAAATTAAAAGTTGTTACTCTATCACACATCATCCGTGATCTTTGCCGCATTATTTCTTATTACACAAAAGAGATGGTTAAAAAATGAAATTACTACACAGAAAATCATACAGATGATTTTATAAAGGGGATAGTGAAATGCGACTGAGTGTTTGTGCAGATATACTGTACACAAATATTGATTTTTACGACAGGTTTAAGCTTATAAAAACCGCAGGGGCGGATGCGATTGAGTTTTGGGGCTGGTGTGGGAAGGATATTGAAAAGCTAAAGAAGTATGCTGATGATGCCGGTATTAAAATTACGTCTTTTACTATCGACAGCAGTGACGAAGTGCTGTCGAAGGCTTTGCCGGAGAATATTCCTAACTCGGGTGATAAAAAGGCGTTTTTAAAGGCACTTGAGGAGTCCATAGAGAAGGCAAAATATTTCGGTGCAGATACGATTGTTGTTGTGACCGGCAATTGCATAGAGGGTAAAACGGCAGAAGAACAGATTGAGAATGTGAAAGAATGTCTGGAGGCGGCAGAACCGTTTTTAAAGGATAATAACATAACGCTTTTGCTTGAGCCGATAAACACAGAGGAACGGCCGAAGTATCTTATGCCGTATATTACTGATTGTTTGAAGCTTATAAAGGAAATAAACAGCGATAATATCAAGGTTTTATACGACATATATCATCAGAACATGATGGGCGATTTTGACCTTTCGGAGCTTATAGAAAATATAGAGTATATCGGACATATTCATATAGCGGATGTACCGGGAAGACATGAACCCGGCACCGGTGTTGTTGATTATGAGACGATACTCCGTGAAATTGCAAAAACAGGATACAGCGGATATATCGGTCTTGAATATCTGGCAAAAGACGATGATACAAATACGATAAAAAATGTTAAGAATTTGATTGTATAAAAGGATAAAAGGATAAAAGGATAAAAGATACATTCTAAGTATTAAACATATTTGGAGGTGTCTTTTTTTTGTTCGGAAATTTGAATAAAATTATAAATTATAGTTTATCTGTATGTTTACAGTAGGATTTCGGTACGCTTTGCAAGCCACCCTGGGGTGTTAGGCAAGGGAGGCAAGCAAAGCGTCACCCAAATCCTATTGCTTTATCAGCAGATAAACTATAATTTTCATAATAGGTATTGATTTTTTTAAATATTTATGATACAATAATAAATGTATGGTAAATATGGCCTTATGCAGTAGTGTACAATCCTGATTTATCCGGAAAGGGCAGCGAGTCGCTGTTTTGGAATATTAGATGCAGATGTAAATTCGCTTAAGCGAATTGCCTGATAAAAGCTTCAACGAAGCGAAAGAATCATACGTGATTGTATCACGAATGATTTAATCTTCGCCTACGCATATTATCAGGACCTTTTGTACTGCATAAGGCTGATATTAACTTGTTTTGTAAAAACGGAGATGAATGAGCGTGATTATACGAAGGGATAGTGTGGAATTTTCTGATGCGGATAAGCATTTTACAGAAAAGTTCGGAATTGAAAGGGCTACGGATATGGTGCTTGATTTTGCGTGCACAAACCGACATCCTTTTATATATGATACATATCAGCTTTCGGCTTTTTTGGGACTTGGCAGAAAAACGCTTTTTGATATGTCGAAAAACACAGGTAAATATTATCATGAGCTTGTTCTCGCAAAAAAGAACGGGGGAGTCAGGGTGATTAATGCTCCGGCATCCTCTTTAAAGCGTGTGCAAAGAAAAATTCTTGACGGTATATTATCACATTTTCCTGTCTCGGAATATGCAACGGCATATCGGGCAAACGGAAATCTTGTAAAAAATGCTTCGGTGCATTGCGGAAAAAAATATCTTCTAAAGCTTGACATATCTGATTTTTTCGGCAGTATTCAGTTTTATATGGTGCAGAGCACTGTGTTTAATACTTATTTTTTCCCGAAACAAATAGGATATATGCTGACGTCGCTTTGCTGTGTGGATGGCGTTTTGCCTCAGGGGGCACCGACCTCGCCATGTTTATCAAATTTAGTTTTACGTCATTTTGATAGGGTTATGGGGGCTTGGTGTAAAAAAAGCGGGATAGATTATACAAGATACTGTGATGACATTACATTTTCGGGAAATGAGCCTTTGTACAAGGCTTATGTAAAGGCGAAAGCTATGCTTGAAGATATGGGGCTGTATCTTAATGAAAAGAAAACCCGTTTTATAACAAATGCTTCACGCCAAATTGTTACGGGACTCACTGTTAACGAAAAGGTAAGTGTATCTGCTGACTATAAAAGAAAGCTTCGTCAGGATGTTTATTATGCATTGAAATTCGGACTTGAAAATTCGGTTATTTATTCGGGAAAATCCGAGTTTATTGAAGATAATCATGTTAATGCAGAGAAGTATTACTGCCATCTGGTCGGAAGAATAAGCTATGTACTTCAGATAGAGCCGGATAATGAATACTTTTTTCGGGTGCTTCAAAAATTGCAGGAATTATGGTTTAGCGCAGATAAACTATAATTTATGTAATAATAACAAAAAAATTAAAAGGAGTTGTTTTATAATGAAAGCGTGTATTATGCAGCCACCTTATTCAAGGGATACTTCGTTTGCGGAGGAGTATTTTCAATATAAGATGAATTTGCTTGATAGTTGTGATGAAACTATGGACATTATTGTTCTTCCTGAGTACAGCGATGTACCGTGTGCAACGGTTACGCGGGAGGAAACACTTTTTTATCATAAAAAATATATAGATGTGTTGCTGAAAAAATGTAAAGAAACAGCAAAGCGATGCAATTCGCTTCTTTTTGTAAATACGTTGTGCGAGGTTGGCGGAGAGTATAGAAACACTACATATGTTTTTGATAAAAACGGAGAAGAGGCCGGAAAATATTTTAAGAGACATATTCCGCCGGTGGAGCTTGATATAGAGATAGGCTCGGAATATACATATGAATTTTCAGAACCGTATGTTCTTGAAATCGACGGGTTAAGATATGGATTTTTAACTTGTTATGATTTTTATTTCTATGAAGCATTTCCGGCTATTGCAAGAAAAAATGTTGATATAATTATCGGATGTTCCCTGCAGAGGAGTGACAGTCATGATGCAATTGAAACAATGTGCAGATTTTTAGCATATAACACAAATGCATATGTTATACGGTCGTCTGTCAGTTTTGATGAGAAATCCGAAATATGCGGTGCGAGCATGGTAGTATCTCCAAAAGGTAAGGTTTTAGAAAATATGAGGGGAAAATTCGGAATGGCAACAGTTTGGTTTGACCCGGCTGATAAGCTTTATAAACCTGCCGGTTTCGGTAATCCTGATGCGGCGCATTATGAATATATTGAGTTTGGCAGAAATCCGTGGCAATATCGCCCCGCAGGCAGTGCAATTGTAAGAAATGACAATATCATGCCGTATCCGAGAGTATGCGCTCACAGAGGATTCAGTACAATTGCTCCCGAAAACAGTATGCCGGCGTTCGGAGCGGCGGTTGCTATGGGCGCTGATGAGATAGAGTTTGATTTATGGCTGTCAAAAGACGGCGAATGGGTTTCGATACATGATTACAGTCTTGACAGGGTGTCGGACGGGACCGGTAATGTGTTTGATTATACTGTGGATGAGCTGAAAAGATTTGATTGCGGTATAAAATTTTCAGAAAAGTTTGAAGGTCTTAGAATTCTTACGTTTGAGGAAATACTGAAAAAGTTTTCTTGTCACGTTGTTATGAACATTCATATTAAATCGAAGGATGAAGCCCGGATAGGAAGCCGTGATGAGATTTACACGGATGAGGAGCTTATGAAGCTTATAGGGCTTATAGATAAATATGATTGCAGAAAATATGTGTATTTTATGTCGGTAAATGATAAAATTCATAAGCGGCTTGATTTTCTTGCACCGGATATATGCCGTTGTATGGGCGAAAACTTTGACAAAACAACCAATATAGTTGACCGGGCAATTGCGGCAGGGTGTAAAAAGGTTCAGCTGTTTAAACCTCATTTTACAAAAGAAATGATTGACAAAGCCCATGCGCACGGCATAAAATGCAATATGTTCTGGTCTGATGACAAAAAGGAAGCGAGAGAATTTCTTGAGATGGGAATAGATACTATTCTTACAAATGATTATAATATAGTTGCAGAGGAAGTTAAAAAATATAAAGGAGAAGGATAAACAATGGCTTCAATGAATATTGTTTATAAATATTTTAATCAAAATCAGATGTACATTAATTTAACTAACAGATGTACAAACAAATGTAAATTCTGCATACGCTACACCGAGACAGGGGTTGCGGGCGAGGATTTGTGGCTTGTTCGGGAGCCGGATGCCGATGAGGTTAAAGAGGCTCTTTTAAATGCCGGTGTTGAGACGGCAGAAGAGGTGGTTTTTTGCGGATATGGCGAACCGACGCTCAGGTATGAGCTGATAATTGAGGTTTGCAGGTTTATACGTGAGAAAAATCCGGAAGCCGTTATAAGAATAAACACAAACGGTCACGGAAACCGTGCGGCGGGCAGGGATATAACTCCGCTTCTTCACGGGCTTGTTGATGAAATATCAATAAGCTTAAACGCAAAAAATGCAGAGGAATACAATGATATATGCGTATGCGAATACGGCGAAGACGGATTTTATGAAATGCTTGATTTTGCAAAAAAGGCAAAGGAGCATATAAAAAGCGTAGTTTTAAGCGTGGTGGATGTATTGCCGCCGGAGGATATTGAAAAATGCCGGGAAATAGCAGAGGAAACCGGGGTTACGTTCAGAGTGAGAGAGTATTCGGAATAAATATTTGAAAAAATATAAAAAAACTATTGCAATTTATAAAAAAAAATGATATAATTAGAGGGATGATATGCAAAACATTAAGCTTACTTTAAGATATGACGGAAGCGCATATCACGGATGGCAGATTCAGAATAATGCCGTCACCGTACAGCAAACGGTTACGGATGCTATAAAGAAGATCACCGGAGAGGATGTTAATCTTATCGGATGCGGAAGAACGGACGCCGGTGTTCATGCAAACAGATATATCTGTAATTTCAAGACAAATTCACATATTCCGCCGGAGCGGTATGCGTATGCACTAAACACGCATCTTCCTGATGACTTAGTATGCGTCCGGTCCGATGTCGTAAACGATGAGTTTCATTCCAAGTATTCGGCAAAAAAGAAGAACTATATTTACAGAATATTAAATTCGGAATATCCCGACCCTTTTTTCAGAAACAGGGTATGGCATATAAAGGGCAGCCTTGATACTCATGAAATGTTAAGAGCTGCAGAGGCATTTGTCGGTACACATGACTTTTCGGGGTTTGCTTCAAGCGGACTTACGGTAAAGACAACTGTACGTACGATATATAAATGCGAGGTATACAAAGAAGGCGACATTATAACGGTTGATATTGAGGGAAACGGATTTTTATATAATATGGTGAGGATTATAACAGGAACTCTTGTATGGGTAGGAATGGGTAAATTACGTGCTGAGGATATGTCTGACATTATACGGTCGTGTGACAGGACAAGGGGCGGTATAACAGCACCGCCTGACGGATTATTTCTTTGGGGAGTTGAATATTAATGGATAAAGACGATATATTGGAAGATGACTTTTCCGCAATTGATGATGCGTCTGTTACGGAGATGCCCCAATATACGGAGGAGTCCGGAGACGATGATATTTTTGAAGGACTCGAACAAAAACACGAAAAACATTCACACGGTATTATATTCTTAATCCTGATTATAATAGCCGCAGTCGGAATAATAGTGGGAGTTGCTTATACAAACGCAGGATTTGTTGGTATTGCAAAACAATATGTTTCGGAGATGTTTGAAGGAACAACGGGATTTTTTGCAGGAAATACAGAGCCTGAAAATGAAGTTGACAAGGCGCTCGGAAAAGATAACCTTGAAAAGGAAACAAACGTTATGCCTTTTGAAAATGCGGCGAATGCCGAATATGCTGTAATTGACGGCGACGTTATAGTTGCCGGTGCAAATCATATGGCTAAGTTTACTTCAAAGGGCAAGGTTAAATGGCAGAAGACAACAAGCATTGCACAGCCGCTTTTAGATGTGTGCGGAGATTACATAGTACTTGCCGAGGACGGCGGACGCGGAATTTGTTTGTTTTATGAAGACAAGCTTTTATATTCCATACAATCGACAAGCCCGATTTTTACTGTTGACGTATCAGAAAAAGGCGAGGTTGCAGTTGCGGTTGATAAGGAATTTTTCAAAGGCGGCGTTGAGGTGTTCAATAAATCGGGACGGCAGATTTTTGCGTGGAGCTCCGGTACGGAGTATGTAATAGACGCTACTATTTCAAAAAGCTCCAGACGTGTGGCTGTTGTTCTTATGAATACAGATACAAAAGTAGTCTCGAACATACAGTTTTTTGATGTAAACAAAACAGAAGGCTATTATACAGCCGCTTTTGAAAATTCGGCGGTGTTTGCGGCAGATTTCGTTGGGAACACGCTCGATGTTACGGGCGATAACTGCATTGCCGGACTCGCACAGGACGGCAGAACAAAATGGTATAATGAATTTAATGATAAGCAGATGCGAAGCTATGCTAAAGACAGCCGCGGAAATAAAATTATAAGCATGGAAACGAATGCAATTCCGTCTGTTGCGGTTTATACCGAGAGCGGTGGATTGCTGACACAGTTTGAAACGGACGAAACGCCTGATTATATTGATATTATGGGAAGAAGCGTTTTATATAACGCTAACAGAAATATATTTTTCGGAGTGCCGGGCCATGAAAAGGAATATACTGCGTCTATGGATATAAAAGAGCTTCGTATATTAAGTTCTTCGGCATTTTTAGTTGTGTATAATAACAGTATCGAGTTTATAAGTTAAACGGAAAGGGAATAAATGATATGAATTATATTGAGTATATACCTCTGGCTTGCGATGTCGCAATGATTGTATTTATGATAGCGGTAGTTTTAGGGATGGCAAAGCGTGGGTTTATAAAATCCGTTTATAAAATTATATCGGTTGTTATAACAATACTTGCTGTGTCGTTTCTCACTCAGCCGGTTGCAGATGTTTTAGAAGAAAGCCAGGCGGGTGCGATGATTTACAGAAGCGTAAATCAGACGTTTGAGAAAGCGACTCAGGAAAAGCTTACAGCCGAAAACAGCGGGGAGGCTGATGAGTTTACCCTTCAGGCTGTATGGGATATGCCGTCATACATAAAAAATTCATCAGAGATTAGAAGCATTAAAGAGGACATGACAGCCAATGCGTCACACGTTGTTACAGCTATGATTCTGAGGCTTTTATCCGCAATTTGTCTGTTTATTCTTGTGCGGTTTATTGTGATGTTGCTGTTTAGCCTTATTGATGTTATTTTCAAGCTCCCGGTGCTGTCGGGAATAAATAAGATTATCGGCGTTTTTGCGGGGATTATAAATTGTCTTATAGTGGTGTATGTGATATGTGCGGTTATCAGCCTTAACATACCTGTTTTTGACGGGGCGAGGGATGTAATCGGCAATACGTATATTGTTAAACATTTTTATAATTATAATATATTAATGAATATGTTCATATGATACAGGAGGAGAAGAAAATGTATAGTGACGTAGTAAAAACAGGAGTAGAAAAGGCACCTCACCGTTCGCTTTTTAAGGCATCGGGATTTACCGATGAGGAAATAAGAAGACCGTTAATCGGTGTTGTGAGTGCAAAGAATGAAATAATACCGGGACATGTGCATCTTGATAAAATTGCACGTGCTGTTGCTGACGGTATAAGAATGGCAGGCGGTACACCGATAGAATTCCCGGCAATCGGAGTTTGTGACGGTATTGCAATGGGACACGTTGGAATGAAGTATTCACTTGCATCACGTGAGCTTATAGCCGACTCTGTTGAGGCTATGACAATTGCTCATGGATTTGACGCTTTGGTTCTTATCCCTAACTGCGATAAGATAGTACCGGCTATGCTTATGGCGGCGGCAAGACTTAACAAGCCGGCGATTGTTGTAAGCGGCGGACCGATGCTTTCTGTGAACTATAAGGGAAAATTCCGCGACCTTAATACAAACTTTGAGATGGTTGGCGCATATAAGGCAGGACTCATAGACGAGGCTGAGCTTAATGAATTTGAGAATGCGTCTTGTCCTACATGCGGTTCATGCTCAGGTATGTTTACTGCAAACTCAATGAACTGTCTTACTGAGGTTTTAGGAATGGCACTTCCCGGAAACGGTACTGTTCCGGCTGTGTATTCGGAAAGAATACGTCTTGCAAAGGAAACAGGTATGAAGATAATGGAGCTTCTCAGTAAGGACGTAAAGCCGAGAGATATAATGACTGCTGATGCATTCTATAATGCGCTGAGAGTAGATATGGCACTCGGATGCTCGACAAATTCAATGCTCCATCTTCCGGCAATAGCTCACGAGGCAGGCGTTGACGTTAATATGGATATGGCAAATGATATAAGCAAAGTGACTCCTAATTTGTGCCACTTAGCACCGGCAGGGATACATCATATCCAGGATTTATACGCAGCCGGCGGAGTGCAGGCTGTTATGAATGAGCTTGATAAGAAGGGCTTGTTAAAGACAGACATTATGACTGTTTCCGGAAAAACAATTGCTGATAATATAAAGAATTGCCCGGTAACGGATTATGAGGTAATCAGATCAATAGACAATCCTTACAGCGAGACCGGCGGAATTGCTGTACTTAAGGGAAATCTTGCTGCCCTCGGCTCTGTTGTAAAAAGAAGTGCCGTTGCACCGGAAATGCTTAAGCACACGGGCCCGGCAAAGGTTTATAACAGCGAGGAAGAGGCTATTGCGGCAATTTATGCCGGTGAGATTGTTAAAGGCGACGTTGTTGTAATACGCTATGAAGGACCTAAGGGCGGTGCGGGTATGCGTGAGATGCTTTCACCGACATCTGCTATATGCGGAATGGGACTTGATAAGGATGTTGCACTTATTACGGACGGACGTTTTTCAGGTGCTACAAGAGGAGCGGCTATCGGTCACGTTTCGCCTGAGGCTGTTGAGGGTGGTCCGATTGCGTTTATTGAGAACGGCGATTTAATCGAGATTGATATTGATAATTGTGTTTTGAACGTTAAGATTTCGGACGAAGAAATGGCTAAACGCCGTGAAGGCTGGACACCGCTTGAGCCGAAGATTAAGACCGGCTATCTCGGAAGATACAGAAAGCTTGTTTCATCAGCTATGCAAGGAGCGGTGATGAATTAATTCATCAGTGAAATCTGTATGAATGCAGATTATAGAAAGGAAATCAGCGACGATTTTCTGACATGAATAATATAGTGGCGGACTTTGTCCGCCGCTATAATGATAATTTAAAATCTTTTATCTTTATAATTCTTTTTAGTTTGGGAACATCATATTTAGAATTTTTTATCTGTAATTTTTCCGACTGTTTCAGTAGTTAACATTATTTAAGAAAGACGAGGTTATTTTTATATGGTCAATAGTGAAATTTTATTAAAAAAGACAAGAGAAGAATTAAAAGAAATTGCGTCAATGTGCGGAATTGAAAAAATATCAGGACTTAAGAAAAGTGAGTTGATACAAAAAATAATGGAGTCGGCATCAGAGCAGAAGCCGGAAAAGCCTGCCCGGAATCAGGAAACCGGGGATAAGGAGCATCAGACAAAGGACAGCCATGTTGATGAATACGATGTGGAGAAAAAGGAGCCTGTGCGCGTAAAAAAAGAGCGACCGTCGGATGTCGTTAGCGTGTGCGGAGTTTTAGAGGTTATGGCTGACGGGTTTGGATTTTTGAGATTTGAGAACTTAAGCCCGAGTGCGAGCGACGTGTATGTGTCGCCGGCACAGATTCGCAGATTTAACCTTAAAACAGGTGATGAAGTTATGGGCGACTGCCGTCCTACACAGGAGGAGGATAAGTATTCACCGCTTTTATATATCAAGCGTATAAACGGTGATCCGTTGGAAGTCGCGCTTAAAAGACGTCCGTTTGAGAAGCTGACTCCTATTTATCCCACCGAGAGACTAAGGCTTGAAACGGGCGACAGAAGAAAAAATGCTTCAAGGCTTATGGATTTGTTTGCACCGGTAGGAAAAGGTCAGAGAGGAATGATAGTGGCACCGCCTAAAGCCGGAAAAACCACAATTATAAAACAGATTGCTCAGTCGATTGCTGAAAACTATCCCGAGGTGAAGCTTATAGTTTTACTTATAGATGAACGCCCGGAGGAGGTAACGGATATAAAGCGGTCGATAAACGGAGATGTTATATATTCTACTTTCGACCAGACACCGGAAAATCATTGCAGAATGTCGGAGCTTGTTTTAGAGCGTGCGTCACGTTTAGTTGAACAGAAGAAGGACGTTGTAATTTTAATGGATTCTATAACAAGGCTTGCGAGGGCTTATAATTTAACGGTTGCTCCGACCGGAAGAACACTGTCGGGCGGTCTTGATCCGGATGCTCTCATCAAACCGAAGAAGTTTTTCGGTGCGGCAAGAAACATAGAGGAGGGCGGTAGCCTTACCATAATAGCGACGGCACTCGTAGAAACCGGAAGCCGTATGGATGATGTTATTTTTGAAGAATTTAAGGGAACGGGCAACATGGAGCTTAAGCTTGACAGAAACCTGCAGGAAAGACGTGTATTCCCGGCTGTTGATATATTAAAATCCGGTACAAGACGTGAAGAAGCGCTTATAAGCGCCCGGGAAAGAGATATTTCGTGGAAGGTGCGTGAACAGATTTCAAAAGCGCCGAATCAGGGCGAGCTTACCGCAAGCTTTATACAGTATATAAATGCAACAAGGGATAATAAGGAATTTATTGAGGTTATAGAGAGAAATTATAATAAGTAAATTATAAATTTCTAAATCATGACAAGAAGCCATAATTTAATTCAGGAGAAACGGAAAATGGAATATTTTAATAAATATGTATCAAATACGTATGCCGGAAGCAGTAATCAGTTTTTTTTCGAGTCCGATAACAAGGTGCATACGGGGAGACTTTTTTATAAAATAGCGGTTGGCGGAAGGTTTAATTATTCTTTTCTTTTTACTAATATAACAGACAGTACCTTTGATGACGGGGCAAAGAGCAACAAAAATCTTGTATGCGACAGCTGGACTATTACGGGGGCGAGAGCAGGACGTTGTGAAAGCAGTAAGCTTGATACTATAATTTCATTTGATGATTATAACAAAAAAAGTATTGTGATGAGCGAAACTGCGGGAGCGGACTGCGATATTGCGGTGGAGAATTTTAATGATATTACATTTGGCGGACAGCTTTCAAAAGAGGTTATGCCGGGAGAGTTTTTTTGCACAGACGCTTTAAGTATGGAGTTTAATAAGGGGGATTATCTTTGTATAGAAATATCGTTTAAGGGCGTGATGATTCCGTATCATGAGGAAACCATTATCTCAACCTTCATAAAAGAGGGTGATAAATGGACGGCTTCAAAGCTTATGCCGTTCCCGGCGATGATTGGCTGTGACAGAAGCGTTAAAAAGAAGATTGCATATATGGGCGATTCCATAACACAGGGGATTGGTACGGATATTAATTCATATGCGCACTGGAACGCAAGGCTGTCGGAAGCGACAGGTGATGATTATGCGTATTGGAACTTAGGCATAGGATTTGGAAGGGCCAATGATGCAGCATCAAACGGCGCATGGCTTTTTAAAGCGAAGCAGAACGATATGATAGTAGTTTGTTTTGGTGTAAATGATATACTTCAAAATATGACAGCGGAACAGATAAAGAGGGATCTGGAAATAACGGTCGATAAGCTTCATGAAGCCGGGAAAAAGGTGTTTATTCAGACGGTACCGCCATTTGATTATAGTGAAGAAAAAACGGCGGTGTGGAAAGAAGTTAATGAATATATTAAAAATGATCTGGGCTTAAAATGTGAGGGAATGTTTGATAATGTACCGGTGTTATGCACAGATGAGGCAAATCCCCGGAATGCAAAATACGGCGGTCATCCGGACAGTACGGGCTGTGAAAAGTGGGCAGAGGCTCTTTATCCGGAGTTTAAAAGGGTTTTGGATGAATGTATTGAGGATTGATAAATTAAAAACGGTTGCCGGTGGCAACCGTTTTTTAGCTTAAAAATTTCAATCACCATATTATTCTCCTGTGGTTATATTATCTTTTGTAAGAAGCTTTTTCGCACGGTTAAATTGAAAACATTTAATTAAGTTCGGAACTAATGACACAGAACTGACAGCGATTAAAATTTCGGCAATAGTTTTATTGTTTGTAAAAACTCCAAACACAATTGCAATAACGAGCAAAGCAACCGATAGAGCACAAGGCTTTATATATGGATTATCAGGGGCATTAATTATTTCTTCGTCGCTCATATTTAATAATTTCATATAGCCGATGGATTTTTCAAAAGATTCTACAGCTTTTTTTCCGGAACGCTCTATTGCCAGATTTCTGATTACTTTACAGGCAATTTGCAATTCTTCTTTTGTAAATTCGCTGTAGATTTTATTCATTCTGTCATTTATGGTGCTTCCCCAGTTGCGATAAGCATAATCTATCGCTTTTTCAATATCACCGTCAAATTTTTCGTTTGCTAATTTTTCTATTTCTCTCATTTTTATCACCTGATTATTTATTTTCTGTGAATTTCTCATTTTCAGCGCCGCCTGTGCCTGTTGCAATACGTTGGTTCGATGGTGTTGTGTTTATCGTTTGACGCTTACTGATGTGCCCCAAGGCACACTTCATTAGCGAAGCGGCTTGATAGCCAAAGGCTGCTTAATGTTCCCGGATGGAACGCTTTATTGAAAAGACGACAAAACGGAGCAGAAGTGAGGTAAAAAAGTAAAAATGTATACCTATCACTCTGCAGTTCGACAAACTGCTATTTCTTTTCCTTTGCAGTCTTGCAGGATGCAATTAACATCACACGCAGAGATGTACATTTAGATGATAACACCTTAAAAGTTTGGTCATCAATATATTTCGTTCTGAAAAGTAACTCCAACCAATACCCCGTTTCACTTGCTTCTTTGAGTGCGATTTCAAGCTTAGAAATAAAATCTTTCTTGCCTTGTGCATATTGTGCTTCGTGAATATTCGCACCAATGCTTGTACCGCTTCTGCCAATTTGATTAGAAATGATGGATTCGTGGTTGGATTTCAAATATTTTACAAGATTTATAATATCTACAGAAAAGTCCATAGAAAGTTCGACGAGCTTGTTTTCTTTCATAGCATCGCTTCCTTTTTGTCAATTATATAATAAGATGTAATATATTTCAATGATGTAATATATTTCAATGATGTATCGCCTGCGGCGATATGATGCATTTGCTTCGCAAATATGATGTTGCTTCACTTCGTTTCGCAATGATGCAATGTTTGCCATAATGTGCCGCAAGGCACACATCATT
>JAZTZP010000180.1:0-21304 GCA_045637525.1 Clostridia bacterium | reverse complement strand
GCAAAAAAGGCGAGCTTTGCTAAGGGGTTTCCAAAGGGGAAAATCCCCTTTGGGGTTTTGGTGCCGCTTTTGACGTAAAAGCGGCGTGTGCTTGCGCAAATCGATAAGTAATCGCTATAATATATAGATAATCTTAAAATTACAAACAAAAAATGGTTCGCAGGGAAATTTCATTTCCCCGACAAACTATAATTTGTAATTTTATCATAAATCATCAACTCATTCAAAAAGCGTATCAAATTACCAATAATCTATTGACTTTTACATTTAATTATGGTATACTAAAAAAAATCTGATACGAAAGGATACGAAATACATGTTTAAAATAATTGCACACAGAAGCGGTCCTACAATTTATCCGGAGCAGACAATTGCCTCTGCAAGACTTGCAATGAATAATGATGCAGACTTGATAGAAATTGACGTACGATTTACATCTGATAACGCCATTGTAATTTGTCACGACTCTAATGCCGACAGAATTTTCGGAATTAATAAAGATATAAAAGATATGACCGGGCAGGAATTTTTGTCCCTTCGTCATAAATCTCATCCCGAATACCCGTCGCACCTCTTTGAGGACTACTTAAAATGTGGCATAGCACCGCTTTTAATTCATGTAAAAGAAGGCGGAGAAAAACTCGGTGCCATCATCAAATGCATAGAAAAATATAATTACAGCGACAAAGTAGTGCTCGGTGTAAGTACAACCGAAGATGTTAAAACAGCAAAGCTTCATAATATACGCGCACTCGCATTCATGCCGAATGCCGAATGCATAGAAGATTTTGCTGCCTCCGGTGCAGACTACATAAGACTCTGGGAAGCATGGGTGTCAGAAGAAAATGTCAGCCGCATAAGAAAATGCGGCAAAGAATTATGGATAATGGCATGCGGCGAAAAACCGGAAGATGTCGGAATTACAACAAAAGAAAGCATAAAAAAATGGCTCGACATGAATGTCGACGGCATTCTTATAAACGATATTGATTTTTTAAAAATATAATAACCGGAGTAGTTGCAAATGAGCATTTCAAAAATGCTCATTTGCAACTACAAACTGTGTCTTCGGGAAATTTTCCGTTATAGCGCTTCCCAACGCTTCGTCACTTATTATACAATCAACTTCATCAAAAGTCACAATACAATGAAGCCTTCTCATTCCTATTTTTTTACTGTCGCACAGACAAACTGATTTTTCTGAGCGTTTTACAACAGAACGTATCACATCAATAAAAGTCTCACCGCCTGTTATCTGTCCGTTTTCGGATATTGCACCGGGCGAAAAGAAACATATATCAAAGTTCATTTTGTTTATTGCGTCAACTGCATACGAACCGGCAAGCATATTTGTATCGACTACTCTTCCGCCTGTTATATAACAATTAACACCGTTTTCGCCAAGATATATACCAAGCTTTAAATTTGAAGTTATAACAGTTATGTCTTTTTTGTCAACCAGAAAATCTTTCATAAAATATGTAGTTGACGTTCCGTCTATAAATACATAGTCATTGTCCTTAATCATCTCAGCCGCCGCATGGCACATCCTTATTTTTTCTTTTACATATTCATGCTCACGCACAATAAAAGGCCTTGCCTGTTCTTTAATACTTACTCCGCCGTAGCTTTTCTCTACCATACCCAAATCCGCAAGATAAGTCAGGTCACGCCTTATCGTAGCAGGGCTGTAATGCAGTTCGTTTACAAGAAAATCCACAGTCGTATACTTGTATTTCTCAAGAATATTCATAATTTTATCTGTTCTTTCAAACTTAAACATATCTGGTCTCCCTCTGATTATTTATGATTATTTTTCAATTTTATAATCATTATTGATTTTTTTTGATTTATTTGGTATAATTATTGTATCATAGTTTTTACAAAATTTCAATAGGTGAAAGAGGAAAAAATCATGAAAAATCTTATACAGGGAAATATTTTTAAAAACCTTATTCTTTTTGCTATACCGCTTATGCTGTCGGGGCTTCTTTCTCAATCCTTTGGCACGATAAATACAATGATAATCGGCAAGCTTCTCGGCGAAGCAGGAATAGCGGAAAGCGGAAGTACAGGAACTTTTGTTCAGGCAACTTCATCAATAATATGGGGACTCGGAATGGGAACTTCACTCCATATTGCCTCCCTGTTCGGTTCAGGTCAATTTCAGAAAATGGCAAATGCAGTGAAAGTAAATCTTATATTAATAACCGCTCTTGCTTTTGCCATCTCTGCCGGGTCTGTTATATTCCATAAGGAAATCTTTGCATTTCTTAAAATAAAAGAAGATATTTATCACGATTCGCTTGTGTATTTCTGTGTATATATGTCCGGATATTGTTTATTCAGCATAAATTGGACAGTCGTGTATATGTTTTCTGCATGGGGCAACACCTCATATCCCGTAAAAATATCTCTCCTAACAAACGTTTTAAACGTTATCGGAAACATTTTATTTATCGCAGTATTCAAGACGGGAATTATCGGAAGTGCATTGTCATGCGTAATTGCAAATGCCATTTCAGCAGTCTTATATTTACTTAAAATACACTCTGAATTTAAAAGTGCAGGCGTTGTTTCCGAAAAAATCTACTTTAATTTAAGAGAAATAAAAGAATCGCTGAAATTAGGCATACCATGTATGTTTCAGCAATTATCCATGTATATCTCTTCAGCAGGGATACAGCCCATGATTAACAATCTCGGAACAGCCGCAATTGCAGGCTATTCTGTTTGTATGAGAGTTTACGATATTAATTCATGCATATTTCATAACTCTTCAAAAGGTGTAAGTAATTTTTGTGCGCAAAGCATAGGCGCCGGTAAAGTCAGCCTCACAAAAAAAGGTTTGAGAACCGGTCTTCTTCAGGCATTTATGTTCGCACTTCCTGCAATGCTTGTATGCTTTTTACTGCCAAAACAGATTGTATCGCTCTTTTATAACGACACAACAGGAGAAAGTGCCTCTTACGTAATACAATACATTCTCGTATGTGTGCCATTTATTGTGTTTCCGATAGTAAATAATCTGTTCCATAATTTCTTCAGAGGAGTCATGATGGCTCACATTGCGCTTATAACATCAATCTCTTACTCCATCGTCCGCATAGTGGCAACATATATCCTCGCCCCGGAATATAAAATGAACGGAGTATTTGCGGCACTGATAATAGCCTGGATATTTGAAACCTTAATTTCAATAATTATTTATGTAAGCAACAAATGGAAAACAAAGGCATACCTGAGCATGGAGGAAGCTGAAAAAAATTCTCCGGTACGGTTATGAAAACCGCCGGTAAATCATATGACACGGTATTGCATGGTTTTTTTAAAACAATCAGAATTTTGTCGGAATTCGCAATTTATTCGCTATAATTTTGTTGTTTTTGCAATTTTATTCGCTGCTTTTTTGCTATGTGTATTGACTTTTTTTAAAAGGATACTTCTAAAGGTTCTACACAAACGCAGACTCAGCTTATTGTATTTTGCAGACACAGGTCTGTTGGTTTCTATGCTTGATGAAGAAGCCGGAGAAGATTTAAGAGCAAACAAAAACTTAGGTGTTTACAAAGGTGCATTATATGAGAATGTTTTTGCAGAAGCTCTTGTAAAGTCAGGCTATCAGCTGTATTATTATAAACGTGAGGATTCAACTTTAGAGCAAGACTTCTTCATTCGCAGTTCGGATGCACTCATTCCTATCGAGATTAAAGCAAGAACCGGTAAGTCGAAATCACTTAAAACCCTGATTGAATCAGATAAGTATTCCGATATTCATTACGGATTTAAGTTTTCATTTAACAATATAGGTTATAGCAACAATATCTATACTTTCCCGTATTTCTGTGCTTTCTTATTGAAACGCTTTATGAAAACCTTTACTCCCATCGAATAAGATGATATAAATCAAATATCAGATTTAATGGGCTGTTCAAATGAGTATCTGCTTTATTGCAATTCTTTAGTGAACAGTGAAGAGAGAATAATGAAAAAACCGCAGATTCTGATAGAATCTGCGGTTTTTTACGGGTAATACGTTATATTTCAGGCTCTTTGTCAATCAAGGGCAAAATCTAACGTTTCTTTTTATTTGCTATCGCAAGTACTTCATCAAGGTGCTCGTCCAATGTTTTCTCTTTTTCATTATTTTCTTTTATGTTTTTTTTGATTCTGTTAAATTCAAAATAATCATCTATGCTTTTGCATAGCGGAAATGCCATGTATACTCCAAATACCAAATACAAATACGAAATATAATTTACCGGATAAGTTGATTCCATTCCCATAATATTAACAAGTGTAAGAAGCAATGTTATTAATAAAACACCTATTACAGAAATCAACAAATTTGTCTTTACCTTTTTTCCGAATGGATTACTTTTTTTTATAAACTCTTCATTGTATTTCCAAGATGAGTCACCACCATTAAGTGCATCTAAAACCGGTGCATATGCTTGTGTCATTATTCCGGGTTTCATCTTAATCTCAATTTTAAAGAAACGATAGAATTTCTTGGATTGTTCACCGGTAAGCGGATTTACTATTTCATGAAGTGCATCTCTGCTTCCGGTTAAGATATATTTGTTGTGATAGCTTTCATATGCACAATGTGCCAAAGCTCGGTCTTCATCCCCATTAAAGTAGTGATTTTTAAATTCTTCAAAATTCATTACATCTTCTCCTTTTATCAGATTATATCAGAAACTTTTGCGTGTTTCAATGAAGCATCGCCGATGGCGATATGATGTTATGCTTCGCATAATGATGTTGCTCGCATCCCTCGCAATGATGCGATGTTTGCCATAAATGTGGCGAAGCCACGCATCATTCGCGAAGCGAACATCATTGACGAAGTCAACATCATTTGCCGTAGGCAAACATCATTCAAAAAACGCACATTTGTCTCGGTAGACAAATGTGCGTTTTTTGTTGGTGCAGTCGGTGGGACTTGAACCCACACGAGGAAGCCTCACTACCCCCTCAAAGTAGCGCGTCTGCCGATTCCGCCACGACTGCGTTTATTAAATTTTAACTTAACAACAGAAACAATTATAACACAAAAGTTTTAAAATTGCAAGTGTTTTTTTAAATTTTTTTTATTTTTTTTCATTATTACAATTTTTACTGCATTTCATATCGGTAATTTGTTGTATTTATATAAAAAGTATTATTTTTTCTATCCCGAAAAGCAAAAAAGCTATTATATTTTTTTCAATATACATTACAACATCTGATTTTATTCTCTGAAATCAGCAAAAAGACCATTTACTAATTAACCTGTTTGCAAAATACACATAGATACTGCATTATAATAGACGCGCTCATTAATAAAAACACTAATAACCTTTTTATTTTGTATAATAATCACAAATTCCAAAAAAATCTCAAAAAAACAATTGCATTTTCAATTGATATGTGATATAATTAGAGGTAATTTGAATTATCAGGAGGACGAATGATGGAAAAGAGATATTATCAACCGGAAATTGAAACCATGCCTGTTGAAAAAATCAAAGAACTTCAGTCAGAACGTTTGGTAGCGCAGGTAAAGCATGTTTATGAAAACGTTGAATATTATCGAAAAAAAATGGATGAAAAAGGTGTTAAGCCGTCTGATATAAAAGGAATTGAAGATTTACATAAGCTCCCGTTCATCACAAAGGCAGATTTACGTGATGCGTATCCTTACGGACTTTTGGGAATGCCCCTAAAGGACTGCGTAAGAATACACTCCACATCAGGTACTACCGGAAAGAGAGTTGTAGCATTTTATACACAGCATGACATAGACCTGTGGGAAGACTGCTGTGCACGTGCCATTACCGCAGCCGGCGGTACAAATGAAGACGTATGCCAGGTTGCATACGGCTACGGCTTGTTTACAGGCGGTGCAGGACTTAACGGTGGTTCTCATAAAGTAGGATGTTTAACACTTCCTATGTCATCAGGAAATACCGACCGTCAGATACAGTTTATGATGGATATGGGTGCTACAATTATTTGCTGTACCCCGTCATATGCCGCATACATCGGCGAAACGCTTAAAGAGCAAGGCTATAAGCCGGAAGATAATAAACTCAAAGCCGGAATTTTTGGTGCAGAGCCATGGACAGAGGAAATGCGCCGCGACATAGAAAAAACTCTCGGAATTAAGGCTTATGATATTTACGGACTTACCGAAACAAGCGGACCGGGTGTTGCATTTGAATGTGAAGCTCAAACAGGAATGCACATAAACGAAGATCACTTTATAGCAGAAATCATCGATCCCGACACAGGCGAGGTTCTCCCTGAAGGCAGTCGCGGCGAGCTTGTATTCACAGCTATAACAAAGCAAGCATTCCCGCTACTCCGTTACCGCACACGTGACATATGCGTGCTTACAAGAAAAGAATGTTCATGCGGAAGAACATTCGTAAAGATGTCAAAACCAATGGGACGAAGCGATGATATGATGATAATCCGTGGCGTAAACGTATTCCCGTCTCAGATAGAAACAGTTCTCTTAAACGAGGGCTACACGCCAAACTATCAGATAGTAGTTGACAGAATAAATAATACAGATACTTTAGATGTAAACATAGAGCTTACTCCGGAAATGTTCTCCGATAAGGTAAAAGACATCACAGAAAAGGAAAAGAGCTTAGCCAACGCTATAAAGACCATGCTCGGAATTAACCCTAAGGTTCACCTCGTTGCTCCGAAAACAATAACAAGAAGCGAAGGAAAAGCAGTAAGAGTAATAGATAAGAGAAATTTAGTTTAATTTTAAAAAAAATATCCCGGCTGAAAATTCAGCCGGGAATTTTTTTAGTTGTTGAACTTTAAGTTAAATATATTACATGCATTATTGCTGTAAATTATATATAAATCATGAAGTCCGTTTATCATATTGAGTTCAGTTGCCACTGTCTTTGTAAGCTGCTGAGCCCATGTATTATCAACATCTGAACCGCAGTTAAATGTTGCTATTAAATAATCATCGCTTACTTCATCGATATAGAATTTTATTTCTGTATTCTTAAACGATGTTGTGTATGTAACATCTAATGAAGATACTGTCTCATCGTCACCGAAATCAACATTTCCTATTCTGAGTGATGTCTTTTCTGAAGTATTTCCGATAGAATTATCTGAATTTACTGCAAACAATCCGTTTCCTGACCAATAAGTATTTCCCGGACAAAATGCCTCATATGCGTTTACAGTATCGTCCATTGAATGTTCAGGTGTGTATTTTATGCTGTCTGCAACAGGAACGAGTGAACCATCTCCATTCCAGATAAATGTCTTTGTATAGTATCCTTCATTACCCATAGGTACAGATAATGTACGGTGTGATATACTACCGTTCTCATTATAAACATCAATTTTATCGCAGCCCATAAGCTTTCCGTCTTTATCATAAGAAGCAGAAACAAGCCATGTTCCGTCCTCATATCCGTTTGTCATAATACGTGTCTTTACAGCCTGGTTTTCTTCTGTATTGACAGTTAAAATATCCTTTTCTGTAAAGCTCATATCATAAATTTCAGCAGTATTAGGTAGTGTAAATATCAATGTTACAGCATGCATTCCTTCCAGTGCACTCATAATTGGTATATTAACCATGCCTCTTGCTTTTGCCGCTGTTATTTCCTCTGTAACAACAGCCTGTTCATCAATATATAACATAATACCGCCCGATGTAAGATTTGTTGTATAATCTATATCCCATGTGTAAAGATTTAAATCTTCGCCAAAATCAACTATATATTCTATTACAGAGTTTTGTTTTACGCCTGTATATTTATATTCTTCATCATCAAAATATACGCCGTATTCTGTCTTATTGCTGTTTGAGAAATCGAAAGTATCAATATCTTCCACGTTTGCAGATTTGATAATTGCCGCTGTTTTCGGAAGTACTCCGCCGTCAGCTGCTGTTATCTCAACACTGTAATTTCCTGCTTCCTGAACTGCAAATATACCTAAATCAACTATTTGCTTTGATTTACCATTTGTAACATATGTTTTATTTACTTTTTCTTCTCCGTCTGCATTCTTGATTTTAACTGTCATTTCAGCATCTTCAGGACGAAGAGCAGTTTCAACCACTAAAGCTATATATGTAGCCGGCTTGATATATACATCAGCTTTTCCGTCTGTAAGTTCTGTGGTTGTAGTAAAGTCAACCGGTTCCGGTACATAGCCGTCAAATTTGAAGCTGCACAAATCTCCAAGATTCTTTGATGCATTCGCCGGACCACCGCCAAAAGCAATAAGTATATCTACATCTCCCGTAAGAGTTCCCGTGATATCCGCTCCGTTTTGTATGCCCCCTGAATATGTTGCCGGATTCCAGTTCGTGAGACTATCTACTGTTGCCCAGTACATTTTTTTAACAGTCGCAGTTGATGACGTAACTCCGCCATAATTATCTGAGATAAAGTCAGAAACTTCATACTCACCATTCTTTGATACTGCATATACATTAAACTGAATATAACTTCCTGCACCTGATCCTCTTGCAATGTCAATATTAAATCCGGTTACCTGTGTATCTCCGAACTGTACATCTTCAAATAATGCCCAGTTACAGTTAGATGTAGGAGCTACTTTTTCCAGTCCGTTTTCAAATGCACCGGTTGCATCTGAATTCCAGGAATAAAGATCAGCGCTTGAAATTCTTATTTCTTTTGCAAACGGGTCTCTGTTTGCAGGTGCCGGTGGTGTTCCGTCTACATAAAATCCTGCTATATCACCGGGTGTTTTGCTCTGTTGCGCATATTCCACAACTATAACAATATCTACCTTTCCTTTAAGAATCGTAGCTATGTCCGCTCCACCTTGCACTGTCGCTCCAAAAGTTCTTACTGTAGTCCAGTTATCAACCGTTGTATCCATTGCTATCTGACTATAATAAATTTTTTGAACTGTTGCAGTTTCAGATGTAAGTGCTCCACCGGGTGCAGTAAAATCTGATACTTCATATTCGCCGTCTTTTGATACTGCATATACACCAAGTGTACGGTTTGCTGCTGCACCTTCACCCATCACCATATTAAGATTAAATCCTGTTACACTGCCGTTTCCAAAATCCACATCCTCAAATAATGCCCAGTTACCAACCTGTCCTGAACCTACCTTGTCTGCTCCGTCTGCAAACGATGATTCTGTTGACGGATTCCAGGAATAAAGATCTGCACTTGAAAACTTTATTTCTTTTGCAAACGGGTCTCTGTTTGCAGGTGTTGGTGCTGTTCCGTCTACATAGAATCCTGCAATATCTCCCGGAGTTTTGCTCTGTTGCGCATATTCCACAACTATAACAATATCTACTTTCCCCTTAAGAAGTGTAGCTATGTCCGCTCCCGATTGTACTGTCGATCCAAATGTTCTTGCTGTAGTCCAGTTGTCAACCGTTGTATCCATTGCTATCTGACTATAATAAATTTTCTGAACTGTTGCAGTTGATGATGTAAGTGCTCCACCGGGTGCAGTAAAATCTGATGCTTCATATTCGCCGTCTTTTGATACTGCATATACACCGAGTGTACGGTTTGCTGCTGCACCTGAACCCATCACCAGATTAAGATTAAATCCTGTTACGCTACCGTTTCCAAATTCTACATCCTCAAATAATGCCCAGTTACCAACCTGTCCTGAACCTACCTGGTCTGCTCCGCTTGTAAATGCTGATTCCGTTGCCGAATTCCATGAATAAAGATCAGCACTTGAAAACTTTATCGGATTTGCCGCCGAATACGGATCTCTGTTTGCCGTACCTGATGCAAAAACAGAGATATTTGCCAATGAAATAATCATTGCTAATGTTGTTAAAACTGAAATAATTTTCTTCATTTTTACTTTTCCTTTCATCTTAAATTTACTAAATTACTCCTGTACTATCAGTACACCGTTTGTCTCACCATACCTTTGTGAAACAAAAACCTTACTTGCTCCGCTCTCATGTACTACACTTACAAGCTCGGAAATGCTACCCTGTTTTATCTTATTTCGTGAAACCTCATTTTTATTATAAATATAAATATTATTACATGACAGATTTACAATTTCATCGAAATTATTTAAAATCGCATAATTCCCCTCAATTTTCAATATACTATCGCAAATATATCTTGTAGGTGAATTAAAAGTCTCACTTCCCGAAAGCACAGTCGCGCTACTTGCGTCGAATACATGCACTATTTTTGTAACATAGCCGTCTAACGAATGTCCTATTTTTATTATATCTCCGGGTTCTATCGCAGCTAAATCGCTTTTTCCGTCTGCATCAACATACTCTTTGAAAATCTGTCCGTCTCTCATATATTCAAGAGTTGACATAATTTCCTCCGTATCATTATTAAAGTAATTGTCTATACCTACGGATTTTACAAACATTACACTGCTGTCGCTGCTTATCTGCGGAACGCCGTCATAAGAAATCGAATAGACAGGGCTGGCAAAACTCTTAGTATCAGTTCCATACGCTTTTATTTCATACGTTTCCTGATCGGAGAAATAGGATTCTGCATCTACAGCTCTGTACTGATCAGGTTCATCATTCTGAGGAATTAAGAATACTATGGCATTTGTTGCCAATATACTCTTTCCGGCAAACGACCTGCCGTACCATCTGTACAATGCACTTCCCTCAAAGCTCAGATACAACGAATTATCTGTTTCATACTCATTTAACCCAACTGCCTGTTTAAATCCCGTATATTGATACGGAAAATCTATCCCGGCAAGCTGACCCCTGTCATTTAACAAATATACCACTACACTCTCCGTAAAAGCATTTTTAAGTGCGGCTTTCTGTTCCTCAGTCTTGTATGACTTACCGTCAATTTTTAACCGTTCGGCACATACAAATGTATGCATAATATTGTCCTCGCCGAAAATCTTTACGTAGTTTTTTTCGTCATCTTCATTATAGAAGTACTTTAACGCATATCCGTATACTGACTCAAAAACATTCTTCGCAATATCTGCAATCTCAAGCATCGCATTAAGATAAATATTCACCTCCTCGCCTGTAAGATTATTGAAATCTGCGGTGCAGAGCTTTGATACTTTGTATTCGGTTCCGGAAACCCTGAGTACGGTCTTCCCGTCCTCATCCTCGTAAATACTTTCCAGAATACCTTTTATATTTATGTTTGATACAGTTATATCATAAATCGGTGTGCCGTCTGCAGCATCGGAATATGCAACAGTTAAAACAGTGCCTTTCTTTATATTGCTGAGATATGTCTCATCCGTTAAAACTCCGGATGCTTTTCTTATGATAATCTCTTTGTCATTCAAATCCAGAACACTCTTGTCTTTACCGTAAATAATATTATCTGCAAATCCGTCAACATATATATCATATGTATCACGCATTATAATAACATCAGCACTTGCATCCTTGTCATTATCTATGATTTTAAGAGTACCGTTAAAGGTTTCAAAAAGCGACTTATCAAACTTTGAAACGACCTTGCTGTTTAATATAAGTACAAAATCATCACTCACATCATACCGCTTTTGTTTTCCGCTGTCAGTCGTATAATAAATCGTCATTCCCGAAAAACGTTCCGTATGCTCGTCATCAAGCTCGATAATTTCATTATTGTATCCGTACATAAATACTATTGACGGTTCATCGTCATCCGTGCAATAAAATTCTACATTCTGACCTATGAATTTATCCGTATCAAAACCATTTTTATAATATGTATTGTCTCCTATATATACGACCTCTTTTAGCGGAGTGCCTACAATTGCCGTATATGTATCAGACATCACAATACCTTTACTTTTGCGTATCTTCAGGAATTTTTCCAGTATGGTTGTATCGGATCTGTACATTTCGTCATTGTTATAAACCCAAACTCTCATATCAAGAAAATTGTCCATACACTTTAAAAATTCGCCTCTTGTTATATTTCCGTATTTAAACTGTACACCGGTAAAAATACCTTCCTCATGCATATATGTCATATAATCCGGAAATCTTATATAACCCGAAGCTATGGCAAATATTTTCATAATATCCTGCTGAGTTGCGTTACTGTTCACATTTACGGAATACTCAGCAGTCATCTTTTCTTCACTCATATCGAAATATTCGCTTATGTTCTTTACTGCCGCTATAACCTCGGAATTTTTTATAACATCATCGGGTCGGTATTGGCTTGATCCAAGACTAATAAGCCCAAAAGCCTCAAGCTTTAATGCCGTGTCTTCAAGCTCTGTTCCTTCAATATCCGAAGGAATACTTCTTCCCGTTTCAGCAGCTTTAAACTGCATACTTTTAAAAGTTCCGGTCGTTCTCTTTGAGAATGTAATATAAACATCATGCACACCGTTTATATTCGGATTACTCATTTCCAGCGAAACAGTTTTATAATTTTCCCATGATTCCGTGTTTTCAACCGTCAGCTCAGCTATAAGTGCACCGCCGCGTGAATCGAGGTATATAAACATTTTTCCGCCGGAATATCCTTTTGCACAGCTGTATGTAACATCTAAAGTGTCATACACACCATCAGAAAAATCCACGCCCGGAATTCTTGCCCATCCGTCTGCATACGTGTCTCCGATAGTACCTTCATAAGGTGAAACACCTTCATATAAATCTACATACTCACCGCCTATAACATCTGTCGCTTTAACAGTTGCCTCAGCGGATACCGGTACAATCAGTCCTGATAAAAGGGTAACTATAAGCATAATGGTTAAAAAAATGTTTCTTTTCAAATCAAGTCACCTCCTCAGTTCTTAAGAAGCCTGTGTATTATCACAGCCGCTTCCGCACGTGTAGTAAGCGCTTTCGGATTAACAAGGTCGTTGCCGACGCCGCTTACTATGCCGGCTCTTGCGAATGCCATAATACTGTCTTTTGCATAATCCTCAACTGTTTCAAAGTCAATGAAAGAGACATTTTTATTCTTTTCATAGATAAAATGCTGATATGTTCTTGAAGCTCTGTAAGCCATCGTTATCAGTTCTTCACGGCTGATGCTCTTTCCTACTCCAAAGCTTCCGTCCTCATATCCGTTCACAATATCCATGTCTGTCGCAACGGATATATAAGGATAGTACCATGCACTTTCATCTGCATCTGAAAATCCCGGATTATTATAACTGTCCTTCATCCCGAATGCGCAGATAAGCATTTTTACAAATTCCTCACGCGTCACATTTCTTGACGGTGCAAATTCTGTATTGCTCAGTCCGTTTACAACGCCCATATCCGCAAGCGCTTCAACGGCTTCTTCTGCCCATTCATAACCATCCATATCCTTAAAATCATATACTATCTTTTCAACAACAGGTTCTGTTTCTTCAACATTCTCCGGTTCATCGGTTTTTTCGACAGGTGCACCGATTAAGGCAGCGCCGCCGCCACCGCCGCCTCCGCCGCCTCCGCCACCGCCACCGCCGGGTGATGGTTTCTTCTGACCGGAAACTTCATTGTTATAGCTCTTATCAAACAAAGCTCTCACCTTGTCTAATGTATCTGTATCGGCATTTATAAACTTATTACATATATTATACTTTGAGTTAACAGATAATGCCTTATACTTATCAAAATTATTAAACTTTAATATATCCGAAAAATCAACAAATATTTCATCAATCTTTCCCCATGCAATTTCGTTTTCCAAAAGCGAAAGAACAAGTACGTTTTTAAGTCTCAAATCAAAACCCGATATAGCAGTAAGCTTTCCGTCGCTGTTCATATTCTGCTCAAAAAGCGTGTTAAACGATGCCGGGTCAGCTGTCTTGAAATACTTCTCATACACCACCTCACCGGTAAGCTTTAAGCCGGCAGCATAATTTGCTACCGTGTCATATGCATTTTCTCCGGAGTTAAGCTTATCAACAGCTTCTGCTCCGGCAACCATATTTCTCACCTGCTCTGCACTTTGTGCCGGATTTAACTTATTCTCATCAAAAATGTATTTATACAAATCTGCTTTGTTTGATTTACCGTTTATATACGTTAAATCAATTTCAAACACATCCTGATAGGTGTTTAAAATATCTTCCGTTCCCGCTTCTCCGTCAGGCTTCGCACATGCATTTAAAAATCCTATTGCATTAGCTATATCACCTTTGCTTACGAAATTAAAATCACATGTATAAGTATTTTCTTCACTGTCAACAGCAATAACAGTATAGTCACCGCTTGCAGCACCTGGCGGCATAACAAAATCAAGTCCATACATCTGTTTTGATACCGGTACTTCATATATAAGAACATAGTTCTCAAAATCTCTTTCGCTTACATCTGTTTTTCTTACATAAAGCGTCACATACTCTGCATTATCTGCTACCGATCCGCCTATGCTTATATTTCCGTCAACACTCTTTGCAGAAATCTCATCATATTCAGAACTTAAAGATGTTTGTTTGCGGTTAATAACATTTGCATTTGTGTGAGTAAAGAGACCGTCACTTATCACATTTGCAAAAACCTGAGTACCGGCATCCGATGTAAACCCGAGAATCTCCGCAGAAAGCTTTGCTTCGCTGTCATCAAAGTTTACTTTACTGTCACATCTTATATCTTTCAGCGTATTATTTTCATCATATACTGCAAGAACAAGACTTTCATTATTATCTCTTCCCGTATATCTGTATATGTCTGCCGTTGCTTTTATCTTTGCCGCCGTTTGAATGTCCTCTGTTACATTTGATTGCTCATCATACATCGTAACAGATACCCCATCAAACTTTGTATATTCTTCAGTAAATGTCAGGTATTTGAAATTACCCTGACCAAATGCGGTGAACACTATATACACATCATGTATTCCTTCTAAGCTTTCCGCAACACCAGACGGAATGTAATATAAAAATTCCTGATATTTGTCCCAGTCTCCTGTATTTACGGGAGTTATCGTAATATCGGGAGACGCTTTCGTTTTATCATCAAAAAATACTTTAACGGCTTTTGCGCTGAATCCGCTTCCCGCACCGGATGTAATCTTTAATGATTTCGGCGTTTTTTCTCCGAAATCAATATTTCTGAATACTACCCATCCATCCGGAGTAGTATTTCCTATTACTTCGCCCGTTACTACCAGATCATCAGTTCTTTCCGAATACTCGGAAAATTTTATGACTGAATATGCATCCTTTGTCTGCGGTGCAACTACAACCTCATAAAACATATCCGAAAACGAATTCAAATCCGTAATAATACCATTAGCCGCAATATATTCTGCAATTTTAGAATTAAATCCCGATTCATCGTTTTTATACAGAGTAATATCGCTGTCGCTGATATTCAATTCCTTTTTACATTCTTCAAAAAGTCCGTCCGTTTGTCCGCCGTTTAGCTTTGCTAACGCTACATATAAATCATAACGTGATTTTAAAGTCGCAACATCATCTATGTCTGCCATGTCTGCGTGTATTCTTTCATACACAAAATCCTCATCGGGAGTATTTGCGGCAACTGAGATATCAATCCCCAATGCCTCATGGTTATCTGATATATGCTGTTTTAAACCGGGGTATTCCTCAAATGCTTTTAATTCACCAAGTATTACCTCTATGCTTACAAAACTCTTGTCAAACCGGAAGCTTTCAAAATTTCCGATACTGTTCGCTGTAAAATAGAAGTATATATCATGTTCACCGGGAGAAAATACAGTATTATCTATCTCAAACTCTGTCGGCACAAAATTATAATTATCTCCTGTACTTACGGTTTTAAAGCTCAGATCCGGCTCTGATTTACCCATATCATCCACATACACATAAACCGTTTTATTTCCGGTTGCCGCTCCGTATGAAACCGTAAGCTTGCTCGCTCCGGCATCTCCGAGATTTACCCGAAACTTCATATATGTTCTCTTTGCGATATTTCCCATTGAACCGTTATCGTTTGTAATTTCCGGGCTTTTTTCGATACAGTTTACAAAGTAAACTGTATCGCCTATATTTTCAGCCGCCGCTGATATACTAAAACCCGAAAAAAGATTAATAAGCATTGTAATCGCAAGTAAAGTAATTATCTTATTTTTCATTCAAATGCCTCCTTTACTGCCTGTTCTGGAATCCGAACCACCATGCGTTAATTGACTTTCTTGCCTCAACAAATGTAATATATACATCATACACACCTGCTTCAATAGTTTTTGTAAGCGGTATAATATCGGTTGTATAATCGGCCCAGTCAGTACTTGTTACTTTAATTTCAGCAACTACTTCAGAATCAGGACTGCCGATTCTTACCTGAACTGTCTGATTATAATTTTCTCCTACTGCTGAGTTAATTGCAAACGTATTAACATCTGTATTTAAAACAACATCTTTATATACTGCTGTTGCCGGTCCGAAGGTATTATAAATAAGGAATTTATCCTCTTGTATTATAGGTCCTGCCTTTGTCATTAATTCTCCGCCTATTGTCTCTGACGCATTACCCATATAGGTCTGTCCGTAAACTATATCATTAAACGCTTCCGGACCAACCTTAACCGGTGCAATACCGCCGATAGCCGCAGATCTATATCCTGTACATCTTATATATACATTTTTTGTACCTTCACATCCCGGAACTATTATAGGTACAGTTGCAACATCGTTATCAACAGGAGATTCAAGTGACAAAAGAACAGATATATCAACCTCATCAGCAAGACTATCGCCAACAATTACATCCACAGCGTCTCCTGTGTTTACACTGTTTCCGATATATGATAATTCGAAGCTGTTAAACTTATCTCCAAACTCCACATTCTCAAAACATATCCATTCACCATCGGCTTTAAGATCTACAAATCCATTAACAATCTCAGCTTTATCCGATAATTTTGCATCCTTTGCAAAATAAACCTTTCTGTCAATTTCAATATTGTCGAAATTAACTCTATACGGTTCTTCTGTTTTCTTACCGGCATAAAATCTCTTTGAATTCGGAAAATCTGTTTCAAGAAAATCATCCGGCTCTTTCTCTATCTGTCCCATCATGCTGTTACTCCATGCAGGAACTGTTGCATATGTATCAGCAAAATGATATACGTCCTGAGTATAGATATCACCCATATTCATTTTTATACCGTTGTTTGAGAATATTACATTATTATAACTATCCACACCATGAACCCAGTTATCCCAGTAAAGTCCGGCACATCCGCCGTCAAGCGCCCAGGGATTACTTACCATGTTATGATGGAACTGTGTCTTCGCTCTGTCACTTCCGAGTACTACTCCATGAATATAAACAGTTCCGGTGTCTCTTGCACATATAGACCCTTCGGAAAAACTGTTATACGCTATATCCATAGCCAGATGCGGCGCCTGTCCGTCGCTGTAAAACCATACATCCTCAACCGCCGATATCTGGAACACTCCTCTTCCGGAACGCTTGAATGTATTATAATAAATCGCATGACCGCCACGAGGCGTGTCAACTAATTCTTCAGACGGGTTACCTACCATAAACAAACCGCCCGTATAGCTTACCATATATCCGCACTCATTAAGCTCGTTATTATAAATATATGAATATAAACCGCTTGAATAAATTCCTGCCGCCGCACTATATTTTATGTTGGTATTAATAATCGCATTATCTGTTCCGCCAAGGAATATTCCCATCTCGCCTCTGTACGGTGCAGCATCTTTATTAACTACATTTGCATCTTCAATACATGCATAGTGCTGATCCATTGAATATGTATAGTGTGAAACATATTTATGATTTCCGCCGTTTATAACACACATATTACTGTGATTAAGCTTCATTCCGCCGCCTATGGTATTTATACCTACAACCTGAACATATGAATTTTCAGAAATATCAACAGTCAGCTGTCTCTTTTTTACTTCCATATTAATTGTCTCCGGTGTTTTTCCGTCCGGCATCATAATATAAAGCTTTTTATCTTCATCATCCCAATACCACTCACCCGGCATATCAATAGTATTTTTACAATCTGTTATAAATGCAAAATCGGTATCATGTGGGTTCCATGTAAACCACCAGTTTTTAGTTGCCGTGCCAAGATCAAGATATACTATACCGTTATCAGACCCTGTAATTTTTGCCATTCCAAGCGCCCATGCAGGACCATGGAATGATACTAAAGTTCCGCCTTTCCAGAAATCTGTCGGTTGCTCAAGGTCGGTAGTGCTTGTTGCCGTATCTGATTTTTCACCTATTTTATCATCACATCTTACCTGTATGTTTCCTATCGTTGGCCAGAGCGGAGATAAGCCTATGTCCTCAGGCCATTTTCTCGGCGAAGTATTGCTGTTGGGATGACGGCCCTCACGTATAGCCTCTCCGTCAACAAAAACCTGATTTCTGCCGTCTCCCATGGTATATCCCATATCATACACATAAAGATCATTTTCAAAAACAGGAGTAACGCTTACATCTTCAAGTGCAGATATCACAACATTTTCACCGTCAGCCGCACGAAATACAATCGGACTTGCGGCAGTTCCGGAATTTTTCGGAGCAAGAATTTCTCTGTAAACGCCCCCGCGTATAATTACCGTATCACCGGCTTGTGCCGTATCGCCTGCTTTTGCAAGTGTTCTCCATGGTCGCTCCTCGCTTCCGTCATTTTCATCACTTGCATTGTCAGCCCCGGAAACATAATACGTTTTACCCGGTTGCGTAACCATAAACTCTGCAAATTTTGACTTTAATTCATCAAATATTCCTGTCTCAGTTATTTCGTCTATCAGATGTCTGCTGTTCTCAATGAAGGTAAAACCATCCTTATAAACTACTTTTTTACCGACTATTTCAGAAAAATATCTTACCGGAATATATGTAGTTCCGTTTTCTCTTAAAAGAATATTCTGCATTTGGCTATATCCCACACCATTTGTCTGACGATACAGATTTCCATCTTTTAACACATACTCAAATCTGTTTTTTCTGAGAAGTGCATATCCCTCATCATATATTTCTTCGGTATAGTATCCGACTGCTTCTCCAAAAGCCTTTATCGGAAGATATGTTACGCCATCACGTTCAAGTGGCTTTTTTGATACATCATCATAATCAACATATCTTTTTGCACCATTAACCATCATTACAGGGGACTCAGGATTAAGAATTACCGCTGTCTGAACTGCATCCTGAAACGCACTTAAATTCGGAAGCGGTCTGCTGTCTAAATCAACAGTTCCAATCTCCGCAGAAATACACACCGGCTTTTTTACCTTTTTAAAGGTAATCTTTCTTATTTTAATATCACCGTCTGCCTTTAATATGACTTTTTCATCTCCGGCACTTTTTGCCTTCTGAAACTTTACCGTCACATAAGAAGATGATGCTGATGCATTCTTCACTCCCGAAACAGTTCCGAAATCATACTCTAAATTTACCGGCTTATCAATTGTATAAACAATGTCTGCATTTTGTGCTTCAAACGGAAGATAAAAGCTATACTCCACACAGCCTCCGGCACTCATTAAAAGCTCACCGTTTTCATTCACTGAAACTCCCGAACCATATGTATATTCCGCTAAGCTTACATTATAAGTAGTAGGTCCTTCCGAATAATCAACAACATATGCCAATCCTGTAATATTAATACCAAGAATAAACATCACAAAAGCTAAAAACAACGCTGTTTTTTTCTTCAATAACCTCACCTCTTTCATTATTTTTTATAATTATTTATTTTGTTGCCCACCATTCATCCAGCTGTTTCTGAAGCTCTGCAATCATATTATCCACGCCTGAAATCTTCAAATCTTCTCTGAATTTTGCAAGCTTGGCGTCAACATCATCTGTAAGACCGAGTTCAAGCATCTCTAACTGCTCATTTACAACAGTGCGGCAGTTTGCCATTTCTGTTGCTATGTTATCTACCGAGAACTGCATTCCGATAATCGGCGAAGCTTTAGCCTGAGCATTGTATTCCTTTGTCTTTTCTACAACATCATCAGCCGCTGATGAAAGTATGTATGAATTTTCAATAGATGCCATTTCCCAGTTTGGTATTCTGCTGTATCCGGCACCCTGTACAATATCAATCTTTGTATCGGAAGCTTTAGTATAATGCTTTCCTTCTATTCCCCAGCAAATCAGATTATATATTTCCTTATCTGTGTGCATAACCTCAAGCATTCTTACAGCGTCCTGAGGATGCTTGCTTGTAGCACTTACGCCGGTAAGCGCCGCATTAATTCCGGCTGTTGAAAGAATTGCTTCTGAAAACGGCTTGCCTGTAACGTCATAACCAACTGACTTTTTATAATCAGCCTCAACGCCCGGCTTATATATAGTCACAGCAAAAGGCTCACGTCTTACATCCTTGTTATTTGCCTTTATATTAGGATCATACTTATTTGTAGCAATACCTTCAGCTGTCCATTGATGACGCAGTTTAACATATTCTTCAAATTCCTGTGTTTCATACTGATTTATAATTTCAGGCTTGCCTTCTTTATTAAAATAAATAGCCGGCGGAAGACCTTCTTCAACAATCTCATTTATTCCGTTATAGAATGTAAGAGTTGACCAGAAATCAGATATAATATTACAATCGGGAGCTATCGAATGTACTTTTCTCAGATACTCGGTTACATCATCTAAATTATTTATCTGTTCAAGTGTCATTCCCGTACTTTCCAGTCTTTCCTTATCAAACAAAATACCTGTGGATTTTGCCTGTATCTGCCAGTTCGGTACGGCATACATACCACCGTTAAACGATACCGACTGTTTTTCCTCTTCCGATAAGGATTCATAAAGCTTCGGTGCATAAACCGGCAAATCCTTGCTTATGTCATAAAAAACTCCGTTTGATACATTCTTATAAAAATCATTTGTCCAGTTTGAAGTGAACACAAGGTCGTATTCCTCTCTTCCGGCATTCATAACCTGCATTTTTGAATTATAATTTCCGTTATCCACACAGTTAAGATTTAACTTAAGACCATATCTTTCCGCTAAAAGTGCATTTGCGGTATCTAAAACCTCCTGAACATCCTTTCCCTCTAAAACCGCCGGAACATACCAACTGATTTCCGTAACCTTATTTCCATTCTCATCCTTTGTTCCGCATCCGGCAACAGATGCAAAAGCCGCAACAGCCATTACTAATGATAAAATTCTTTTTTTCATGTTTTTATATCTCCTTTTTTATTTTTTACAGATATTATATCTGCTTTATTTACTTAAATTATAGTTTAGCAGCTGTTTGCCTCTAAACTATAATAGTGAAATATTTTGCTTTCAGCAAAATGTGAAATTCACACTTCGTGTGAGTGAAATCCATGCAAAGCATGGGTGAAATCTGTCGCTATGCGACAGGTTTCGGTAGAAATTGCAAGCAATTTCTGA
>JAZTZP010000179.1:0-3764 GCA_045637525.1 Clostridia bacterium | reverse complement strand
CATAACTTGCGGCAAATTGGCCGCAAATTTCACTCGCATTTATGCGAATTTCACCCAACCATATGGTTGGATTTCACTTTTTGCCTGTGGCAAAAAATTTCACTGTAAATTATAGTTTATCGCAGATAAACTATAATTTATATATGAAACCTCTTAATAATTTCTTCTTTTATTTCTTTGCCGTTAAACAGAAGTATAAACACAAAAGAAATAATACTGATTGCCGTACAAATTACCGAAGGAATTGCTATATTGGCGAGCCCGGTAACATAAAACACCACAGGAACAGCGCCGAATATTATATCCACAGTAAGGCACATCTGATAATCCCCCGGCGGTAATTTAAAGATTTTTGCAACAATCACGAGTGAAATTATCGAAAACGCACATGCACAAGGAAACACGTAGTCCAAAGACCAACCATGCCAGCCCGTAATAAGATCCCATACAACACAAAGCCCCGAAACAAGTAATACCTGGTTTGAAATATTTCTCGGCAGATTATGTCTTTTCTTGAAACCGTAATAAAGGCTGATCCAGAAGCACACGATACCGAGCACCACAAAAAAAGACCAGAATCCGCTCTTAGGCAATATTATGTTAACCGCAACCGATGCAACGCCACCGCTGACCGTACCTAAAACAAGAAGCTTAAAAAACAACTCATACTGCTTAAAAACAGATTTAATTTCAGGATACATCACCTCATCAGAATGTCCGGTGAGCTTACTCTGGCAAAGCGGACAAATTTTATTTACACCTCTAACGTTAACTTTGCAGTTTTCGCAATACTTCATTTATTCATCACCTCCGGCATAATTTGAAAATATAGTAACATCAATCCCCATACCGGTAAGCCGTCTGAAAAAACGTCTTTGTATATCCGTACTTACATAAGGCGATGTAAAACTCACACTCAGAGTATCGCCATACGAACACAAGCAAATCTGAACTTTATTCGTTCCCGTATATACATCAAAAGCCTTTATATACTCCCCAAATTCATCCGGCATATTTATAATACCAATGTTTGAAAGAGTTGCCGTACTTTGTTTCATTGATACCCCGTATGCAAGCTTAAGAAAAACATCCTTTAAAAACAAAGGTGTTATTTTTGCGAAGAAATTATGCTCAACGTCGGAGTATGTGTTTATATGCTCCGCAAGTCGTTCCTCTGTAAGATTTTCTTTGAGATCCGAGTCAATCTTCTTTACAATATCGTCAAAATCTCCGCTAAACCTTGAAAAGTTATACCTTGCATACACCATACTGAAGAAATTCCTGACCGATTTCGAGGGAAAAAACTGTCTGAGATTTACAGGAACAGCTAAAACAACATCTTTTTTCTTAGCCCTTGCGGATATTTCCCTGCCGATTGATTCCATAAACACACCGCCGAGAAACGAAGTAATCGTGGCATTTTGCTTGTGTGCCGCCTCAAGAACAGCCTTAACGTTCATGTGTCCGGTTATAACTCCGAGATAAGTCTCGGAAATTTTAGCTCCTTTTAATCTGCACGCAGATTTCATCTTCTTTCGCTTTACAGCTTTTTTGTCGGTATAATATTTTGCAAAGCTGTCCGCTTTCATTTGTGTACGTGATGCATCATAATTTATGGCAATGTCCCCCGGTTTATATTTCAGCCTTATATATGCACCGACCAATGTTCTTATAAAATGCATAGCCCCCGTGCCATCTGACAGCACGTGATACACTTCAACATTGATTCTGTTATTGAAATACGTTACACCAAACAAGAGATTTTTCCGGTCTCTGTCATATATCCCGGAGCATGGTGGCTTGTACTCCTCACGAACTACGGGTTTTATGTTGCTTTTTTCAAGATAATACCAGAAAAAACCCCGTCTCATAACATATCGGTACATCTCAAAAATTTCAATAGTCTCATCAAGCGCAGCCTGCAATATTTTGCTGTCAATCAAATCCCTCAGCTCACACGAAAAGCGAAATACCTGTGCATTAGCGCCTCCGTTTGCCGACGGAAAAATTTTCGCCGCATTATCCAAACGGCTCCAGTCACTATTCATAGCCCACGCCTCCTTTGTTTTTCACTTAATTTCAGATAATTTTAAATATACATAAATTATAGTTTATCTGTATATTTACAGTCTGCATTCGGTACGCTTTGCAAGCCTCCCTTGCCTAAAGGGAGGGGGACCGCTTGCGGTGGAGGGATTGTTTCTTAAATATGTTGATTTTCTTGAAAGACAATCCCTCAGTCGCTTTCAGCGACAGCTCCCCGGAGGTGAATTGACTTTCGTCAAGAGAAGCCACCCTGGGGTGTTACACAAGGGAGCCTATTAGCAAAGCATATCAAAAGCCTATCCTTAATTAGTAAGACAAACTATATTTTAGTATAGTATATCATATTTTATGTATCTTGTCAATAACATTATACACATATAACCACCACAAAAAACCTTGATTTATGCATATTTTTTGAGCAAGCAAAATAAAGAGTGTATAAAAATCACTCTTTATTAAAGCGCATTAACTGATTACCGGTATAAAAATCTGATAATCGTCAAAACAATCACATATTTTCAAATAATTTATAGGTCATTTCATCATCAAGCGAATTACACATACGAACTAAAGTCTCTCTGTTTATTGCACTTTTTCTGTTTTCATAATTACTTACACTTGTTTTTGACACCTTAATTAATTGAGCAAAATCCGTCTGATTCATTTTCATTGTTTTTCTTATACGTTTTAAGTTTCTTGAAAATTTATTTAAAACAGCCGTCTTACCCATGATTTTAAATCTACTCATAAAAAATTCCTCATTTATATTTCTTTTATCCCGCAAGCCTTAGCATAAAGCTTTACTATCTCCAAAAGATTAGCCGCCTGCTCATTCGTCATTTTTTCAATATATTTATGAACATCAGTCTCCACCTTTTCAGGCGTTACCCCAAACAGGAGGTAGTCTGCAGAAGCATCAAGAACTTTACATATTGCAGCAAATCTTGCAATCGACAATCCTGCCATTCCACGCTCAACATTGCTGACTTGTTGTGAACTGCATATATCTGATATTTCAGCTAACTGTTCCTGCGTTAAATCCTTCTCATCCCTTAATTTCCTTATTCTTGCTCCAATCTGAGCATTATTTTCATTATATTTATTCATAAATTTTACCTCCATAAATTAATGTTACACTGTTTATTATAATGCTTTAACATTAATTTATGAATATACCTAAACGTGAGTTGTAAACATTTAAGCACTATAAATCAAAAAAATTTAAAAAAATATCACAAGTTTACCTATGTGATATTTTTCAAATTGTTATTTAAATACTTTAAAATAGTTTTAGTTTCAATAAATAGACTGTGAAATTCGCTTTGCTAATAGGCTCCCTTGTGTAACACCCCAGGGTGGCTTCTCTTGACTCCGTCAATTCACCTCCGGGGAGCTGTCAGCGTAGCTGACTGAGGGATTGTCTTTCAATAATTTTAATGTTATCTATACATTATAGCGATTACTTATCGAAATGCGCAAGCACACGCCGCTTTTACGTCAAAAGCGGCAGCAAAACCCCAAAGGGGATTTTCCCCTTTGTAAACCGCTTAGCAAAGCTCGCCTTTTTTGCTGAACGGTACATCTACTAATAAACCGGTAAAGAACGGCAAACGGCGCGTCTGATGCGAAGGGAAAGGCCGCACCGTTTGCCTTAACTTGGATTTTAGATTGTCCTGTTTTTTTCTACTCTTCACCGAGACAACTTTCTGTTTTACAAT
>JAZTZP010000178.1:0-12408 GCA_045637525.1 Clostridia bacterium | reverse complement strand
CTTTGCATTTTTTCTTCCATAACGTTTGCGAAGCAAACATATCGCGCCGACAGGCATATCGCGTGCGTTAGCACATATCGAAAATCCCGTTAGGGATTTATATCGCGTTTAGCGACTTATTCAAGTCGCTAAACTATAATTCACGGAAGGAAGTGTAAATTTGGAGCAACTTTTAACTAAACTCAGCACTCTTCATGGTATTTCGGGATTTGAATATCTTATTTCCGATAAAATAGCAGAGCTTATCGCACCGTATGCCGATGAAGTTTATAAAGATACATTAGGAAGCGTTATAGCGGTAAAACGCTCAGGCAAACCGAATGCTAAAAAGATTATGATAGAAGGCCATATAGATGAAATAGGACTTATGGTAAAAAACATTGATAAAAACGGTTTTATTACCTTTGCAAACATCGGCGGAGTAGACAGACGAATCCTCCCCGGCGCCGAGGTAATAATCCACGGAAAAAAAGATATTCCCGGCATAATAGGAGCAAAGCCTCCCCATCTTCAGACTCCGGAAGAAAGCAAAAAAAGCATGAAACCGGAAGATATGTCGGTTGATACGGGATACGAGCCCGATAAAGTAAGAGAGCTCGTTTCAGTCGGCGACAGCATAACATTCGCCTGTCCGCCCACAAAGCTCGCCGGTACAATGTTTTCGGGAAAAACACTTGACGACAGAGCCGGTATAGCTGCCGTTATAAACGTGCTGAAAAATTTACAAAAGGTTAAAACAGAGGTCGACGTTTATGCCGTATGTTCTGTGTCCGAAGAAGTGGGATGCCGCGGTGCAAAAACTGCCGCATATGATATAGCTCCCGACATCGCCGTAGCGATTGACGTGTGCCATGCCATCACTCCCGACAATTCCGAAAACGCATTTGATGCGGGCTCAGGAACAGTAATCACAATCGGGCCCAATATTCATCCAAAGGTTGCCGACAGACTTTTTGCTACTGCAAAAAGACACAACATAAAAATAGAAACAGATGTAGACGGCGGAAATACCGGAACAGATGCCTGGGTAATACAAGTAAGCGGAGGCGGCGTTCCGACCGCACTTCTTTCAATACCTCTTAAATATATGCATACAAGCGTTGAAACGCTCGATATAAAGGATGTAGAAGCAACCTCTGATTTGCTCACATTTTTTATAAGCGAACTCGACAGCAATACGGAGGAATGGCTATGCTTTTAGAAACACTTTGCAATACAGACGGCGTGAGCGGAAACGAGGATAGAATAAGAAATATCATTTTATCCGAAATACGCCCATACGCCGATGATATAAAAACAGATTCCATGGGCAACATAACAGCCTTCAAAAAAGGAAAACACTCCGATAAAAAGGTTATGGTATGTGCGCATATGGATGAAGTAGGCTTTATTGTAAGCGGTTTTACAGATAAAGGCTACTTAAAATTCAAAACCGTAGGCGGAATAGACACACGTGTAATAATTTCAAAACGTGTCAGAACATCGGGTGGCGTACCGGGTGTAATCGGTATGAAAGCCATACATCTTCAGTCCCCCGACGAGCGTGAGAGCGTGCCGAAAATCAGCAGTCTCTTTATAGACATCGGCGCAAAAACAAAGGAAGAAGCAGCTTCTCTTGTCAGGCTCGGAGAATATGTCGCATTCGATACAAAATACGCTGATTTCGGCTCTGATAAAATCAAAGCAAAAGCAATAGACGACCGTGTCGGCTGTTATGCTCTGTGCGAAGTTTTAAAACACGATTATGACTACGATTTATACGCAGTCTTCACCGTGCAAGAGGAAGTCGGAGTTCGCGGAGCTCAGATTGCCTCATTCAGAGTTGCTCCCGATGTGTGTCTTGTCCTGGAAAGCACAACCTGTGCCGATGTATACAAAACCGAACCACATGAACAGGTAACGGTATGCGGCGGCGGTGCGGCACTTTCCATAATGGACAGAGCTTCTGTTTCTGACAGAGAATTATTAAATTCACTGTCCGCACTTGCCGAAAATATTAAAATCCCTGTCCAGTACAAAAAAACCACCATGGGCGGAAATGATGCCGGTGCAATCCATTTAAGCCGCGAGGGCGTAAAATGTGTCGTGGCATCAGTTCCTTGCAGATACCTGCACTCCCCGGTCGGAGTCGCATCAAAGACAGATATAAAAGCAGTAACGGATTTAGCCGTACAATTCTGTAAAAACATCGGAGGATTAATGAAATGGAAACATTAAAAAAGCTTTTAAGTATAAATTCGCCGTCGGGCGCTGAATCTGAAATCCGCAATTTTTTAATAAACGAAACCGAAAAATACGGATTTGAAACAAAAACAGACGCTTTGGGAAATCTTATCGTAAGAAAGCCCGGAAACGGCAAAAAAATCATGCTCGCCGCCCATATGGATGAAATAGGCGTTATCGTAACATTTATAGATGAAAAAGGGTTTCTGCGTTTCGGAAGCGTAGGATATTTATATACAAAAGACTTAAACTGTCGTCGTGTTGTTTTCAAAAACGGCGTTACCGGAGTTGTGTGTCTTGAAGAAAATGCAGAAAAGCCGGCTCTTAACAAAATGTTTATTGATATAGGCGCAGCCTCTCGTGAAGAAGCTGAAAAGCTTGTGAAAATCGGTGATACAGCGGCATTTTACGGCGAGCCTGCAGTAAGCGAATCAGTTATAATCTCAAAAGCGCTTGATAACCGTGCCGGATGTTATATTCTGCTTGAGGCAATGAAAACCGCCTCAGACTCTGAAAATGATATTTATTTTGTGTTTACGGTGCAGGAGGAGCTGGGACTTCGCGGTGCTAAAACCTCCGCCTTCGGTATAAATCCCGACTATGCCCTTGCCGTAGATGTAACAGATACAGGTGATACTCCCAACTGCCCGGATATGGCGGTCTCTATGGGCAAAGGCGCGGCAATAAAGGTTATGGATCATTCAATAATGTGCCATCCCGAGGTAAGAACTGCTCTTATCGAAGCGGCAAAGGTCAACAATATACCTTATCAGCTTGAAATCATGACTGACGGCGGAACAGATGCCGGCGCAATTCATCTAACGGGCGCCGGTGTAAAAGCAGGCGGAGTTTCAGTTCCCACAAGGTATATCCACTCACCGTCTGAAATGGCGTCACTAAAAGATATAGACGCCTGCATAAAACTTATAAATGCATTTATTAAATAAGGAATGTTTTATATGATTATTGTTTATTCATTAATTTTATTATGGCTTGCAGTCGGAGCGGTGGCGTATATACGCCTCTTCTCCGGCAAAAATACTATATGCCGCACATCGTCTTTTTCTGTATTTCCGTTTCTTTTGTTATTCGGTGCGGCTTTACGTGTTATGCTCTCAGCCTGTTATTACGGGCATGAAACCGATATGAGCTGTTTTTCGGGCTGGTCGTCCATGGTTTTTGAAAACGGTATGAAAAATTTCTATACCGCCGATTCCTTTACCGACTATCCGCCGGGATATATGTATGTCCTTTATATATTAGGTGCAATAAACAGCTTTACAGAGCCCGGTCAGGTCTTAGAAGGTGTTATTTTAAAGCTTCCTGCCGCCGTATGCGATCTGCTCATATGTACAGTTATATACATAACGGCAAAAAAGAAGTTTTCCGATAAAACATCTTCACTCATTTCAGCCTTCTATCTTTTAAACCCGTATGTTATAACCGACACCTCGCTTTGGGGTCAGGTTGATTCGGTATACACTCTTTTTGCAGTCATATTCGTACTTTTACTGTATAACAAAAAGACCGTATACGGGATTTTTATGTTCATACTGTGTATATTCATAAAACCACAGTCGCTGATGCTTTGTCCACTGCTGATTTTCTCGGTAATTGAAAATGCAATATACCCGGATTTTAATATAAAAAAGATTGTAAAATATGCACTTGCGTTGCTTTTCGGGCTTGTATTGTTTGTTCTCCTCTCGCTCCCGTTCGGAGTGAAAGCGGTTATTTCCCAATATATACAAACCATAGGCTCTTATCCGTATGCAACGGTAAATGCGTTTAATATATGGGGTGCCATGGGCAAGAACTGGGATCCCGTTTCGCCCGTTGTAAACGGTATCGGCTTTTCGGGAATTGCTCTTGTATGTATTTTCTCAACATACATTTTCTTTAAGCAAAAATCAGCAGATAAGTTCTTTTTTTCGGGAGCTGTTCTTATATTCGGAACATTCATGCTCTCAACTCATATGCATGAACGCTATGCATTTGCCGCACCGGTACTTCTGCTTATGGGCTTTTGCCAAAACGGCTCAGGGCTGTCATTTTTGTCATATATACTTGTTTCAGCCTCGCAGTTTTTTAACTACGCCTGGATTTTATTCGTATATGAAACAGATATAAACAAATATTTTAAATCACCGGTCATTACCGTAGCATCTGTGATAAATATTATTATATTTTTGGTGTTTGTCTTATCGGTGTTTAAAATATCGCACAGTGATCCGACCGTCCCCCAAAAACCCGTTAAAGATATTATATATAAACCGGGAATCGAGCGCTCAAAAAAACCGGTACGTCTCTCAAAGACAGATGCTCTTGCAATGACAGCTCTTACAATAATATACGGTGTTACCGCATTTTCAAATCTCGGCGATACAGTCGCACCTCAGTCTGTATATACAGCTCATGAGCCTGTCGTTTTAGAGCTTACGGAGGATACTCATTTAAACGACATATTCATCTATCTTTCAAATACAAATATAGACGAAAACAGAACCCTCGATATCCGCATTACGGACAGCTCCGGCAATGAAACCTTCTCAGATTCATTTGACGGGATGTATGTTTTTGACTGGACAGAAAAGAAAACAGATGCAACAGGAAAATATATTGAAATATCTTCAAGTAACCTTCCGCTTTCGTTCATGGAAATAGCTATAAGAAACGATAACGGGCTCATACTCCCCGTAAATCACGCTGACTATGCCGGCTTGTTTGACGAACAAAGCCTCGTCCCCGAAACATCAACCTTCATGAACAGTATGTATTTTGATGAAATATACCACGCCCGCACGGCGTATGAATATATCCATGGCATTGATATTTACGAATGGACTCATCCTCCGCTCGGAAAGCTTTTGATTTCTGTCGGAGTTATGATTTTCGGAATGTGTCCTTTCGGCTGGAGATTTATGGGAACACTGTTCGGAGTTCTTCTCGTTCCCATCGTATATATCTTTGCAAAGAAAATGTTTAAGAAAACAAGTATATGCATCGTCGGCTGTATTTTATACACCTTCGATTTCATGCACTTCGTTCAGTCAAGGCTGTCATCTGTTGATGTATATACCGTAACATTCGTAATACTTATGTATATGTTTATGTACAGCTACTGTACCATGAGCTTTTACGATACAAAGCTTTCAAAAACACTAAAGCCTTTAGCGCTTTCGGGAATATTTTTCGGACTTGCCGCCTCCTGCAAATGGAACTCCGTTTATGCCGGTGTCGGACTTGCCGTAATATTCTTTTCGGTTTTGGGAAAACGCTTTTACGAATACTGCTATGCAAAGCAAAACCCGGATAAAGAAACACACGGCATAAGCCACGCCGATATAATAGCGACATTCGTGCCGGCAATGATTAAAACAATTCTATGGTGTGTGTTATTCTTTATAATAGTACCCGTCATTATATATGTGCTTATATATATACCGTTCATGAGATGCAGTGGTGACTACTCTTTAAACGTTATTTTAGAAAATCAACGTGATATGTTTATTTATCACAGCAAAACCGTTGTAGCTTCCTCACACCCATTCTCATCAAAATGGTATGAATGGATTATTATGCGCCGTCCTATATGGTACTACTCGCACGACTACGGAAACGGTATAAAAGGCAGTATAAGCGCATTCGGAAACCCGGTGCTCTGGTGGGGCGGTATAATAGCCGTAATAATAAATATATACTATGCTCTTATTAATAACGATAAAAAAGCAGTTTTTCTGCTTACAGGATATTTCTCACAGCTCATATTCTGGATACCGATAGCGCGTACAACATATATATACCACTACTTCCCGATGGTAATATTCCTGATGCTTATGATTTGCAACTGTCTTTTGTATATACACAAAACAAATCGCAAGCTTGCCTCATTTACGGGACTGATAACAGCTTTTGCAGCAATCGCATTATTTACTGCATTTTATCCGGTGCTTACAGGCATCCCCGTAAATGAAAGCTATGTCGTAACATTTCTAAAATGGTTCAGCACCTGGAAGCTTATCTGAGTAAATTTATAAAAAGGAGTTAACAACTAAACCCATGAAAAAATTATTTATTTTAATTTTTGCCGTATTATCGTTTCAGGTCACAGCAAATGCCGCAATAGAGCCTCACAACCTTATTTTCGAGCATGACAAAAGCGGAAAATATATCTATTGCAATAACCGTGAATTTATATTCCGCTCCGACCTTGCCGATAATTCGATTGAGCATCCGCGTTATATAATGAATAACGAGGATCTTACTCCCGATAAATATGCAATGTTTATTTCTCACGTAAACCACACCGATGTAAGAGACGAAACCACTATATTCGAAGAAGGCTTCGACATCGAGGTCGACGTAGTATTTCGTGCAAAAGAGGATACAGTTTTAAAAATAACCGCCGTAGGCTTTGAAGTACCGAAAAACACAAAATATTATTTAAACGGCGAAGAATATACCAAAGAAGAAGAATGGGGCTGTTTTAAAGCATGGGCAACATATATGGGTGTGCCGGTTTCACAGATGGACTCAGGGCAGAAATATCTTCCCGAGCCGTTTGAGCCGGTAGAAATAACCATACCGGCAGGCGAAAAAGTATGGCTCAGCTCCTATATCCCCGATTACAGCGTAGTTCCCTATTACAGACCGGTAAATATAATGACTGATTTTGAAATAGTTTCAGGTTCGCTTGATGCAAACGTTGCGGCGCTTCGTGCAACGGGAACTCTGCGAGACAGAAGCCGTTTTATAGAAACTGCCGATTTTGGGCCATATTTCTACGAACATCAGCATAAGGGCATTTCAGAGTCTTTAAATAACGTTACAGCCGAGCTTAACTATACAGTAGATGATTGGGATTATTCCGGCACCCTGTTCCCCGTAACGGTATATAACCAGCTTGCACCGGAAGGAAAAACCGTCACCACATGGTACACAAATCTTAATCCGCGTGCCGATTACTGGAACAAAGACAATGTTGCCGAATCGTGTATGCTTTCATTTGAATACAAAGACGATGCCAAGCTGAAGCTATACGGAGATAACGTCCCGGAGGATAAGCGTGACAATGTATGGCGGTTTGACACCTCTCATTCAGATATAAAGGATTTTCCGGGATATACCAACGGATTTACAAGAAAAAACTTTATCCCAAACTTTGAGCTTCGCAACACAGATACAGAAGAATATGCCGCAAATCTCGGAAACTACGGCGTATTTCAGAACTATAAAATTTCCGTAACCAACAACGGTAATTATACAAGATATATAAACTATATATTAAATACAACTGCAAACAATCTCATAATCGTCCGTGACGAAAACGGAAATATAGTGAGTCCTTATCCGGTCGTAAAAGGAAGCTCCTCACAAAAAGAGCGTGATATAATGGCGAGCATAAAGCTTCCGTCAAAAAAGACCACAACCTTCACTCTCACAGTGGTGCTCACAACAAACTATGTCGGCGGAATGGAAAACAGGCTTGAACTGAGCGATATTGCCTATCCCGTAAAAGTTTACGAAAGTGCCTACACCGAAAATGTCAAAGACCCGACATATACCGGACGTGAATATATCAGATGGGAAAACAACAAGATGTATAAATCTTCGGATAACGAATCATGGACGGAGGTTATTCTCGGAGTTAAGGAAAAACAGATTTTTTCAGGACGCTACAACAGCATGAAAATTGTATATACCGGAACAGGCTATATGGCAAAATCCACGCTCTACGACGGAATACCGTACTACGGAGTACGTGAATTTTTCAGGGATATATATTTCTTTGACGAAAATTTCAAGCTCATTCAGCAAAAGGATTTCGGAATATATCCGTTCGACATTTCCGCCGGCATAGGAAACTACTATGTTAAAGCCGGTGGTATATGGCATTACAAGGGTGACGAAAGTGACAAAAAGATGGAATGGGAAATCATAGACTCCGAAATGGGCGTTCCGGTTTCAAATTATTCCGAAAGAATTGCCGCTTATAAAAACGGAAAAATTTATCTGTCGGAAAACGGAATTGATTTTTATCCCGTACGCCATTATTCAATCTCACCGGAATATATTGATTCTTTAGGAGACTTATACTACTTTATAAAAGGTAATACTCTTTATCTGTCGAAGGACGGAATATATTTTGAAACAGTCTATTGCAATGAGTCCATCTCAAAAATCGGTAGAACCGACACGCATATTCTTATAAACGATACAATTAAATATGAAATACCCGAATTTTCAATTAACCCGATTATTTTCGACGGTAAGGAATATATAGAATACGCCGGAAACGTTACAGTACTAAACGAAAAGCCGTTCATACCGGTACGTGACTGGGCAAAGCTTTTGGGCTATCAGATAAGCTGGGACAACGAAGCCTCCGCTGTTATCTTAAAAAAAGACAGCGAAACCCTCACCCTCCCGGCATATGAAACCTACGAAGAATACGAAACCAAAAAAACCGGCGTTCTTCTTATAAACGGCACATCATGTATCGTCCCGGGTTTTGAAAACAGCTCCGAAACAGTTATTTCCGAATCCGAAACACAATAAATTTTTATGTTCTAACAAAAAAAATCATATCACTCCTGTGATGTGATTTTTTTGTTTGCATTATAAAGTCTTACAATTGCTGCAACTGCCTGTTCTGTTGTGTAATGTTCAGCAGGTGAAAACCTATTATCACCTACTCCTTGCATTATCCCTACATTTTTCATTATGTAAACACTTTCTTTTGCCCAATCAGAAATCTGATAATCATCTGAAAATAATTCTTTATTATCGGGTGTCTTTTCACTTGTTATATTTAATATCCGACACAGTATTGTTGCGGCTTCTTCTCTTGTTATGATATTATTGGGTTTGAATTTATTTTCACCAACGCCATTTATTATACCAAGCGAATATAAATGCTTTATCTTTTCATTATCTGTATCTAAAAATTCTACACCATAAGTTTCATTAATCTGTCTGTTTTTTATCATCGGCAGTTCATATGCAATTTCACAAAATGCCTCTCTTGTAATATCTCTTTTGTATCTTTTTTGATGTTTCTCAGGCAAGAGATTGTTCTTTATCGCCCACTCAATTGTCTCTGTTGCCCATTCTGATGGCGTATCATATGTGCATTTTACAAGCCTTTTTGAAATTTCTCCTTCCCTTTCACCATGCACCTCTACAAGAAAAGTTCCATTTTTAAAGTCATATCCTTTAGTCCACGCATCATCAATTGATGTAAGCATTATTCTTCCACTTTCATCAATATATGAAATTTCACCATACAGTGAGGAACTACCTTTTTTCATAATAGGTGCCATTCCACCGCTGAATGAACCCTGAACATAATATCCATTATCCAATTCAATCATTTTTTCCCCTTCTGTATTAATATATCCATCAAAATCATCAGTTGAAATTCCGATATACCCATTATCTCCAATATCCGTAATATAATGACAATTATCTGCAATAATATTTCCATCAGATTTAATAAGCCGTACATTATCTACCTTCAATATACCATCTCCAAGATAATCAACATATCCTTCACTCGATTCAGCAATAACTTCACCATCGGCATTTAAGATTAATATAGTATCTCTGATTATACTATCTTTAAAACAAGCAATGAAAGTGTCTTCGCACAATGAATTAATTACCGTATAAATACTACTTCTAAAAAGACGTTTAAATTCCCGATTATAAACTTCACATAAATTGCCGTTAGAAAATGATACATAGCAATTATTATGTATCTGAGGTTTTAATGCAGCAAACGTTTTTACCACATTTCCATGCATATCATAATAACTCCATATTCCATTTTTTAAACCAAAAAAACCCCCATTAAATCTGACTACATCCTCATACAACGCTTTAATTATAATATTACCGTAAACATCCGAAAATCCTATCTTTCCATCTTCTGTCTTATAAAGAAAAGTTCCATCATCATAAATTGAAAAATTTAAACCATTAAAATAATTTTCAACCGTTGTATTAAGAATAAGTTCACCATTTTCTTTTGAATATATTCTTAAACTACAATCTTCCGACTGATTATCCATGCTTACAATGCATATATAATCTTTGAAATAACCCTTTACCAAATAATCATCATCTAAGACCTCGATAATTTTATTATTATGGTTATCATAAACAGTAGTATATTTAGTATCTGCATCAAACCTTGTGTTTCGCCCGGTAACTCCCACCATATCTTCAGTTACATTACCATTGCTGTTAACATATATCGAACTTTGATCATCTAATACAATTTCATATCCTTTTTCATATTCAATAATTTTCAATGTGTTCTCAAAATCAATATACTCATAATCCCACGCAGGTTCATTTTTGCATTCAACATTTTCATCGCACTTTGCAAAAGTCGCACAAAAACCAAAACAAAATACTATTACCATAATTAATACAAAAAATCTTTTCAAGTCCTCACTTCCTATTTTCGTCTTATAAGCCTTGTAAGCTCATCCACCGTTGATATTTCAATAACCGTAAATCCATCGGGCACAGTTACCGTTTTCATTGCGCGCTTTGGTACCACCGCAGTTGAAAATCCGAGCTTATGCGCTTCATTTATACGCTTTTGCATCTGACTTACAGGTCTTATTTCTCCGCCTAAGCCTGCCTCACCTATAAATACCATGTCATGAGGTATGCAAATATCGGACTGAGCCGCAACTATCGCCGCACATACCCCTAAATCCACCGCCGTTTCATCAAGACGAAGTCCGCCTGCCACATTTATATAAATATCCGCTCCCCCAAGCGAAATACGCCCACGCCTGTCAAGCACAGCCGCAAGCAGTATCAGCCTGTTAAAATCTATACCGCCCGCCATTCGTCTCGGATTTCCGAATGCAGTCGGCGTAACCAGCGCCTGAACCTCAGCAAGCACACATCTTGTACCCTCTAAGGTACACACAACCGCACTTCCCGATACCGAGCTGTTCCTGTCCTCCAAAAACAATTCCGATGGGTTTAATACCTCGCAAAGTCCTTCTTCTCGCATCTCAAACACGCCTATTTCATTTGTAGAACCAAACCTGTTTTTTACACAGCGAAGCACTCTGAAAGCATTCTGCCTGTCACCCTCAAAATACAGCACACAATCAACCATATGCTCTAAAACACGAGGCCCGGCAATGTTACCCTCTTTCGTTACATGCCCGACTATAAACATTGTTATACCGTCTGTTTTTGCTTTATTCATAAATATGTTCGTCGCTTCACGAACCTGAGGCACACTTCCCGCAGCTGATGCAATATCCCCGTGATTCATAGTCTGTATTGAGTCAATTATAACCAGATCCGGCTGTACCTTATCAATATAAGCAACTACATTTTCTACATCCGTTTCAGTTACGATATAAAGATTCTGAGATTTCACGCCAAGCCTCTTTGCACGTATTTTTATCTGCCCTTCTGATTCCTCTCCCGAAATATACAGTATCCTTCTTTCCGCTGCCTTTTCGCAAATCTGAAGAAGAAGAGTAGATTTTCCGATACCCGGGTCGCCACCGACCAGAACAAGCTCACCTTTAACCATTCCGCCGCCAAGAACTCTGTCAAGCTCCCCGATACCCGTCAAATATCGGGTTTCATTGTTTATCTCAATCTCATCTATGCTCTTAGGCATATTAACCGCAACACTCTTTATCTTAGCCTTTGAAGCTACGGTCTCCTTTTCCACTATATTTTCATGAAGAGTATTCCAATTACCGCACCCGGGACATTTCCCAAGCCACTTAGGCGAAGAATACCCACACTCATTACATATATACATAGTTTTACTTTTCGTCGCCATAATAACCTCCGTAAATTATAGTTTATAGGCTGTTCGCCTCTAAACTATAATAGTGAAATATTTTGCTTTCAGCAAAATGTGAAATCCACACTTCGTGTGAGTGAAATCCACACAAAGCATGGGTGAAATCTGTCGCCATGCGACAGGTTTCGGTAGAAATTGCTTGCAATTTCTAAATTTAAAATCAGAAAATCGTTTGTCGATTTTCTTTCCATAACTTGCGGCAAATTGGCCGCAAATTTCACTCGCATTTATGCGAATTTCACCCAACCATATGGTTGGATTTCACTTTTTGCCTGTGGCAAAAAATTTCACTGTAAATTATAGTTTATCGCAGATAAACTATAATTTAT
>JAZTZP010000177.1:0-4251 GCA_045637525.1 Clostridia bacterium | reverse complement strand
ACCAAAACCTGTCGCTATGCGACAGATTTCACCCACGCGAAGCGTGGATTTCACTCACACAAAATGTGTGAATTTCACATTTTACCGCCGGTAAAATATTTCACTGCAATACTGTAAACGTTAAGTTGACAGTATTGCTTTGCACAAGGGAGCCTATTAGCAAAGCATATCAAAAGCCTATCCTCAATTAGTAAGATAAACTATAATCTATCTTTTAAGGTTATTTTTACCATTAACTACGCCCAAAATACACATTTTACATAAATTTTTTATTTTTTTTCAGATAACACTTGAAATTTCAAGAAAAATCATATATAATATAATATAGGGAATTTTATACTCAATATAAACTACTATAAGGGAGGTTTATATATTGGCTCAGAAATACAATGGATACAACCCGCAGGACTATTCGGATGAATATACTTACAGACGTCCCAGGACTTCGTCAAAAAAATCATCCGGAACAGAACGCCCCGCCGCACCGGCAAAGCGTCAAAGCACTACCGCAAATAACCGGAGCACAAATCCCGCATCCGGCCGTCATAATGCGTCTCAAAGCGCAAACCGCAGTTCAAACAGCTCTGTGAGCAAGCGAATGAGCAAAAAGAAAAAACTTGAAAAGAGACGTCGCAGATTAAAGGGCATCCTTTCGGGTCTGCTGATTGTGGCAATAGTATTTACCATCATAGGCACAGGTGTGTTTGTAGGTATGTATGCCGCAGTTATGACAGAAATCGAAGATATGAACATAGATACCCTCGTTAAAAATCAGTCTTCCTTCGCATATTATACCGATGCATACGGAAAAATACAGGAATTGGAAATGCTAAGCACAACCAACAACAGTATATGGGTAGACGCAAACGAGATAAACGACAATGTAAAAAACGCCGCCGTTGCGATAGAGGATGAGCGTTTTTATAAGCATAACGGCATAGATTTAAAACGAACTCTCGGCGCAACCGTAAAATACGCTCTCAGCAAGGTAGGCATAGGCGATGCCTCATACGGCGGAAGCACCATAACCCAACAGGTTATAAAGAACATAACAAAGGAAAAGGATAAAAGTGCAACAAGAAAGATTAAAGAAATTCTTCGTGCGATGGCTTTGGAAAAGCAATGCTCAAAGGACGAAATTCTTACTCTTTACTTAAACATAGTATACTTTGCAAATCAATGCTACGGAGTTGAATCAGCGGCACAGCTGTATTACGGAAAATCGGCAACACAGCTTAGCATTCCGGAAGCCGCCGCAATAGTAGGTATAACGCAAACACCTTCAAAATTTGATCCGTATGCCCATCCTGAAAACACTCTTGATAAAAGAAACGTTGTTTTAAAAAAGATGTATGAGCTTGGAATGATAAAGAAGGATGAATACCAATCGGCAAGTGATGCACCACTCGGAGTAATTCCTAAAAGAGTAAACAACGAAAAGAAGATTTCTTCATATTTCGTAGATCAGGTAGTTCTCGACGTTATAAACGATTTGCAAACACAAAAAGATTATTCTGCCGACTTTGCAGAACAGCAAGTATTTAACGGCGGTCTTAAAATCTATACTACAATGGACTTAGGCATCCAGCAAAGAATGGAAAGTGTTTATCAAAACGCTTCCAACTTCCCTAACAGCGGTGCTCAATCCGCGATGGTGGTAATAGACCCGTATACGGGTGCAGTAAAGGGTATAGTAGGCGGAATCGGTCAAAAAACAGCAAGAGGCTTAAATCGTGCAACGCAATCAACACGTCAGCCCGGCTCTGCAATAAAGCCCGTATCTGTATATGCACCATGTATTGAAAACGAAATCATCACAGAGGGCACAGTAGTAAAAGACGAAAAAATAACAATAGGCAGTGATAATTGGGAGCCTAAAAATGCCTACTCCGGATTTAAGGGCAATATGCTCTCAGTTGAAGCAATAGGCCGTTCGGCAAATATCCCGGCGGTTAAATTCCTTGAAATGCTCGGAATTTCCAAGTCCTATAATTTCATGGAAAAGAAGCTTGGTTTTACAACACTCGTAAACGATGACAAAAACTACAGCTCATTAGCCCTCGGCGGTTTGACAAAAGGTGTAACGGTTAAAGAAATGGCAGCCGCCTACTCGGTGTTTGCAAACGGCGGTAAATACCACAAACCTCACACCTATTCAAAGGTTGTAAACGCATTGGGAGAAGTAATTCTTGAAAATTCCGAAGAGCCTCAGACAGCTCTGAGCTCTTCAGCAGCATACGCAATGGCAGATATGCTTTCATATCCTGTAAACGCATCATACGGAACAGGACGTGCGGCAGATTTAGGACAAATGCCGACCTACGGTAAAACAGGTACAACAAACGACAACTTTGATAAATGGTTTGTAGGCTTCACACCTTACTATGTAGGTGCTGTGTGGTACGGATATGATACTCCGAGGGCAATTTCAGCTTCTGCAAATCCGGCAGTATCCGTATGGAAAAAGGTTATGGCTTCAATCCATGAAAGCCTTGCTGTAAGGGATCTTAATGTTCCCTCCGGTGTGCGTGAGGTTTCAATATGCAGAAACTCCGGTAATCTTCCGAGTTCCGGATGCAGTAGCTTCAAAGCATATTTCAAACCGGGAACAGAACCGTCAAAGCGTTGTTCAAGCCATTATTCAAAAGGCGAAACAGATGATGTGGAAAAAACCGATACCCCAACAAAATCCACATCACCTTCACCAAGCATAAAAGCAACAGATAAACCGTCTGAAGAGCCGACTAAAAAGCCGTCTCCTGAGCCTACAAAGGCTTCCTCTACAAAAGCTCCGGCTACAAAAGAGCCCACAAAAGCTCCATCAACAAACAAGCCGACTACTCAGACACCAACAAAAACAGCTATTCCTACAAAACAGCAATAAAAAAATGCCTTACGGCATTTTTTTATTGCCTTTCGTGCGGCATAGCTGCATAGCTTGCATCTATTGTTATCACACAAAAATATTCACTGTTTATCTGTGCTGTCCGTCTCTTTATTTCGTTCCGCAAATCAGCATCGCTGATTTTAACGTCATACGGCTTCACGCAGTCAAAAATAATATTTGTATGAGTTGTTCCCCGTACAACTCTTAAATCATGTATCGAAAGTCTTTTATCAATAGACTCCACAATATCAGAAATCATGCATCTCAGTTCATTTACAACAGAATCCTTCGTAGCAATCGGGTCCATATGAACTATCATGTTAAGATTATCATTGTTTAAGAAATCACGCTCTATATTATCAATCACATCATGGCTTTCTATTATATCATTTTCGGCAGCCATCTCAACGTGAACACTTGCAAACTGCCTGCTCGGTCCGTAGTCATGCACCATAAGATCATGAGTTCCCAAAACTCCGGGATAGCTGAGAATTTTATTTCTTATATATTCCACAAGCTCGGGATCGGGCGCCCTGCCAAGCAAAGGATCTATCGTTTCACGAATCAGACCCACACTACTGTATAATATAAATACAGCAACAGCAATACCCATAACCCCGTCAAGCTGTAAATCTGTAAAATGCGATATAACAGCGGCAAGCAGTACAACAGCAGTTGTTATTACATCATTGCGGCTGTCCTGTGATGTAGCTTCAATTGTTTTGGAATTAATCATCCTGCCAATTTTCTTATTAAATACCGCCATCCAGAGCTTCACCGCAATCGACGCAATAAGAATCGCTGCCGAAAAAGCTGAAAATACAACCTCAGACGGGTTAATAATCTTATCAATACCTGTTTTAAAAAGCTCAATCCCAATTACTGCAATCATAACAGCAACAATCATCCCGGCAAGATATTCATATCTCGCATGACCGTAAGGATGCTCCTCGTCCGCTGATTTATCTGCCATCTTAAATCCTAAAAGACTTATAACGCTCGATGCGGCATCTGAAAGATTATTAAAAGAATCCGCCATTATAGATATACTCCCGGCAAAAACTCCGCAAATAAACTTCCCTGCAAACAAAACAACATTACATATAATACCAACCCACCCCGATAATCGTCCATAAGCCGAACGCACCTCCGGATTTTTCAGGTCGGTACAGTTTTTTATAAATACTCTTGATAATAAATCAGTCATACACTCTCCCCTTTCAATAAATTATAGTTTATAGGCGTTCGCCTCTAAACTATAATAGTGAAATATTTTGCTTTCAGCAAAATGTGAAATTCACACTTCGTGTGAGTGAAATCCATGCAAAGCATGGGTGAAATCTGTCGCTATGCGACAGGTTTCG
>JAZTZP010000176.1:0-1650 GCA_045637525.1 Clostridia bacterium | reverse complement strand
ATCGTTTATTCAAATCTCGAAGTTCTTTATCTCTGCAATGAAACATAGACCACACCTCTTCTTAATAAACTTGTGAGTTTTCAACTTACGAGTTTATTATACTCTTATCTTTTCCAAAAGTCAATAGATTTTCAAAAACAACGGAAAAAGCGATGTGGTTTTTGAACCGCCCCAATTTGTGCGGACAGCACAAAAAAGTGCTCTATGGTAGCGAAAATTAAATTTTAAGCAATATACTGACTTCGTTTTTCGAGCGGAGTCAGTTTTGTTTTAAGTTGTATGCGTTGGTTATTGTAGAAATGGATGTACTCACCTATGAGGAGGCGAGCCTCCTCATAGGTCTGAAGTTTTACGCGGTAAATACACTCTGTTTTAAGAATTGAAAAGAAATTTTCTGCTAAAGCATTGTCATAAGGATTACCACGTCTTGACATTGAAGGTGTAATGTTGTATTCTTGAGTTAGCTTAAAATACCCGTGTGAAGTGTATTGAAAGCCTTGGTCACTGTGGAGCTGCAACTCTGCGGTGACCTTCTCTTTTTTCTTGGCTTCTTTAATGGTACTTAAAACAAGGTTTATATTTTGTTCCGTGCCGGTTTTGTATGCAACAATACTGTTGTCATACAAATCTCTAATAACAGATAAATACAAAACACCTTGTTTGGTATGTATGTACGAAATATCCGTAACCCATTTTTGATTTGGTCTTTCAGCAGAGAAATCTCTGTTAAGCAAATTTGGATACCTGTGTAGATAATCTCCGTAGTTACGATATTTCTTTCTTCTGATTACCGACAGCAACCCATATTTCTGCATAACTCTTAGTACTGTCTTAGGATTACGATAAATACCGTTTCTTTCAAGCCATATATGTACTCTGCGATATCCGTAGGTTTTACCGCACTCGTTTTGACATTCTCGTATTTTTTCAGCTAATGGTAAATCCCATGCAGGTACATCCATTCGTGAAACATATCCGTAGTACCCACTTCGAGATACTTTGAAGAACCGACACATTTCACTAATTGAATACTTATCTTTATGTCGATAGATTACCATATATTTTACGCTTGTCCTCACTTCCTTTCGGTGAGCGAGAGAAAATCCCGCATTAGTTCATTTTCCATTTTCAATCTTTTTACTTGTCGTTCCTTTCTTGCAAGTTCGTATTGCAATTGAGAAACTTTGCTTAATTGTTGTATGGATGGTGGTAGTGTAGTTCCGTCTTTTCGCGGTCTGCCTTTTGGCTTTATTGATATACCTGATGACAACTTTGCTTGATTTCTATTATGTCGGTTGATGAAATTTTCAAGTTGTCTTTGTTTTAATCCGAATTTTTCACATATTTCTCGGTTTGTTTTTCCTTGCTCTCGCAATGCAAATATTTCGCTTTCATATTCCTTTATATTTCTATATTCTCTTGGCATAAAAAATCCCCCTATGGTAGTTATTTCAATTCTACCATAGGGGACTCTTTTTTTCTATTGTCCGTTTTTACTGGACTTGTTCATTTTTGGCCACACCGCTTTTAAGACTTCAAACTCTCAACTCTATTATTTAATTTTCTCTGCGCTCTCAGCCATTTTCAGTATTTCGGAATCCGCGACTGTAGCTGGGTTGTATTCTAAAACGTAACTTGCTTCTGGAGTAT
>JAZTZP010000175.1:0-13165 GCA_045637525.1 Clostridia bacterium | reverse complement strand
GGAGGGATATTAATTTTTCTATGTTTTTACTATATATCCCTCCGTCACAGCTTACGCTGTGCCACCTCCCTTTAGGCAAGGGAGGCTTTAGCAAAGCGTATCGAACGCAGACTGTAAACACACCGCTAAACTATAATTTATCTTCTTTTCCAAAAATATGCAAAACCGTGTAAAAAAAGAGACCGCTCAAAAAGCGATCTCTTAAACACTATATAAGGCAGACGAAATTACGCTTCCGTCTTAATAACCTCTTTACCGTTGTAATAGCCGCAAGCCTTACAAACTCTATGAGGCATTTTATACTCGTGACATTGAGGACACTCAACCATTCCCGGAACTGAAAGCTTCCAGTTAGCACGTCTCTTATCACGTCTTGATTTTGAAACCTTATTCTTAGGTACAGCCATTATTACACCTCCTAATTGTGGTACGCACTTTCTGCCGGCCGACAAAAAGTACTGAAGAGCCTGCATTATTCTGTCTCGGTGTCTTTAATCATTGCTCTTAATGCTTCCCAGCGCGGGTCAATATTATCGTCCTCACAGCCACAGTCACCGAAATTCAAATCCGCACCGCACTGTGTACAAAGACCTTTACAGTCTTCCTTGCACAAATATTTTCCCGAAACATTCATGAGAAAATTGTTAAACACAACATCATCCAGGTCTATTGTATAACCGCTGAAAACATATATATCCTCATCAGGCTTAAAATCCTCATTACCCTGCATAAACGTTTCCTCTACCGAAAACTGCAGATTAATCGTAATAGGCTTTCTGCACCTTGCACAGCACACTCCCATCTCTCCCAAAACTTCCGCTTTAAGTACAATGGATTTACCGTTATTCATAAGCTCACCCGATATATTAAACGGTTTTTCAAAATGAAACTCCTCGCCTAAATAATCGGTATCCTGTGCTTTAATGTCGCCGGATATTTTTATACTTCCGCCGGTTTCCTTTAATATGGATGATACATCAATTACCATGAATACACCTCACAACGAATATCGAATTACTTCAATTCTACCTTTGCTCCAGCTTCCTCAAGCTTAGCCTTCATAGACTCAGCCTCTTCTTTTGCAACAGCTTCCTTAACAGTACCAGGTGCACCGTCAACAAGAGCCTTAGCTTCCTTAAGTCCAAGACCTGTAAGCTCTCTTACAACCTTGATAACGCCAAGCTTGCTTGCGCCAGCATCTGCAAGGATTACGTCGAACTCAGACTTCTCATCTGCAGCAGCAGCTCCGCCATCAGCAACAGCACCTGCAACAACTACCGGAGCAGCAGCGCTTACGCCGAACTCCTCTTCCATCATCTTTACTAATTCAGCAACTTCTAATAACTTTAACTCCTTGATTGAATCAAGAATTGCATTTAAATCTGCCATTTTATTTTCCTCCTTAATTATCATTAATATAACTTTTCTAAAGATTATTCAGCAGCCGGTGCTTCTTCAGCCGGTGCCTCTTCTTCTGCAGGTGCCTCTGCCGGTGCTTCTTCAGCCGGAGCTGCCTCTTCTGCAGGTGCCTCTGCCGGCGCTTCTTCAGCCGGAGCTGCCTCTTCAGCCGGAGCTTCTGCTCCTGCCTTCTTTGCTATTAAATCAGCAATTTCTTCTCCTCCGTCAACAATCGTGCTAAGCAATCTTGCAAGATTTGAAATAGGAGCATTCAAGCTGCCCAATACCTTTGCAAGCAATACTTCCTTTGACGGTGTAGCCGCAAGCTTCTTAACCTCGTCGAGAGTCATTACCGCACCGTCCATAAATCCGGACTTAATTTCAAGCTTATCGTTTCCTTTTGCGAAATCCGAAAGAACTTTTGCCGGTGCAACAGCATCTTCTTCAGATACTGCTAAAGCTGTAGGACCATGTAAAATCTCATCCAACGCATCAAGACCTGTTTCCTTAGCGGCAAATCTCAATAATGTGTTTTTTACAACAAAATACTTAACGTTAGCTGCACGGAGATCGTTTCTGAGCTTTGTATCCTCTTCAACAGTAAGACCTCTGTAGTCAACCAATACACCTGACTCAGCGTTCTTGAGAACTTCAACGAGCTCAGCAACTTCAGCTTTCTTTTGTTCTAAAACCTTTTCACTTGGCATATTGTGTTTCACCTCCTGTAATATTTTCAAATTCCGTATAAAAAAGCTCTGCGCATAGAGACAGACGCAGAGCATTAGTAATCGATATAAAAATCACTAAACCTCGGCGGGACTTACGCTTCTACGCTGCCGGCTGTCTACGGAATATGCTGTTTTACACAGCTTTTATATTATACCACACGTTTTTTAATTTGTCAATACCTTTTTTTCATTTTTTTCAAATTTTTTTTCAAAGAATGTTTTTTATCTCAGAAAGACTTTTTACAGCGTAGTCCGCATCTGTGAATCCGCCGTTATACAACGGATTATACCAACACGTTTTTATGCCGTATGCCTTGCCGCCGTTTATATCTGCATTCAGCGAATCCCCTATAATTATCGTACGGCACTTATCCGAAGCCCCTCCCAACCTTTTAAAGCATTCATCAAAAAACGCTTTCTCCGGTTTTTGAAAGCCTATGTCTTCCGATACAAAAATATGGTCTATATATTCTGTCATGTGTGCATTTTCAAGTCTCGTTCTTTGCTGTTCATATCCGGAATTACTCGTCGCACACACCGTATAGCGTGAATGAAGGTATCTGAGTATGTCAATTGCACCCGATACCGGCTCACAGCTTTCTCTTAAATACGAATAAAACACACCCTCACACTTTTGTCCGTCCGCATCAATTCCGAGCTCTTCAAAAATCAGGTTCCATCTCACTTTATGAAGCTCCGGCTTCGTTATTACACCATTCTCATAATCACGCCACAGCCTGTTGTTAATCCCGGTAAAGGTCGTAAATACCTTGTCACTATACTCAATCCCCATATCATTAAATGTTTTTACAGCCGACATCTCAGCACATTTGTCAAAGTCAAGCAATGTATTGTCTATATCAATAAAAACCGTAGTTATCATTTAATTCCCTCCTGATATGAAACAGCCCGAAAACTTATGTTCCGGGCTGCACAGTGTCAGATATACTAAATCTATATATATTTCTTGTTAAGAAGTATCTGTTTATCTTATTATTTCAACGTCCGGCGAAATAATGAGTTCTTTAAGATTACGGCAACAAGCAAACGTTGTTTCATCAATACTTTTAACTTCAGACGGAACATTTGCCTTTTCTAAAAAGCTCGCCTTCAAAAATGCCGATGCGCCTATTTTGGTAATGCTTTCCGGGAGCTCTGCAAATTTTACATCGGAACAATAAAACGCAAACTCCATTATTTCCTCTGTGCCATCTTCTACCTTATAGCTTTCTGCTCCTCTTCCGTTCGGATAAGCCACAAGAATTTTTCCGTCCTTTGTATATAATACTCCGTCTACATCCTTATACCCGGAGTTTCTCTTATCAACAACTATTCTCTTCATAGCAGAACATCCGCCAAACACGCCCGATTCAATTGATTTTATATTCTCAGGTATTATAATTTCTTCTAATGCCACACATCCGGAGAACACACCATTTTCAATCTCAGTCAATCCGCGCGGGATATTTACACCAACCAGATTTTCTGCTCTGTAAAACGCATTTTCGCCTATCTTTTCAATACAGTCCGGCAACACGATATTTCTGATCTGTGTTCTGTAAAACGCAAACTCACCTATTTCGGAAACATATTTCCCATCAATCATTTCCGGAATTCTTACGTCCGCTTCCTCACCGGTATATCCCGTTATAACTATTTTCTCTCCGATATGTTCATATATAATACCGTTTTTTGTCTCCGCCGCCAAAGCGTAAGAGTTGGCATAGATACTTCCCAAAACTATTAAAATAAATGCAAGCCCCAATCTTGCAGCAAGTCCCGCCGTTCTCAATGGAATCTCCTCCGTTTCTTCGATATTTTACAGGCATTTAAACCACCATATCAGCCTGCAGATTCCCAAATAATCAACGTACATCTATCATCAATTTAATTATAATATATTCGCCTATTTTTGTCAATAGTTTACATATTATTATTATGAAACAAATTTATGTAAATTTTTAATAAATTTATCCTATTTTTTACATTTTTATTACATGATTACCTCTTTTTGTAATATATATTACATTTTTGTGATAATCGTTACATTTCTGTAATATATTTGTAAAAATGTAAATTTTTATTATATACAAAAAAACTTGCGGTATAAAATACCTGCAAGTCGTTAAAACTACATTTAAGAAAATTTTTACAGCGAAAGGACTTTTGCAAAATGAACAGAACTACTCAAAGAGTTGTAATTATTGATAACATCGCTTCACCCTATATCGACAGGGCAATAATCATACTTCGTGACCATTCACCGGCAATGCAGATGAAAGTAATAGCCGATGCCGAGAAAATAGTACATGACTATCTTGAAAAAATAAAAAAGGACGATTCAGATATTACTATCTATAATCGTCCTCCGAAGCAATCTCCCAATAAGAGAAAAGCTTCTAAATTAAAACACGCAGGAATATGTGTTATTTCAGCGCTTGTCGCCCTGTGTGTTTATTTACTCTTCAGAGTTTAACTTCTCTATCTGTGTCTTCAACGAGTCATCGACATACTGTATTATTTCCTTATATGAGCTCTTTTCCGCCGACTCCGCCGAGCATGAAAAATCATAGTAAATATGACGTCCTTCAGCAACAACACCCGTTCTGTGGTTATATTTTCCGTTTCTTACAAAAGAAACAGAATATATATTTTTAGCCGAACTGCTGTCTGATATTTCAACGCCGACACCTGACGAATAAGATTTAAGAAGTGACTGAGCCGAATCCTGTGTTGTTATCTTATCGGTATTTATACGAATCTGTGCATCTCCGTCAGTTACGGTAATCTTTGTTGATGCACTGCTCACATCAGACTTATCAAAATCCGACGGATACGGACAGGTTATTCCCGTAGTTGTTTCCTTGTATACCATATACTTGTCATTCTCCTCAGGCTTCGCACTTGCAGTCGGCTTTGCACCGGCCGTTGGCGACGGGCTTCCTGACGGCGACGGACTACCCGACGGGTCAGCACTTCCGGACGGTTCGATGCCGTCTTCGGTTTCTGTAATTATACCGTCCCCGTCTGTCAGTGCCTCAGGTATTCCAACCGGCGCCTGACCTGTTTCTAACGGAAATTCTGTCGTCTCCGGTGCATTTATATTGGCAATTCCCGATTCCTTTGTTTTATTAAATGCCACTATAAACGCCACTATACCTACACATATAGCCAATATAATAATAAACATTATAAAACGTCTCTGTTTTATCTTGCGTCTTCTCTCCGCCGCAGCACGCTTTTGCTGATCACGTCTGTATCTGTCATAACGCTTAAAGCTGTCGCCTCCTCTATGTACAGCACCGTTCCCTGACGGTGACGGTCTTCGTTTAGGTGGCGCACCATTTCCTGCCGGACGTCTGCTGACCTCGTTTATATGTCGGACCGTACGTCCGCAATTGTCACAAAAACGCTGACGTTCCCGAAGCTCCTTACCGCAAAATTTACATTTCATAATATAACCATCCTTTCTTTTATAATATAGTTAATTGCCAAATACAGCCTATGATTTTCTTCTCAGCATTGCCCCCTTAACGACTGGCTTTAGTGCTTTCATCTTCACTGTCATCTGTGCATGAGGTGCGTCCTCTATTATTTCATCCTTATCATTTCGCATTTCGCCGACTGTCTGAATAAAGCATTCCTCACCCGGCTGCATTATCTCTATCTCATCTGTATTATAAAACTTGTTTCTCTGAGAAACAGTCATTATCCCTGTTTTTTCATCGTATTCCTCTACCATGCCAATAAGGTCATAATCACGTATATACGAGCTTGACTCATACACCTGTGCCTCATCGCCCGGTCTTCCGTAATAAAATCCCGTTGTGTATGGTCTGTGACTTACCTTGCATACCTCTGTCAGCTCCTTTTCATTAAAGCTGTAAGACTCAGGATTTTCAAAATACCTGTCTATCTCACGGCGATAAGCTCCCACAATCGTTGCCGCATAGTAAGGAGTTTTAACACGCCCTTCTATTTTAAAGCTTGATATTCCGCATTTCACAAGCTCCGGTATATGCTGTATCATGCATAAATCCTTTGAATTAAATATAAAGCTTCCTCTTTCATTTTCGAAAATATCCATATACTCTCCGGGTCTGGTCTGCTCTACCAATGAATAGTTCCAGCGACAAGGATGCGAACACGCCCCCTGATTTGAGTCACGGTTTGTAAGATAATTTGAAAGAAGGCATCTGCCGGAATATGATATACACATAGCTCCGTGTACAAACGCTTCTATTTCCATATCCTCCGGTATGCGTCTTCGTATCTCTTCAATCTCCGCAAAGCTCATTTCCCTTGCAAGAACAACTCTTTTCGCTCCCTGATTATACCAGAACACCGCAGAACGGTAGTTCACATTATTCGCCTGTGTGCTTATATGAACGGGTATTTCCGGCGCTTTTTTTAAAACGATGTCAAGCATTCCGGGATCTGCAACTAAGATTCCGTCAAACCCAAAAGGCTTTATTTCTTCTATATATTCTTCAAATTCGTCAATATCCCTGTTATGAGGTATAATATTTGCCGTAAGATATACCTTTTTTCCGCGTTCATGTGCAAATTCCAGGCCCTCTTTCAGCTCATCACGTGTAAAATTTTCTGCCGCCACACGAAGGCTGAACATTTCTCCGCCTACATAAACCGCATCAGCACCGTAATCAATAACGGTTTTCAATTTTTCAAGACTTCCTCCCGGCGCAAGCAGTTCCGGTTTCTTCATCAAAACACCTCTTTCATTTCTTCACAGACACAGTAACACCGTCTCCGACCGACAGTATCGACGTTTCAAGTGCCGGATGTGCCGTAAGCGCATTTATATATTTACGCAAACGCTTAACTATGGTAATTTTTCTGCGTTTTACAAGCTCGTTTGTTGCCGTCATACCTTTATACAAAACGTTGTCCGACACTAAAACTCCCCGTTTTGTAAGCAAACGGACACAGTCCTCAAGCATATAGATGTAATGGGCTTTGGGCCCGTCTAAAAATATATAGTCAAAGCATTCTGTTCCGGTAAGTGCCGGAAGATACTCCTTCGCATCCGCCTCAACTACCGTTATAACATCTGTAAGTCCTGCTTTTTCTATGTTTTCTCTTGCAATCTTCACCATTTCGCTGTCAGATTCAAGCGTTGTTATACTTCCGCCCGACTCTAATGCACCGCTGAGCAGTATTGATGAGTAGCCTATCGCACACCCTACTTCAAGTATCCGTTTCGGACGCCTGATATATGCAAGGTCAAGAATAAGCTTTGCCGTCTCCGGTTGAACTACCGGAACCTCATTTTTTTCGGCATATTCTTCAAGCTCTCTTAAAAAATCCGTATTCGGCGACAAACTGCTTCTTATATAATCGGTTATATATTCATGCACTATGGCGTTCGGCTCATATTCCGTCATTTAATCGTTTCACTCCTGTTCTACTTTAACAGCCGCATTTTTCTTTGCAGCTAAATGGTCATCATAATTACTGGAAAATATATGATTTCCATCTGAATCCAATACAAAATACAATGCATCAGTTTCCTCCGGATAAAGTGCGGCCTCTATACAGTTTGACCCCGGAGAAGCTATCGGACCGACAGGCAATCCGTTGTTTATATACGTATTATACGGCGATTCTGTTTTAGTATCCGCTATTGAAAGCACAGCCTTTCGTTCTCCCAACGCATACTGAACAGTCGCACAAGACTGTAGCCTCATATTCTCATTTATACGATTATAAAAAACACCCGCAACCTTTTTTCGTTCAGTATCTGTATTTGTTTCACGCTCTATTATGGAAGCAAGCGTTATAATTTCATCAACAGTCATGCCAAGCTCACCGGCACGGTCATAATACTCCGCCTTAAAATGCCTGTCAAAATTATCAAGCATTGTTTTTATCACATTTTCGGCACTGTCACCCGGCTTAAAATCATACGTATCGGGAAACAGATACCCTTCAAGACTTTGTTCACGCTCAGGAAGCCCCGCCAAAAATTCGTAATCATACGAAAGCTCCACAGCCTCATAAAACTCCTCTTCCGTAACTATTCCGTTTTCCTCTAAACGTGCGGCAATCTGTTTAAGCTCAAACCCTTCGGGAATTGTCACCCGTCGGGACTGTACTATATCTTTTGTTGACAACGTTTCAAGTATATCCTTATAGCTCATGTTATCCGCAATCTCAAATTCACCCGTGCGCAGCTTTGTATCATAGCCATCAATTCTTGCTTTTATTTTAAACAATAAAGGATATTTTATTACATCCTCATTCTCCAGCAACTGTGCAATCTTAGAAGTACCATAGCCCTCAGGTATTTTTATTCTCTTTGTTTCCTTAAGGCTTACCCCGGTAAAATCGGATAAAACCATACAGCCCGTAATAATAACTGCCGCTATCAATATGAGTATAATTAAAAGAACTGTCCTTTTCAAAGCATAATTCTTCTTTTTAATTTCATTAACCATCATAATCCCCCATCTTAAACCGACATTTACTCTTCTTATTTTACAACAAATATCTTATTTCGTCAAGAGGTATTTCGGATTTTTTATATATTTAACATAAAATTCATTTAAAAAAATATTTTTTTAACTTTTTAACATTCTTTTAATAAAGCACACTAAGATAAATTATAGTTTATCAGCAGATAAACTATAATTTACAGTGAAATTTTTTTGCCACAGGCAAAAAGTGAAATCCAACCATATGGTTGGGTGAAATTCGCATAGATGCGAGTGAAATTTGCGGCAAATTTGCCGCAGGTTATGGAAAGAAAATCGACAAACGATTTTCTGATTTTAAATTCAGAAATTGCAAGCAATTTCTACCGAAACCTGTCGCATCGCGACAGAGTTCACCCATGCTTTGCGTGGATTTCACTCACACGAAGTATGAATTTCACATTTTGCTGAAAGCAAAATATTTCACTATTATAGTTTAGAGGCGTTCCGCCTATAAACTATAATTTATCAGAAGGGTGGGATTTTTATAATACTTATAATAGCGGAAAAACCGTCGCTTGCGCGGAATATTGCTTCGGCGCTTGGGGATCTTAAGAGGACTGACGGGTATTTTAAAGATGATAAATATATTGTTACGTGGGCGTTTGGGCATTTGTTTTCGCTTGCTGATATAGAAGAGTATGCGCCTAATCCGGACGGGAACCGCTGGAGTATGAAGAATATTCCCTGTTTTCCGGAAAAGTTTAAGTTTGAACTGAAAAAGGATAAGAACAAGAATACGGACGCCGGAGTTTTAAAACAGTTTAATATTATAAAATCTCTTTGCAATTCACCTGAGGTTGAGACCATAGTAAACGCCGGGGACGCAGACCGTGAGGGTGAGATTATAGTACGTATTTGTGTTAATAAGGCGCTTGAAACGAAGAAGGAATTTAAAAGACTGTGGCTTCCCGATCAGACGCCGGAGACGATACGTCAGGCTATCGGGGAGATGAAGGATGAAGCGGAATATAAAAACCTTGCAAATGAAGGACTTGCACGGACATATATAGACTGGCTTTACGGTGTAAATCTTACACGCTTTGCAACGCTTAAAACAGGTAATTTTTTGCGTGTGGGGCGTGTAATTGTGCCTATTGTGAAAGCGATATATGACCGGGATATGGCTATAAGAAATTTTGTGCCTGAGATTTATTATCAGCCGGTGAGTAAGGCGGTAACAAACGGCGAGGTTGTTGAGCTTGTTTCAAAAGAAAAGTTTTCCAAAGATGAGATTTTAAAGGCGCAGGAGTTTTGTGATAAATATAACGCACTTACAGCGGTTGTTACTGCAAAAAAGAAGAAAAAAGATACCTTAAATCCCGGAAAGCTCTATTCTTTATCAAAGCTTCAGGGTGTTTTGGGTAAAAAATACAAGATGTCGATGTCGGACAGCTTAAAGATTGTTCAGGACCTGTATGAGAAAGGGTATCTGACATATCCGCGTACAAACTCCGAATATCTTGCAACGGCGGAGCAGGACAAGATTAAGAAGATACTCGCATCTGTCGGGGCTTTGGGTTATCCTGTTGAGTTTAAGTTTAAAAAATCTATATTTGACGATTCCAAGATAGAGTCACATTCTGCACTTACGCCGACGTATAAGATACCTCAAAAGGGCGCTCTTACAGAGGATGAGTATAAGGTTTACAGCACTGTAATGCGCCGTTTTGTTGCGGTGTTTTGCTCGGAGGAGTGTATTGCTGAGAAAACGGAAATAACAATAGATTTAGGAGGGGTGGAGCAGTTTACTCTAAAGGGTACGGTTATAGCCTCTCCGGGATGGACGAAGTATGACGAATACACCAAAAAAGACAAGATACTTCCGAAGCTTGAAAAGGGAGATACGGTTAATGTTGATTTTGTGCCGACGGAGAAACAGACATCTCCGCCGAAGCATTATACAATAGAGACTTTAAACAGTTATCTTAAAAACCCTTTCCGCGAGGAAAAGGCGAATGCTGATGATGACGATGATGATTATAAGGCAATGTTTGAGGGGCTTGAGCTCGGAACAGAGGCGACCAGGACGGGGATAATAGACAATGCACGTCAGAGCCTTTATATTGAACTGAAAAAGGATACGTATTATCTTCTGCCCGGCGGTGAGTACCTTATAGAGGCGCTTATGCGTATGAACATCAGCATGGATAAGTTTAAAACTGCTGAAGTCGGCAAGGCACTTAAAAAGGTGTTCAGAGGCGAATACACAATTTCAGACAGCATAAATACTGCAAAGAATGAGATAAAAGCTGTTTTCGACTACAAAAATCCTGATGATGACGGGTTTGTCGGCGATAAGGTAGGCAAATGCCCTCTTTGCGGTGGTGAAATTGTTCGTACAAAGTTCGGATACGGTTGCATGGGGTATCGTGACGGGTGCAGGTTTTCGGTAAACGGTATTATATGCAAAAAGGTAATCTCAAAGAAAAATGTATCTGAACTGCTCTTAAATGGCGTGACACCGACCATTGACGGATTTGTATCGAAAAACGGAAAGAATTTTTCCGCAAGATTAAAGCTCGTGGACGGACGGGCTGTATTTGATTTTTAACGGAAGGGAAATAATAAAATGATTGTAAATATTAAAAGAGCCATTCTTCATATACTCGACGGCAATTCGGGAATTACCGCATACTCCGACCTGGAGCTTGACTTAAACGAGGTAAGCATAATGGCATACATTACCTCACATATAGAAAAGGTGCTTGATGACCCGGCGCTGAGAAACGCTGAGTTTAAGGATAACAGCGGATTTCGTTATCATCTTAACCAATACAAGGCCGGAAGTGAGGATTTTAAAGGGTTTTCTGTTTTTGTTGCCGAAAAGCTGTATGAAAATATAAGTCATTCGGAAAATATCTGCTCCTGTGATGTGCTTGTGTGTGACTGCGTTGTGAGTGAGGTCCCGTATATTGTTATTCTTAAAATAGATAACAAGGCGGGATATGTACATAAGGTGAGCAGTGCCGGGGACGGTATGAGGAATGATATTATAAACCATTTTGCAATTCTTCCTTTGCCTACTCAGAGGATAAACGAATGTGCTGTCATAAATACCGATGATTTATCAATAAAGTATAAAGGGAAAATGCTTGCTGTTGAGGGTGAACGCATTGACCTTATTGCTGAGGGGCTTTTAGAATGCATATTTGATTTTTCAACCAAGGAGTCATTTAACAAGGTGGAAAAGATTGCACGCGCGGTTGCTGTGGAGTATGGCGGAGACAAGATTAAGGCTGATGCAGGTATGAAGCAGTATGTAAAGGATACGGCATCTGTTACGGAGAGCTTTGATGTTAAAGAGGCTGCCGGGACTGTGTTTGCCGGAGCGGATGCGGCACGTGAGGAGTTTCTCGAAAAGGTGCAGGAGGCTGAAATTCCCGAAACCTTTGAGATGAATGATTATGTTACAAAAAGAGTGAACAGAAACGTTAAAATAGTGACCGATAAGGGGATTGAGATTTCGTTCCCGGCAGAATATTATATGGATGATGAGAACATTACCATTATCAATAACGATGACGGGACGCTTTCTATTCGCATAAATAATATAGGAGAAATACTTAATAAATGAAACGCATAGCTACTATTCAGGATATATCTTGCATAGGGAAATGTTCGCTTACGACGGCAATTCCCATTCTTGCGGCCGCAGGCATAGAGACTGCGGTTATTCCTACTGCTGTTTTATCTGTGCATACGGCGTTTGACAGCTTTACTTTTAAAGATTTAACAGATGAAATAGAAAAAATAACGGATAACTGGAAAACGCATGATTTTAAATTTGACGGGATATATACCGGTTATCTCGGTTCGATGAAGCAGCTTGATATTGTATCGGGATTTATTGATAATTTCGGGAGCTGTGATACAAAGGTTATAATAGATCCCGTAATGGGAGACCATGGCAGGCTTTATTCGGGGTTTACTCCGGAATTTCCCGAAGCTATGAGAGAGTTATGCAAAAAGGCAGATATTATAGTGCCGAATTTAACAGAGGCGGCTTTTCTTACGGGGACGGAATACCTTGCGGAGCATTCGGAAAATGATATAAAAAATCTGCTTATGAAATTAGCAGAGCTCGGTGCTCCGGTAACTGTTCTTACGGGGGTTAGTGTTGGTAAAGAGCAATATGGCGTAATGGCTTATAATTCTGAGACTGATACATTTTTTTCATATTATGATGAAAAAATAGAACGTACATTCCACGGTACGGGGGATATTTTTGCATCAGCCTTTTCCGGAGCGGTGTTAAATGATATATCGGTAAATAAGGCAATGGAGATTGCTGTGAGGTATGTGGTGAAAGCGATAAAACAGACGATTGAAGATGAAGAGTCCGTATGGTATGGAGTGAATTTTGAACAGGTGCTTTCTTATTATGCGGAGCTTGTAAACAGGGATAAATTATAGTTTATAGGCGGAACGCCTCTAAACTATAATAGTGAAATATTTTGCTTTCAGCAAAATGTGAAATTCACACTTCGTGTGAGTGAAATCCACGCAAAGCATGGGTGAAATCTGTCGCTATGCGACAGGTTT
>JAZTZP010000174.1:0-5269 GCA_045637525.1 Clostridia bacterium | reverse complement strand
GGGAGGGGGACCGCTTGCGGTGGAGGGATATTGATTTTTCTATATCTTTACTACATATTTTCAATACATAGATATGTAATATCCCTCCGTCACGGCTTACGCCGTGCCACCTCCCTGAAGGTGAATTGACTTCGTCAAGAGAAGCCACCCTGGGGTGTTAGGCAAGGGAGGCTTTGGCAAAGCGTACCGAACGCAGACTGAAACACGCAGATAAACTATAATTTATATTTAAAAAAAATCAACTCATTTAAAAACTGTAAAGCACTTATTTTCAGCTATTGACAAAATGTATTTTTAATGCTATAATATAGTAAATTACAGTTTAAGCGATTGCCAAATGCAATCGCAATGCAAAATGCAAAATTAAGGGAGAAAAAAATGAGTAAAATCGGCGAAAAAATATTAAAATCAATAAACCCGGTATTTCCTAAACCGGTACATCCTTTTAATCTTCAGAACAACGAGGAGAAAACATACGCCGAATGGCAGTATGAAAAAGGAATAAATACAATACAATTCTATCTTGATAAATATACCACGGACGAAATGTTTAAAAACAAGCGAGTTCTTGATTTCGGTTGTGGTGCAGGCGGAAAATCAATTTACTATGCAAGTCTCGGTGCAACTGAGGTTGTAGGCGTTGACATCGTGCCGTCTTATGAAGAAGAATCAAAAAAGCTTGCCGAAAAATTAGGCTACGGCGATAAATTTACTTTCATACTCGGAGACGCCACCAACCTGCCCTTTGAAGATGCGTCCTTTGATACAATAATAATGAACGACTTTATGGAACACGTATCAAAGCCGGAGGCGGCTATATGCGAAGCGCTCAGAATTTTAAAACCGGGCGGCAGAATTTATACAAACTTCCCCCCGTATAACCACCCGTTCGGCGCACATCTGTCGGATGCAATATCAATGCCGTGGGTGCATCTTTTCTTCAGCGAAGAAACAATGATAAACGTATATAAAGAGCTCGTTTCACCGCTCCCAGACGGCAAAGACAGAATAAGCTTCAGATTTTCAACGGGCGAAAACGGAAAAGAATACATTTCCTATATAAATAAAATGAGCATAAAGAGATTCAACAAAATTCTTGAAAAATTAAATATAACACCGGCATATTATAAGCTCACACCGCTAAGAAGCTGTTTTGCACCGCTTGCAAAAATACCATGCTTTAAAGAAACACTAAATAAAATGGTAACCTGCGTAATTGAAAAATAACATACTAAAAGAGGATTTCATACATTACCCGAAATCCTCTTTTTAAGTGTAATTATTTATTTAATAATGGCAGAAACAAAGTCAAAGCCTTTCTTTACACCTTGCATACAGTCCTCTGCACCTTCATATTCAAGTACGAGATAATCATCATATCCCACTCTCTTTAAAATATCAATACACTGCGCAACCGGAACATCGCCATCACCTGCGACAGCACCTACAAGCACGTTACACGCCCTTGACTGGAATCCGCCCTCTGCTTTATCCCTGTCAGCATAATCATAAATCTTAAAATCCTTGATATGTGCATGAATTGTGTACGGTGCAACAGCAGCTACCGCATGAGCAGAATCTTCATCAACACAGCAGAAATTACCTATATCGGTAAGCAAACCGAAATTCGGATAATTAACAGCATTGAAAATCTTTTCAACTCTGTCGCTTCCCTGACATATATATCCATGATTTTCTATTGTTGTACGTATTCCGTACTGTTCGGCATATTTGCTGAGCTCACGGCATATCTCACCAAGCTCCGGAAGACATAAATCAAAGCTTAAATATTTCTTAAGCTGAAAAAATGCATCATGGCGCATAAGCTTTACACCTAAAGCAGCCGCAATATCTATCTGTTTCTTAACACGCTCAATCTCCGCTCTTGTTTCCTCTTCTGTTTCCTGTATTAATTGTGCTCCAACGCTGTAACAGCAAATTTCAATTCCGATTTCTTCTGCTCTTTTCTTAAGCTCAACCGCATATTCTGCCGTATTTTCCTTCGGCAAATTAAAATCCACAAATTCTATCCCGTCAAACCCGGTTTCTTTCGCCGCCACAAGTGCGTCCATAGCTGTCATTTCGCCCTTTGATATGCGCTGATTATACGAATAAGAACTTACTCCAATCTTCATATTAATCTTCCCCCATAATTAAAGAATTACTTCGTGACCTGTCTGTGCAGACTCATAAATGCCAAGAAGAATTTTCATTATTGTAATTCCGTCATCTGCTGTAGCACGGCACTGTGTACCCTCAGTTATGCAAGATACAAAATGATTCATTTCCTTTTCAAACAATCCGTCAAAATCAAGAGCCGTATTCTTAGCAAACGAAAGATTTGTCATATAACCGTTTGTAACAGTATACATTTTAAGCTCAGGTGAGAACTTCGCTCCGCCTTTTGAGCCGAAAAATTCAATTTCGCCTTTGTCCGCTTCACAGTTAAGGCTGAAGCTTGCCTCAACACTTAAAACAGAACCGTTATCAAAGCGAATGAGTGCAGTTGCCATATCCTCAACATTATATTCATCGCCTTCTTTTGCAGAAGATGCAAGATAAGCTACCTTATCTTTTATTCCGCGTCTGTCGCCAAGCTTATTAAATGTTGCACCAAAAACAGATACAGGCTTATGACCACCCATGATATATCTTGCAAGATCTATAACATGTACACCAAGGTCTATAAGCGGGCCACCACCGGAGAACTGTTTCTTTCCAAACCAACCACCCGGACTTCCGTGTCTTCTTAAATATGTAGTCTTTGCATAATAAATATCTCCCATAAGGTCTGCATCTATCATATCCCCTAAAACCTCGGCGTCATTTCCGAATCTTCTTACAAAGCCTATCATAAGAAGCTTTCCGCTCTTTTCTGCTGCCGCCTTCATAGCCTCAGCATCTTCAACAGTTGTTGCCATAGGCTTTTCACAAAGAACGTGCTTTCCTGCATTTAATGCCGCTATTGTACAAGGTGCATGCTCGCTGTTCCATGTACAAACGCTTACTGCATCTATTTCAGCAAGTTTTAACATTTCGTCTTTATCTGTATAAAGTCTTGTTACGTTATACTTTTCACCCATAGCCTTAAGACGCTCTTCGCTTATATCACAAAATGCATAAATCTCAACATCCGGATTTTTCTGATATGCCTTTATGTGCGTTTCCGCAATGTTTCCTACACCGATAATTGCTATTTTAACTTTTGCCATTTTATTTATTCTCCTTTATAATTTTATTCAAGAAATCCACTGCTGTTTTAATATCCTTAGCCGGATTATCGCCAACCTCACGCTCTATTGTTAAAAATCCCTTATAGCCTATGTCATCAAGTGCTTTAATCCATGCCGGGAAATCAACGCTTCCCGTTCCTAAAGGCACTTCTTCAAAGAATTTCTTATCCAAAAGCTCCTGAGGCATCGGATGAAGAACTCCATATATATACTCAGGATTTGTCTTATAAAGCATCACACCATCCTTTGCATGAGTGTGAACTATGTAATCCTTAAGATTATATACAGCCTGTACAGGATCGTCGCCTGTTACCATAACAAGGTTTGCCGGGTCGAGGTTAACTGCAACGCCCGTTGAGTCAAGGCTGTCAAGAAAACCTTTTAAAACTGCCGATGTTTCAGGGCCTGTCTCAATCGCAAAATGAGAACCTAAGCTGTCCGCATATCTGCTGAGTTCAAAACAAGCCTCCTGCATAATCTTATATCTCTCATGAGAAGGATCTTCCGGTACAACGCCTATGTGAGTTGTAACAATATCCGTCTCAAGCTCCTTAGCAAGGTCTAAAATTCTCTTTGACTTTTCTATAAGACCGGGGTTTTTGTCTTTATTTCCAAATCCCTGTCCCAAGTCTCCGCATACTGCCGAAACCTTAAGTCCGTTTGACTTTATATAATCAAGTAACTCTTTTCTCTTTGCTCCTGCAAGATTTTCCGGTGAATTTTCACCCGTCGTACAATACATCTGTATTCCGTCCGCTCCAACCTCAGCAGCTCTTTTTATTGCTTCCTTTGTTGGCATTCTGAACGAATCCATTATTACACCAATTGAAAAATCATACATAAAAATCAACTCCTTTTAAAAAAACGTATTGACATTTTAATATGTCTTTGCTATAATTATATCAGAATTTATTTTAAATGTAAATATAAAATAAGATAAAAAACCTTTAATTTTGTACACAATTATTAAATATATTTCTTATTAACATACGACAGAAAGGAATATAAAAAGCTATGCTGACAAATCATAAATATATCTCATATCCCAGACCGGGAAAACAGACCGAAAAAGCTGTAATTGCAAACTGTGAAATACAAAAGCAAATAAATATAACAGCGTTTTACAGTATCTTTTATGAAAAGCTGATGCCCGACTATAATTATCCGGGAGAAATTCATGATTTCTGGGAAATTGTTCTGGTGCTTTCCGGAAACGTCGGCGTTACTGCCGGAAGCAATGTGTTTATTCTCGAAGAAGGTCAGTGTATATTACACAGACCGATGGAATTTCATTCTCTGTGGTCGGCAAAAGGAACATCACCTGAAATTGTGCTTTTTACTTTCGAGGCTGATATATTATCACTGCCTGAGAAATTTATCTTTTCCACCACAAAAAATATTCAGCAGACACTGCTTAATCTTGCGCTGGAATCCGAAAGAATTTTTGAAAAGGATTACATACACGTAAAATCAGTAAAAAAAGACCGCCTCTTTGAAGCGCAACGTCTTACAAACAATTTAGAGCTTGTCTTAATATCTCTTTTTCACTATATGCAGAATGATACCTCATCAAGCATAACGGAAAGCGGAGAAAAATATTCAGCAATAGTTCAGTGTATGGAAAAAAATATAGAAAAAAATATAAGTATAGAGGAGCTTGCAGAGCTATGCGGCATGAGCGGCTCCGGACTTAAAAAAACCTTTAAAAAATATGCCGGCATAGGTGCCGGACAATATTTTAACAATATGAAAATGATAAGAGCCGCAGAGTCTATAAAAGAAGGCAAAAGCATATCAGAAGCCGCCTTAGAGGTAGGCTTCACCGACCCGAATTATTTCAGCACAGCATTTAAAAGAATCTGCGGCTATTCACCAAGCCAGCTTAAAAAAGGCATTTAAATTATAGTTTATAGGCTGTTCGCCTCTAAACTATAATAGTGAAATATTTTGCTTTCAGCAAAATGTGAAATTCACACTTCGTGTGAGTGAAATCCATGCAAAGCATGGGTGAAATCTGTCGCTATGCGACAGGTTTC
>JAZTZP010000173.1:0-3853 GCA_045637525.1 Clostridia bacterium | reverse complement strand
GAGGGATTGTTTTCTAAGAAAATTAACATATTTAAGGAACAATCCCTCCACCGCAAGCGGTCCCCCTCCCTTTAGGCAAGGGAGGCTTGCAAAGCGTACCGAAATCCTACTGCAAACACGCAGATAAACTATAATTTAATTATGTAATCGGTAGTTTTACGGAGATTACACGTTAAATTTTTGATGGATAATATAACCAAATAATATGACGGAAATTGTTGAATATTGCGGAAAATATTCGTTTTATGTTGACTTTCGATATAGGGTATGTTATAATTACAATATCTTACATGAAGGGAGTATTTATTATGTATTGTAAAAATTGTGGGGAACAGATGAATGACAATCAGGCTATATGCCTTAAGTGCGGTGTGAAGGTTGGAGTTGGTGTAAACTATTGTGCTAATTGCGGTTCAGCGATTGCTCCTAATGCTGATGTTTGTATGAATTGTGGCGTTGCTGTGAAAAAAGGCGGAGCAAACGGCGAAGACCTTAACGGTCAGGATAAAGTTGTGATGATTTTAATTTGTTTATTCCTCGGCGGTCTGGGAATCCATAACTTTATGATGGGTGAGACGAAAAAGGGAGTATTTAAAATTATTATGTCTTTATGCTGCGGAATAGGTGGAATACTTGCGTTGATTGATTTAATCAGGCTTGCTATGGGTAATTATGTTGTTGATCCTGAAAAGCTTATTTAATCAAGGAAGAGTAAAATATAAAATTATACTGATACAGCACATCTGAAGGTCAGTGAAGGTTTGTTTATATACATAAAATTTCTGTGACTGCTGACCTGATTTGTGAATATTACAGTATAGATGGTTGATTTGTATTAAATACCAAAAGGGCAGTTTCCGTTGTGGCGATTGCTCTTTTTGGTTATAATAATCAGGATTGTTATAGAAATAAATGAGAGAGGTAATGTTAAATGAATTTTAAAGTTAAAGCTTTTGATGAATTAACGACATCTGAATTGTATGAAATTTTAAAAGCACGTGCGGAAATTTTTATTGTGGAGCAGGATATTAATTATCAGGATATGGACGATATTGATTATAAAAGTGTTCACTTTTTTTTAGAAGAGGATAACAAGGTTTTAGCGTATTTAAGGGCGTTTTATCATGATGACGATAAAACGGTTATAAAGCTTGGAAGAGTGTTGAGCATACGGCATAAAAACGGCCTGGGCAGAGTTTTGCTTGAAAAGAGCCTTGCCGCAATTAAAGAAAGCTTTGAATGTGAAAAAATATATATCCATTCTCAGACTCACGCCGCCGGATTTTATGAAAAATTCGGGTTTAAAGCCGTTTCCGGTGAGTTTATGGAGGAAGGCATTATGCATGTTAAAATGGAGCTTGTAAATTAAATTCTGAAGTTGTAGATATATTCAGACGGAGATACGCCTGTAAGCTTTTTAAACTCAACGGAAAAATGCTTGTAATCATCGTATCCGCACATCCCGGATATTTCCTGTAATTGGTAGTAACCGGTGATTATAAGCGAAGCGGCGTGTTTTATTCTTTTATTAATTACGTATTTTTTGGGAGAGGTGTTAAATTCCTGCTTGAAAAGCTTCCGGAAATATGTATCGCTTATAAGTGATTTTTCTGCTGCTGTTTGCAGAGAAAAATCACTTTTTAAATAGTTTTCTTCTATATATTTAATTGACGGATAGATTTTTGATTTATGTTTATCATCCGGCGGAATGTTATCTTTATAGATTTCAGCAAAGATATTATTAAGGACAGCTGCCGCTTTATGCTTGTAGGATGCGTCTTTTTTATTCCAGCAGTCAAGAATTTCTTCAAAAAGATTACGGTATTTGCTGTAATCGGTTGGGAAAAAGCTTTCTATTTCATTTGTACGATAGTTAAATGCTTTAAAATGAACAACTATCATTTTATCACGTTTTGTTATTCTTGTATAATCGGTATCTGCCGGGAAAAAGCCTATGGAGTTATCGGTAAATTCAAGGTGTTTATTCTTACATTCGATTATTGTATCTGCCTCATATCTGAATGACAGGGCGTCGAAATTACGCTTGAAATTATAATTTTTTATATGACCTTCCTGGTCGAAAAACACAACGTCTAAAATTTTAAATGCGATAGAATCTTGCTCGAAAAACATGACAAACACCTCCGTATAATACGGAAATTATATCATATTTGTTTCGGAAAGTCAACCTTTTTTATTGTTTTTTTAGTGTACAGATGTATTTTTATATGCTATACTGAAATTAATAAATGATTTTTGAGGAGGTTAGTGTTATGAACGAGAGAAGAAAGATTCTGGAGCAGTTTTGCGAACAAAGAGAGTTTTTAGAAGAACGTGTCAGCTCCGGGATTGAACAGTACCGGAAAGGATATGCAAGCATTACCGTAAAGGATAAGGACGGGAATGTAATTCCCGGTGCTAAGCTTAAGCTTAAGCAAAAAACACACGAATTTAAATTCGGTGCGAATCTGTTTATGCTTGATGAGATGGAAACGGATGAGAAGAATGAGCTTTATAAAAAGTATTTTGCAGATGTTTTTAATATGGCTACACTTCCGTTTTACTGGGATGCAACGGAGCCGGAGAAAGGTAAAACAAGGTATAGTAAGGACAGTGAAAAGCTGTATCGCAGACCGTCTATTGACCTTTGTATTGAGTTTTGCGAAAAGCATGGGATTGAGCCTCGTGAACATGCGCTTGCATATGAACACTTTTTCCCGGAATGGCTGTATGATGCAAGTATTACAGAGGTGAAGCTTGCCTATGAAAACAGATGCAGGGAAATTTCAGAGCGTTATAAGGATAAGATACCGACAATTGAAGTAACAAACGAAATGGATTGGCGTGAAGGAAGAACATCATTTTATGAAGAGCCTGATTTTATTGAATGGTGTTTTAAAACGGCAGAAAAATATTTTCCGGCAAATCAGCTTGTTATAAATGAATGGACCGGTTTGCCGTGGGCAGACAAGTGCCGTGCTACCGATAAGTACTACTCATATATTGAAGCGAATATGCTAAGAGGTGCAAGAATTGATGCTATCGGCATGCAGTATCATATGTTTTTTAAGTCGGAAGATGAATATAAAGAGACAAGACCGTATTATAATCCGGAGGAGCTCTATAAACATATGAATTTGTATTCAAGCTTTGGAAAACCTCTTCAGGTTACAGAAGTAACAGTTCCGGCTTATTCAAATGATGCGGAGGATGAGGCAATTCAGGCGGAGATACTTGAAATACTTTATTCGATATGGTTTTCGCATCCTGATATGGAGCAGATTGTATACTGGAATTTAGTTGATGGTTACGCCGCTTTTGCGGAGCAGGGAGATATGACCTCGGGTGAAAATTATTATCATGGCGGACTTGTACGGTTTGATATGACTCCGAAGCCTGCGTATTATGCAATTAAAAATCTTATTGAAAAGAAATGGCATACCGAGACGGAAGTTGTTAGCGATGACAATGGTAAAGCAACGTTTAAAGGATTTTACGGAGAGTATGATGCAGAAATAACAATCGGAGGAAAGGTTATCAGCAAGAAAATAAAGCTTACATCAAAAGGCAAGAATGTGTTTGATATAGAGGTGTGAGAAGTGGGTGCAAAAAATTCGTTTGTGATGTTAATGTTGCAAACGAATTTTTTTATAGAGATAAATTATAGTTTATCGGGGAAATGAAATTTCCCTGCGAACCATTTTTTGTTTGCAATTTTAAGATTATCTATATATTATAGCGATTACTTATCGATTTGCGCAAGCACACGCCGCTTTTACGTCAAAAGCGGCACCAAAACCCCAAAGGGGATTTTCCCCTTTGGAAACCCCTTAGCAAAGCTCGCCTTTTTTGC
>JAZTZP010000172.1:0-73612 GCA_045637525.1 Clostridia bacterium | reverse complement strand
CGACTGACGCGATATTTGCCTGCCGGCAAGCGATATGTTGACTGACGTCAACGCGATATGTTCGCCAAAGGCGAACGTTAAGGTACAAAAGCTCTGCTTTTGTTTGATTAAATATTGAAAAAATGCATAGCATTTTTTCTTCCATAACGTTTGCGAAGCAAACATATCGCGCCGACAGGCATATCGCGTGCGTTAGCACATATCGAAAATCCCGTTAGGGATTTATATCGCGTTTAGCGACTATTCAAGTCGATAAACTATAATTTATATTTTTGTTAATGTAAAGACATAGAAAAATCAATATCCCTCCACCGCAAGCGGTCCCCCTCCCTTTAGGCAAGGGAGGCAAGCAAAGCGGCATCGGAATCCTACTACTTTATCACCGCTAAACTATAATTTATATGTTTATTCATTCAAAAACTGTGTGTTTTTTTAGATTAAACTATTTACTTTTTTTGTTTTATATGGTATAATGAGTTTAATCGTGAAATGAGAAATTATTTATATGTTATGGTTTATTTTACTGTTTTCATGAATAGTTAAAAGGAGATGAAAGTTTTATGGCATTGGATGCTGTTGCGGTGCGTGCTGTAGCTGAAGAGCTTAAAAATACAATTATAAACGGACGTATTGATAAAATTTATCAGCCGGAGCGTGATGAGATATGTCTTAATATACGCACTTTTTCGGAAAGCTTTCGGTTGGTGCTTTCGGCGTCTTCTTCTCAGCCGAGAATACATTTTACCCGTGTTCATAAGGAAAACCCTCAGACACCGCCTATGTTTTGTATGCTTCTTCGTAAGCATATCGGTAGCGGAAAGATTATTGATGTAAGACAGACGGGGTTTGAACGAATAGTTGAGATAGTAATCGAAAGCTATAACGAGTTGGGTGATTTAACTCAAAAAAGACTTATAACGGAAATAATGGGCAGACACTCAAACATCATACTTGCTGATGAAAATGACAGGATAATTGATTGTATAAAACACGTTGATTTTACTGTGAGCTCGGTAAGACAGGTGCTTCCCGGTATGACATATGAATATCCGCCGGAGCGTGATTGCGTTCCGCTTACAGAGGCAACGGAAAACATTCCTTTAGATCTGACTCAGGGCGGAATGCAAATGAAAAAGTCGGTTTTAAATGCAGTTTCCGGAATAAGTCCTCTGACTGCTTCAGAGCTGGTTTACAGCGTATCCGGTATGTCTGATGTGCGCTCAGCTGAGGTTTCGGATACAGCGCCATATAAAAAGGCGATAACGGATCTGGCACAGAAGGTACGTGATAATGATTTTAAGCCATGCCTTATAACGGAAATATCATCAGGGAAAATACTTGATTTTTCTGCAATTGATATAAAGCAATACGGAACTTTAGCCGAAATTAAATATTTTGACACCATAAACGAGGCAATGGAAGCATTCTATACAGGCAGGGACAAGGCCGAGAGAATGAAACAAAAGAGTGCTGATCTTGTTAAAATACTAAACACAAGTATTGAGCGTGCCGCAAAGAAGCTTATAATACTTACAGGGACGCTTTCGGATGCAAAAAATAAGGAACAATACAAGATATACGGTGATTTAATAACCGCTAATTTATATAAAATAAGTGAAAATGACCGGGTGCTTGAGGCTGATAACTACTATGAAGAAGGGTGTCCGACTGTGAAAATAAGTCTTGATCCGTCGCTTTCGGCGTCAGCGAACGCACAGCGGTATTACAAAAAATACAGAAAGGCAAAAAATGCTGAGATTGAGGTTGAAAAACAGCTTGAGGAAAACAAAAAAAATCTTGAGTATCTTGAAAGTACACTTGTAGCTGTTGAAAATGCCGAATCGGAAAGCGATTTAAACGCCATCCGGGCAGAGCTTGCGGAGGAAGGATATTTAAAGAGAAATCAAAAGGGCAGGAAACAGCAGACTGTGTCAAAGCCCATGCATTTTATATCAAGCGACGGATTTCATGTATATGTCGGTAAAAATAATACGCAGAATGACTATCTTACCCTGAAATTTGCAAATTCAGGCGACATATGGTTTCATACGAAAAATATTCACGGGTCGCATACGGTTATAAAACTCGGACTTGATAAGGATGTGCCGGAGACTACGATGCGCGAGGCGGCATGTGCTGCGGCGTATTTCTCAAAAGCGAGAGAGTCGTCTCAGGTGCCGGTTGATTATACATTTATAAAAAATGTGAAAAAGCCGAATGGCGCAAAACCGGGCATGGTTATATACGATGGGTATAATACCGTTTATGTGACACCGAAAAAGCCTGATAATATTGTTTAAGACTGACGTTTTACAACGAACACAGCGCATAATTCTTCCGGATTTATTGCAAATTGCAAGAAAAATATGCATAAGTCTTGACATTCTCAAAAAATATGGTAAAATATATAATAGGAAAAAATAAAGAACGGAGAGAAGAAATGGAAAACAATACAACCGAATTATCTGAATTATTGCAAATAAGACGTGACAAGCTTACGGATTTACAAAACGAAGGCTTAGATCCGTTTACTATTACAAAATTTGAGCGCACACATACATCTGCTCAGATTAAAGATGATTATACAACAGAGATGCGTGAGGTCACAAAGCGAGGCAGCGAAGAAACAGAGACTATCGAAGCACGAATTTCTGCTCTTGACGGACAGATGGTTACTGTTGCAGGTCGTATAATGTCTAAAAGAGGTATGGGTAAGGTGGGATTTATCCATATAGCGGATATAGACGGTCAGGTACAGCTGTTTGTGAAGAAAGATGTTTTGGGCGATGAGGAATATAACCGCTTTAAGAAGCTTGATATAGGTGATATACTCGGTGCTGAGGGTGAAGTTTTTACAACACAGACAGGCGAAATATCAGTAAGAGCGACAAAGCTTACACTTCTTTCAAAGTCATTGCTTCCGCTTCCGGAGAAGTTCCACGGTCTTAGCGACCCTGACCTAAGATATCGTCAGAGATATGTTGATTTAATCATGAACAGAGACGTTAAGAATACATTTATTGCAAGAAGTAAGATTGTAAGATGCATTCGTGAGTTTATGGATTCAAGAGGCTTTTTAGAGGTTGAAACACCGGTTTTAAATACTATTCCGGGCGGAGCGGCTGCAAGACCGTTCGTTACGCATCATAATGCACTTGATATTGATATGTATATGCGTATTGCAACAGAGCTTCACTTAAAGAGACTTATCGTCGGTGGACTTGAAAAGGTTTATGAAATAGGAAGAATATTCCGTAATGAGGGTATGGATATACGCCATAATCCTGAGTTTACAACAATTGAGATTTATGAGGCGTATGCTGATTATCATGATGTTATGGATTTAACAGAGGAGCTTATCCGTTACTGTGCACGTGAGGTATGCGGCACTGAAAAGATTATGTATCAGGGTACGGAGATTGATTTGTCGCATTTTGAAAGACTTACAATGATAGACGCTGTCAAGAAGTATTCGGGAGTTGATTTTAACGAGATTAAGACTGCTGAAGAAGCACAGGCACTTGCAAAACAACATGGTTTTGAGCTTGAGCCGGCGAAGGATTCAAGAGGCGATATTATCAACCTGTTCTTTGAAGAATATGTTGAAGATAAGCTTGTTCAGCCTACATTTATAATGGATTATCCGGTTGAGGTGTCTCCGCTTGCGAAGAGAAAGCCGGAATGCCCTGAGCTTACTGAGAGATTTGAGGTGTTTATAACCTGTCGTGAAATGGGTAATGCATTCTCAGAATTAAATGACCCGATCGACCAAAGAGAAAGATTTGCACATCAGGCGAAGCTTAGAGCTGCCGGTGATGATGAAGCAAACTTAATAGATGAGGATTTCTTAACAGCATTGGAATACGGAATGCCACCAACAGGAGGTCTTGGAATAGGAGTAGACAGATTGGTTATGCTCTTAACCGACAGTTATTCAATAAGAGACGTGTTGCTCTTCCCAACTATGAAGCCGCTTGATAAGTAAACCCAGTGTTTTCAAGGGTTTGCGGTACATTGGTGGATGAATTTACCCACAATTTACCCATTTTGATAAATTGAGAACCTATTGTATGACAAACATTACCCCATCATTGCAGAATCAAAATGCAGGATGGGGTATTAAATTTAATATAAGTATAGTCAAGGCAGTCTATGAGATATAGTCTGCTTTTTTCTTTGCAAATTTGATAGTAAGGAGGTGCGAACAATGTTATTAGAGTTTGATTATTTTTATGATAATAAAAGACCTATCTTTGTGTTATATGCAAAGGTAGGTCTTTGTGTCAAATATTTTATTTATGATTCTGTTTGTAAATTTCCTTCAAATCCTCGATAGCAAGTGTAGGATCCATTGTATGGAACATCATATAATTTCTTTTCATTGTTTCAACCGGGGCTTGCTTATAAATTTTTACACTGTTCTCTCCGGTATAGAAATGCCAATAACGGTAGAGGTAGCCAATCCAGTATATTACATCGGCAGAAAAGACTTCTCCTGCAGAGGATGCTATATCAGCGTTTGCAGATATAATTTCTTCAAGAAGGTATTCCTCGCCTGCCCACTGCATACGATTATATTTTGAATCCAGGTCTTTAGCAATTTCAGATATCATAAAGGTTTTAATAAATGCTGCGCTGCCATAGCCTTTTTCTGCAGACAACTCAAATAACCTGCCCTGAATATCACAAAGCTTTAATTTTAGTTCATCAATCATTTTTATACCCCTTTCGCTTCATCAAGGATCTCATCAAAGAAATTACCTTCGCGACGATAGTTTTTGCAAATATCGTTTGCAAGAGAAATGCCCTTTGCTCTGTTTTCATCTGCAACTTCTTTCACAACAAGTCTTTCAAGGTATGAAAGAGGTATTTTCTTTTCAATGCGAACTGCATCGCAACCCTTTTGAGAAACAGTTACATACTGTCTGCCGACCTGCAGAGCAGAAAGGCTGTTTACAAGTGCAACATCCGTAACATTTCCAACGAAAAAGTTATCTATAACATAAAACATTCTGTCATTTGCAATACTTCCGATAATCAAATCCTTGTCTGTCATCATATCATGATATTTATTGTAAAGGTCAGTATCCTTTATTTTTTCCATCTTGCCCCTGTTATATGCTACAAGCATCGCCCAGTCAATATCAGTATTAACCTCAAGGCTTTTAAGTTCATTTGCGCAAATGGAAACAATATAAAATTCAGACTCTTCACAATCGCAAATAAGAGTAAGAGGCTGATTTGGATCAGTTCCCATATAAAAGCCATTGCCAAAATCACATTGCTTACGGCTTTTCGGTTCAATAGCTCCAACTATACCGGACTTGGAGCCATGATAAAGTAAAATTCTGTTTTGCTCAAGACTGATATTATCCGTAGCTTGCTTTATCTTATCTAAAATCATTTCGTAAACAGGAATCTTCTTTTCGCTGCAAACTTCATAAAGCTTTGTTTGTGCAAGCTTGTTTGGAACGGCATGACCGTTTTCCCAACGGTTGACCGTTGCAAAGGACACTCCAAGCCAATTCGCAAAGTCAGTCTGAGTCATATTCAAATGATTTCTTATCTGTTTTATTATAATTTCCATAATATCACCTCAATATAACATTGTTTGCACTTATAATTATATCAAATGTTATAGCGCTTGTCGATACTTTGAGAAAATTTATGCAATTTTTATATGGATTTTTTATCGGAAAACAGGTGTAAAAATGGCTTAATTCCGTATTGATAAATTACAGTTCATCTTCTATTGATTTTTTTAGCATTGTCAGTATTGTATCGTTTTTTGTTGTGTCGTTACTTGTCATGGTTACGGCACCTAATACAAGGGAGTTTATTTTAAATACTTTTGCATCCCGTTTTTCGGGCGTAAGATTGTCGAAATAGCTTTTTGTAAGTTCTGCAATGCTTTCGTACATATTAAATTTCTTTTCGGATTTGCTGAGATTCATCATAAATATAGAGCGGAAGTGGCTGTTGCCTATACAAAATTTTACAAAGGCAATGCATATTTCAATCAGCTGTTTTTTTCTGTCCTGATCCAGTACAGACATTATCTGCTGCGACAGGAAGCTCCATTGGTTATCGACATAGCTGATAATTTCTGATATGAAATGGTCTTTGTCTTTAAAATGCTTGTAGGGAGCGGCACATGATACATTGCACGTTGATGCCACTCTGCGCAATGAAAAATCTGCAAATCCATGTATCTCAAGCTCAGACATTCCTGCTATTATTAACTTTTCTTTTATGGTTTCGTTATAAACAATTTCTTCCATTGTTTTCTCCTCATAATTCCGCCAAAAGGGGACACTCATTGATTTTATATTATTAGTATAACATTTTTTTTGAAAATTTGCAATGTTTTTTCATTATACTCTTGACAAATGAATAAAATAGTGGTATAATAAACAAAGTTAACAGTGTTAACTTTGTTTATTATACTATTGGAGAGTGCAATATGGATAAGTTACAAAAAGCAAGAAAAATGATAAACGAAACAGATTTAAAAATGGCAGAGCTTTTCTGTATGCGTATGGAGGCATCGAAGCTTGTTGCCGAGTATAAGCAGGAACACGGACTTCCTGTATATGATGCGTTAAGAGAGGCTGAGGTTATTGAAAATAATTCAAAGAGGATAGAGGATGATGAGATACGCTCTTATTATGTCAATTTTTTAAAGTCCATAATGAAATTGTCACGTCAGTATCAGCATAAGCTCATTTCGGGAATGAAGGTGGCATACAGCGGAGTTGAAGGTGCTTTTGCTCACATTGCATCGGGCAAAATTTTTCCTGACGCTCACAGGATTCCTTACGGTGATTTTGATTCTGCCTATAATGCTGTTGTATCGGGTGAATGCGATTGTGCGGTTCTTCCTATTGAAAACAGCTACGCCGGCGAGGTAGGTCAGGTTCTTGACCTTATGTTTGGCGGTTCGCTTTATATAAACGGTGTTTATGACCTGGAGGTTTCGCAAAATCTTATGGGACTTCCCGATGCAAAGCTTTCAGACATACGGGAGGTTGTAAGCCATCAGCAGGCACTTATGCAGTGTGCCGACTTTATAAAAGAACACGGCTTTGAACAAATTCAGGCTACAAATACAGCTATTGCCGCACAAAAGGTTTCTGAGGGAAAAGACAAAACAGTGGCGGCGATTGCAAGCAAAGAAACGGCTGAGCTGTATGGACTTAGCATAATAGAAAAAGATATAAATGAAAGCAACTTCAATACAACACGCTTTGCGGTGTTTTCAAGGGCGGAGAATACGGATAAAGCTTCCGGCAACAATTTCCTGCTTTTGTTTACCGTAAGCCACGTTGCAGGAGCGCTTGCAAAGGCGATAAATGTAATCGGTAATCACGGGTTTAATATGAGAGTTTTAAGAAGCCGTCCCGTAAAAGATTCTAACTGGCAGTATTACTTTTATGTGGAGGCTGAAGGGAATGTAAACAGCGATGATGGCAGAAATATGCTTGCTGAATTAAAGGAGTATTGCCAACAGCTTAAGGTTGTGGGCAATTATTCAAATCAGATTACGCTGTGAGGCACAAAACCCGGCAGTATGAAAGAGAAATATTATTATTTTGTAAATAAAAAGGACAATTGATATGAAAATTACTTTGGAAAAAAGCAATCCGAAAGGTGTAATATGTGCACCGCCGTCGAAAAGTATGGCACACCGTATGCTTATATGCGGTGGACTGAGCGAAGGAACGAGCAAGGTTCACGGCATAGCTCCGTCACAGGATGTTCTTGCGACGCTTGATTGTTTAGAGGCACTTGGAGCACAATATACATATGATGGTGACACAGTAACAATTAACGGTATAGGGGCGTTTGAAGGTGCAAAAGATATTCTTCGGTGCCGTGAAAGCGGTTCGACGCTTCGTTTTTTCATACCTCTTTGTATGTTAAGCGACAAAAGAGCCGTATTTACGGGCAGTGAAACGCTTTTAAAACGGCCGCTCAGTGTGTATGAAAGCATATGTGATAATCAGAATATAAGGTTTATAAATGACGGCAGAGAGATTACCGTTGAGGGAAAGCTTACAGGCGGAAATTACAAAATCCCCGGTAACATCAGCAGTCAGTTTATAAGCGGTCTTTTGTTTTCTTTGCCGCTCCTTAAGTGTGACAGTAAAATAAATATTGTACCGCCGATAGAGAGTCTTTCATACATCAATTTAACTATTGAAGCTCTTAAAGAGTTCGGAGTTGAAATAAAATGGATTGATGAAAGAACACTGTATGTAAAGGGGAATCAGCGATACCGCCCACGCGAGGTGTGGGTTGAAGGTGATTATTCGAATGCTGCTTTTTTTGCGGCGATGAACTGCTTAAGCGGTGATGTAACCATTACAGGGCTTAATGAAAACAGTACGCAGGGCGACAGAGTTTATTTAAGATTTTTTGAACAGCTGAAAAAAGGGACTCCGGCTATTAATATATCCGATTGCCCGGATCTTGGACCTGTGCTTTTTGCTGTTGCGGCGGCAAAATCCGGAGGAGTATTTACAGGTACAAAAAGACTTAAAATCAAAGAAAGTGACAGGGGTGCCGCAATGGCGCAGGAGCTTAAAAAGTTTGGTGTATCTGTAAAGGTTGAAGAGGATACAATAGTTGTGTATCCCATAGATTTTCATAAACCGAAAGACATACTCTGTGGTCATAACGACCACCGTATTGTAATGTCACTTTGTGTTTTGCTGACGCTCACCGGCGGAAGCATAGACGGTGCGGAAGCGGTAAATAAAAGTATGCCCGATTTCTTTGAAAAATTACAGTGTTTAGGGGTAGATATAAAATATGAAACATTGACAGAAAATAGAAAGGAAGAAAAGACAAATGAACAGTAATATGAATATGAATATGGATTTTAGAGTAAAGCTGCCTATACCGAATGATGTAAAGGCGGAATATCCGCTTGACGACAAGCTTGCAGAAATTGTAGAAAAAAGAAATCGTGAAATAAACGATGTGTTTGAGGGAAAGTCGGATAAGTTTGTGCTTGTGATAGGTCCTTGCTCTGCTGATAACGAAGACAGTGTTATGGATTATATTTCAAGACTTCGTACCGTTCAGGATAAGGTGAGTGATAAAATACTTATTATTCCGCGTATTTACACCAACAAACCACGTACAACGGGTGATGGTTATAAGGGTATGCTTCATCAGCCGGATCCGAATGAAAAGCCGGATATGTTAAAAGGTATAATTGCAATAAGAGAGCTGCATATGAGAGCGCTTAGAGAAACGGAGTTTACCTGTGCGGACGAAATGCTCTACCCCGAAAATTACCGTTACCTTAATGATATTCTCGGCTATGTTGCGGTAGGTGCACGTTCTGTGGAAAATCAGCAGCACCGTCTTGTTGCAAGCGGACTCAATATACCGGTAGGTATGAAAAATCCGACAAGCGGTGACATATCTGTTATGATGAACTCCATTACAGCAGCGCAGCACAGCCACACCTTTATATACAGAGGATGGGAGGTTCACTCACACGGCAATATGTATGCGCATGCAATTTTGCGGGGATACGTGAATAAACACGGACAATCAATTCCGAACTATCACTATGAAGACCTTATACATCTTTGGGAAACATATGAAAAATCCGGGCTTGCAAATCCCGGCGTGATAGTTGATACCAATCATGCAAATTCAGGCAAACAGCCATCAGAGCAGATTCGTATTTCTAAGGAGATTCTCCACAGTATGCGTTACAATGATGATATTCACAAAATGGTGAAGGGTCTTATGATAGAAAGCTATATCGAAGACGGTGCACAGAAAATCGGTGAATGCATCTACGGAAAATCAATTACAGATCCTTGTCTTGGTTGGGAGAAGACTGAAAGACTTATATATGATATTGCTGATTTATTGTAATTTGCCACCTCATCAGTCGCTTTAAGCGACAGCTGTCTCGCTGCCGCTTCGCTACCCTCAAGGGGAAGCCTAATTTCTCATTTCGCATTGATAAATTATAGTTTATCTGCGTGTTTGCAGTAGGTTTTCGGTGTCGCTTTGCTTGCCTCCCTTGCCTAAAGCAATACTGTCAACTTAAGAAATTTAAATTTGAAATCGCTTGCGATTTCTTCATTAACTTGTAGCGTAAGCTACAAATTTAACCCACATTTATGTGGATTTCACCTGTCCGAAAGGACAGATTTCACCTTTTGCTGTCAGGCAAAAGATTTCACTGCAATACTGTAAACGTTAAGTTGACAGTATTGCTTTACACAAGGGAGCCTATTTGCAAAGCAACCTTGACAGCCTGTTCAAAAGGTCGCTAAACTATAATTTTGCTGAATAACAAAAGCCGGGGCATTTCGCCCCGGCTTTTGTTATTCCACTGTATCTTCTAAGACTAATACATAAATCCTTAAATTCATGCCGGAATATCTCTGTCTCCTTTTTGCGGAAATCACTGAAAGTTCGCCTCTTTATGCAAAGGAGCAGTAAATCCGTTTGCTACAATATATTTAATAATCTCATCTGCATATATTTCATAAAGCTTATCTGTCGGATGAACTCCGTCTTCCATATACTCCTTAAACTTCGCACCTGTTTTCCAGTCGCCACCGAATATGCCGTCTACTATATTTGTCTTAACGTATGCCTGAAGATCAACAGACGGTATATTATAATAATCTGCAACCTCCTTATGCCACCGGGCACAAGCATCAATTTCCTTTGTAGTTGTATAAACCATAACTATATTCGGCACTTTAGGCATTGCAAGACACTTTCTTATAAGGGTTTCAACATTTTTCTTTACAGTTACTTCTTCGCCGTTTCTGTCGTTTACAGCATATTCGATAAATACAATATCAGGTGTGTGCTGTTCTACATAAACAGAGAAATTCTCAACACCGTAATCCGAACCCTTTCCGCCTACTCCTGAATTTACGATTGTTACATTTTCAGTTCCGTAGCTTTGTTTTATCTGCTCGCCAACCAGAGAAGCATAACAAAGCGCCTTTGTGCTTGAGCCTGTACCTGCCGTTATTGATCCGCCTAAAAATACTGCAGTTATATCCTTAGGATTTGTTTCTACACTCAGCGGTACCATCATATCAGCATCATTCCACAAGAAAGCCTTCAAAGTCTTATTATCAAAGTCGTCCGGAATCTTATATGGCACTCTTAAAACAACATTCCTGCCTCCGTCAATAGTAACCTTTTCACTCAGTTTAACATTTGTCATTTTATCGTTTTCATATTCGCCTACTAACAATACCGCTGTTTTTTCCGCTGCAGTGCTGTTATTTACATTAACTGCAATATAGCACTCTGTACCGGTAGTATAATCAACTATTCTGTTATATTCACTGTCACATATAAACGCCTTATCTATCTGTGTGTATGACACTACATTGTAGTCCATAGCATTCCAGATCTTAACATCATCCACAAGAATTGTACTTCCGTTATTTCTCCAGAAGTTAAGGAATCCGAATTTTTCAGCTTTTCTAAGAGTTGTGTTTTTCTTTGCCACACATTCATCATCTATATAAGCCGTTGTTTCATCAGGATTTGTGAAGTCTATAACAAATCTGTGCCAGCCGACAGTTCTCTTTATTCTCGTGTTCGGAGCTGACGCTGCAGAATCTGTAAAAATATAATAGTCGCTGTCTTTAATACCGAAACGAATTTCTGCCGCTTCGCCTTTATTGTCTGTTCCTGTAAGACTCATAAGAACACTTTTAGCAGTAACTGTATCATCATAAATCCATGCCTCATAAACGCCGTTCTCCGGGATTTCACCATTTATAACAAACGGTGCGTTTTGATTTTGTGACTTTGTTATATTTACAGCAACGCTCTTTTGTCCGTTATATGCCGCTGTTTCTACAAGTGTACCGCCGCCACCTGTCCAGCTACCGATACCATCCTCAAAGCCGTCCTCAAAAATCGCCTCCTGCTTTGAAAGATCAGCACTTGTTGTAAAGCTCGTTTCATAATCATTCACAACGCCTGCACCGTTATAAAGCTTCAGATTTTCTGCCGCAACCTTTATTGTATACGTTGTAGACGGCTCAAGTGCAAGGCTCGAACTGTTTATTGTATAACTCTTAGATGAAGCATCACCTATAATTTCAACTGTTTTTCCGTTAGAATCTGTAACACTTACAGCGCCCGGCACTGTTTCGCTGTTCATTTCCCCGGCAAAGTGTATAATCAAATCACCAAAGCTGTTCGGAACACCTGTCGTCGGAAGCTTAACCCCATTATCAAATGCAACGTAATCCACAACACTTAAGCGATCATTCACATTCCTGCTTGTTGTAAACACAAGAAAATCATCTGAAAGAACAGTTCTTGATACGGTTTTCAACCCATTAAACTCCAGTCTGTATGAACTGTCGCTCTCAAAGTTATTTACACTTATTTTCACGCCGTTTTCATCAGCACTTTCAACCGTAAATTCCGCCCCGGTATAGTCAGCATCGCTTATTGATTTTGAAGAACGCTTTTTAAGTGCAAAGTTTTCTGCCGTAACCGACTCCATCGCCTCGGTAAACTCTATATTAATGCTTCCGCTTTCGTTTATAACGTTTGTCGCATTGTCAACATCTGTTCCGTCATCAAATTTTGCTGATGCAAAATATCCCTTCGCATAAGCCGGAACATCAGAAAGCTTGTTCCAGATACGAATATCGTCAAGATTTATCATAAAGCTTCCTGTATTCCATTTGTTTACAAAGCTTATTCCGGACGGATCAAAATTCAAATTCTCGTTGTTACATTCTGTTATTTTACCATCAATATACATCGAAATCTTACCGTCTGTTGTTAAATCCAGTATAAACTGATGCCAGCCGGGACTTCTTTCAATTCCTGTTGATGAAGCTACATTATAAAGATAATAATTATTTCCAAGCTCTGTTGCAGTATGTTTCACTCCTGCATAATAGGTCTCGCCATCAATTCCATCTAAAGAGAAGAAACCGGTTGATGACTTCATATCATCATAAAGCCAGAATTCATATGCATAATTTCCAAAATCAGTATACTCACCTGCATATCTTACTACTTTGTTAGCTTCCTTTTTACTTGCAGCATCAGCATCATCCGATGAAACACCGTATTCAAACGACTTAATTCCAAGGCTTATTGCTCCGCTGTGACTTCTTTCATCTGTAAACAAAGGTGTACTGTATATTACAGGATCTGTTCCCGCAGTTGATATCCATTTCCGGGAAATATTTTCATCCTCAAAGCTTTCCCAAAACAGCGGTAAAACCGCACCACCGCTTACATCAGTTGCAGTACTGAATGTGAAAAAGTCACCTGCCACAGTCTTTCCGCCCGATGTTTTAATATTGTTATGCTCTATACGGTAAGTTTTATCATCTTCAATATTTGCTATTGAAATTACCGCCCCGGTACCACTTGATGTAACATCAAAATCAGAAACATCAGTATAATCAGCATCCGAAACAGAGCTTGCATCTCTTGATCTCACAACAAAATTTGAAGCACTCACATCAGCCATTTCCTCAGTAAAATTCATCGTAATATCGCCGTCAGCTAATGTAACCTTCTCCGCACCGTCAGCATCGGTACCGCTTGCAAACTTAATCGAAGATATTGCATCGTCATCATGCATCGGAACATAGTCTAAGCTTTCATATATCTTAAAATCGTCAAACATTACCATCCAGTCGCCGCCCTGCGTCCAGTTGTTTTCGAATGCTATTCTGTTGCTCTCACTTTTTGACGGTGGTGTCTTATTCACTATATTTGTACTTTCACCGTCAATATACAGCGTCACTTTATTCGGCGTTGTAAGATCAACTACAAATCTGTGCCATCCTACCGTTCTTGCAACTCCTGTACTACCTCCCGGCTCACACCAATATGTGTCATTATATGCCGTATCATTCTTAATACCCGTAAGTACACGTTTGCCGTCCATTACCCATCCAAAAACAGCCGCGTGACTCGGAGTTCCGTCATCATATAACCAGAACTCATATACATAATTGCCTAAAACGTCTTCTGACAAATCATTATACGTAATTTTCTTATATGCATCATTATTTGTTCCGTATTTCGATACTACAAGACTTTGTTCACCGCTGTGAACAATATCTTCTGATACTTTAAGGTTATTTCCATTCCACCGTTCGCTGACCGTTCCCTCAAAACCTTCGGTTAAAAGTATCCCGTCATCCGCATACGTCGGCAAAGCACTGCAAGTAGCAATAACAGCAACTGTAAGCAATCCGCTTAGTAATCTTTTAATTTTCATAATCATCTTTCCTTTCTGTTTTATTTATCTTAAAAATCATAAATTCTCAAGAATGACATCACCATTATCGGGAACTGCATTCAGATAAACATATCTTTTACCGTTTTGAGTAAAGGTATTTAATTCCTCAGTAACATCTCCCTGTGTAACCTTAATATTGGTCCATGAATCCGGCACATTCACCTTTAATGTAAGAGGAAAATTAAAAAGCTCATCATCTAATGTATCTCTTACAAATATACTCAGCTTTCCATCCTCGAAGTCGTTATAGCCAACACTTGCATTCTGACGTTCATATATATACTGAATTACCTCATTTAACGAGCCTGCCCATATCTCATCATTCTTTGAGCCTATATATCCAAAAAACTCATCACACACTGTTTTGTCTATATTATAAGTACCTTCTCCAATGCCGTGCATAAGCGTAATAAACCACTTACCGTCCGTAATTGCAGTATCAATTTTAGCATTTAAAGCTTCAGCGCTCATACTATGGTCGACAACAAACCCGGGAAGATAAAACCAATCAGTTCCTGATAAATCAGCACTCACATATCCGCCGCCGCCCTTTCTGCTCGCAATATGATATTTTTGAGTTTCTTCTAACGATGCAGAAGTTGTTCTGGTCCATGGTGGTGCAAAAGCCAAAATCTTTTCATCGGGAAACATTTGCTTTAATTTATTATAACCGCCCGTTATATCCCCCTCCAACACTTCCGCGGAGGGTGAGTTTTCGTCATATTTTATCTCGTGAGCTTTAGAATGGTTTGCAATATCAATATTCCCGTTATCAAACAACGTCTGCCATGCATCAATGTCGTCTTCCAAAACCCAGTCAGCCACCATACACGCAGTACCGTGAATATTGTAATTTTCAAACAGCACATCGTAATATTGTGCCGCATCAAGAATGGAATCATCGAAGGTTATGGAAACTGCCGCCTTTTTGTTATTATAAAAATCAGTCAGCGCTATTGCATCAAGTCCGGAAATGTCAACAGACTCCTCCTCTTTTTCCACAGAAATAACAGTAGTTTTCTGTAAAACCTTTTTATTTAAAAGACTTTCCCACAAAAAGCCCTTTAAAATATACTTTTCGCCGTCATCCGGAATTAAAATTCCGTCCGTTGTTATTATCCGGGTCGGTGTATCGATTCTTGTAAGCCGTTGTGAATGGTATATTCCCTTCACATACTGCGGCTTACCGTTAATCTCTTTATAAAGAATTGCAAACAGGCAAATATCTGTTTCCTTGTCCTGTGAATTTTTTATATCTGCTTTCAGCTTTTTAACTCCATCCACATCCGTAAACCCAAAATTTTGTATAACAAACGGATCCGGTTCCGTTTTTAACTGAAGTATCACATCTTCCGGCATATCAGCTCCGAACCGGAGTGTTTTTAAAGAGCTGTCAACAGTTATTAAATATTCCGTTTCGTAGTCAAGTATATCTGAAATTTTAATATCAAACCCGTTCTCCGTTACATTTGTGAGTTCAAAGCTTACTTCAGAATTATCGGAACTTCTTACTACACTTACAACCTCTTCACATTTTTCGGTCTGTATCGCTTTTTGGGCAGATACGTTAAACACCGGATTTTCAACAGATACATTCTGTATGTCACCCGAATATTCCACAGCGAGGTTTTCGTAAGGGTAAACATCCTCCATACTCTCCCAAACTCTCAGCTCGTCAAAATACGTATTAAACCCGCTCTTAGACCATCTGTTTACTATTGCGATATTTGTAACAGCATCTGTAAAATCCTTAGTTCCGATAAGCGTACCGTCTATATACACGCTCGCTTTCCCTTCTGTCGTCATATCAATTACAAACTGATGCCAGCCGGCAGTTCGTGCACACTGTGTATTCATTGCCTCTAAAGCGGTGCCTTTAGCACCCCAGATGTAATATTCACCGTTAAAAGTATTACTTTTATATCCGACATTTATACCGCCTACAACATCTCCGGCTGCATTTGTACAAGCAAGCGTAAATAATGCACTTCCCTTTTTCTCTCCATTATCATGAAACCATACTTCGTATGCATAATTGCCCGTAGTCAGCCTTTCATCACGAAGCACAACATCCTTATCGGAATTTGAGCTTCCCGAATAGCCCTTCATTGCCAGGCTACCCGTGCCTGATAAAGCACATTCGTCAACAAGAGTAAGAGAAGCAGTTATCCAACGCTCCGACAGCTCCGTCTTATCACCGTCAAAGCTTTCATAATATACCGGCTCCGCCGCTGTTACTGCCCCGAACGCTGTAAGCATCACCGTCAAAAACGAAACTGCAAATAAAAGCTTTTTCATTTATATTTTCTCCTTTCCTTATTCATTCCTATGCAACTGCTTATACAAACTTAAACCAGAAGACATTTCCCGTACCCGTTTTTGCAAATGTCAGGTAAATATCATGAACGCCTGTTATCGGCTCACTTGAAACTATGTTTGCCACCTGTTCTTTCGGAACGTTAAAGCCATCTGTCGCTTCAACGGTTAAAGTAGCAATAACAGGGCCGTTTCTGCTGTCAAGTCTTACGTATATCGGACTGCCTGCATAAGATTGAGGCGTTCCAACACTGAATACAACCTTTGAATAAGACTTACTTCCAAAGTCAAATCCACCATACATTACCCAGTCGCCGCCGTCCGTACTTCCGATATTACCGTTCGCTTCGCTTATCGTTATACCGTAGTAATCGTCAGAATCAGTACCACTCTGTTCCTCTGTCGGAACACGAGCCGCCGACCTCACAGAATAAACCATTCGTCCGGTTTTTGTAACTCCGTCCTCAGTATAGCTTCCGAAAACAACCGTACTTCCACTTTCTGTTCCCGTCACTATACCGCCGTCATCAACCGTAACAATCTTCTCGTCCAAGCTCCTAAAGCTTATTTTACTCAAATCAATATCAGCTTCAGTTTCATCGGAATAAATCGCCTTAGCTTTTAACTGTTGTGTTTTTCCTTTTATAAGAACCGTTGTTCCCTCAAGCTTAACCGCTGTAAGGACTTTCTTTGCAGCGCCCATCTCAACACTGCCGCTTATCGGAACACCTTCAACCGTCGCATTTACCGTAAGCTCAGAAAATCCGTTACTCTTTGCTTTTATCAAACTACCCTCTGCCGAAATAATATTCGGGTTTGAGCTTTCAAAATTAAAGTCGATATTATTTTTGAGTATTCTGCCAAACTCCGTAACCGCATACGCATTAACCACACTCTCAAGCCCTGACGGAATTTTCGTTCCGTTTGTTTGTATAACAATTTTCTCCGGCTTATCGCCTACAAAAATGTTATATTTAAGAGTTTTTCCGTTTGCCGATATTGTAAGGACTGTTTTTCCTTTGCCCAGTCCCGTAAGAGTGTTCCCCGAAACTGCCGCAACAGTGCTGTCTTCCACTTCAAATGAAACATTATCGGGAACTGTTTTATATCCGACCGCCGTTCTTGCATATACATCCAAAGCAATACTCTCGCTTTCATTAACAGCTATTGTCGAGCCGTAAATCCTGCTGTCAGTATCATTTAAATACAGTTTCTTAACTTCATCCGCCACAGCAAAAGGAAACTCCGATGTAACTCCCATTGTCCCTTCGTCTATATCGGTTATACCCGTTTTATATGACGGCGAATTATAGCTGAATCTGTAATCTCTGCCATCTGCATCAACAAACAACGGATCTTCGTCTATTACAGAAAACCTCTCAAAGTTTTGATTGTCAAATTCCTGCCAGTCCCAGAAATTCTTAACATTAGTATCAATACCGACAACATCATATTTCTTATCCGAATTATAGAAAACATTATTATCAGCCGCAACTATTCTGCCATCGGGATATTTGCTCTTGCTGTTATAAACAAAGCTTCCGGAATCATAAACTGTGTTTTTCAAAAACTGTATTCCGTAGTTTGGCTCACCTGCCATATCCATTACAAGGAATGAACCGAGACCGTTGTTGTTAACTACAAAGTTACCTTCAATAACGTTGTCAATACCCTTTATAAGCATTACAGTACCTAAAACTCCGCCCCGGAACTTCTGCAAATTATCAACTATGTTGTTTTTAACAAGGTATCCGTCCGCCGCATCGTCAAGGTAAATACCATAAGCCTCCGAGAACATAACGCCGCTGTCATGGAAATGGTTATTAGCCACAACATTGCCTCTGTCACTGCACCACGACTCAAAAAGCCCCGTATCCTGAGAATCGGTATTAACATTTGAAACATCATTATATACTATTATATTATCCTGTGAATGCTGAACATCTCTGTAATTATCCTCTGTAATGGAAACTCCCTCAACACTCATAGTCTTTAAAACATTCGGTTTTAAAGCTCCCTTTATACTAAGGCCGTATCTCGGGAAATCGTGTATAGTACAATAGCTTATAACAGTTGCCTCAGCATCATATATCTGAGCTCCGCAACCATCACCAACCATTTTACCGCCCTCATATATATGGCAGTTCGTAAGTTCGTTGTATTTCGAGTTGGAATTAAAAGACGATTGTTCAGGTGCATCCTCCGGAATGTTTCTAACCATATATCCGTCGTAACCTATATAGCTTATATCGCAGTCTTTTACTACACTGCTGTTTACCGAGCCGTTAAGATAAACACCATGCTTTCCGACATTGGTAATTTTGCATCCGGTAATCTCTATATTCCGGGCATTTTGCATATATACACCCGAACAGTCGCGATCCGCCGTATTCAGTTCAAACCCTCTGAGCTCTATATTCTTTGCAGGGCTGTCGTATGAAGAACCGCAAAATTCCACGATATTCGCCGTATTTGCCGCAACTACTTCCACCTCATTTATATCTCCGTGCGGATAGTAGTAGAGCTCCCCGTTTTTCTCATCAAGATAAAATTCACCCGGTGCATCTAAAAATTCCAGAGCACCCTGCAAATAAAATCTTGCACCTGTACCCATACCATAACGTGTTTCTGAATCAAGTGTTACATATCCTGTATTCTGAGAATAGGTTACAATCTTTTTGGTATCAGAAAACCATGCGTGTCCCGAGCCTGACCATGCATAAAGCTCAAGTCCGCTCATATCCGAAATCACCGGTATTCCCGCATCTTTCGGAATATAAAAGCTTGTTTTTGTAATAGGCGTATCCGATATAGATATAAGATACTCATCGTTCGGATATCTTGCAGAAACGGCCTGTTTTCCGTCTTCGGTTATAAGCTTAAAGCTTCCTTCAGCTTTTGCTTTATATATATTCCCCGAATACTTTTCCCAACCGGTTATTGCCTTTCCGCCGAATATTATCGGTGTAGTATCTTCGTTATAGCTCTTATAAATTACCTTATAATATCCTGATGGACTGTCCTTCTCGGTAAAGGTTATTGCCTTATCCTGAAGATACGTACCATCCATAATATTAACCTCAATGTTTCCTGTCAGACCCATGCGGATTATTCCGCGAACCTGTTCGCGCGCAAAATCTATCGTACGCCACGGCTTTTCAAAGCTTCCATCGCCCACCTCATCGTTGCCGTCCGGTGAAACGTAAAGGCTCTTCATAACAGTAGTCGGCTCATCCTTGTCAAAGGTCTTTATAAGAGAATTTATTAGTTCACGATTAGTAAGGTCAATACCGGTATTCACCGGATGTATAAGTATCAGTCCGCTGTCATCCCAGAAAACCTCTTTACCGATACTCAGCGAAAATGCCCGAAGCGGTATCATCATCCTGTCGTTTACCATTCTTACAGGTGCGTCAAGCATCACCTTTTCGCCATTTAACCACATAAATTCATTCTCAGGTATTACAGTAAGCGACTTTCCGCCAACCTCTAAAACGGCGCTGTTGGTGTATTCATCATACAAAACCCTGCCGCCAAACCCTTCTGCTATAAACCTTAAAGGAATAAACGTCCTGTTTTCAAATATTACCGGCGGTGTATCAAGCTCACGCTTATAATTTTTAACATAAGCCGTACTTTTTCCGACCTTAAGCATAACCGATCCCGACATAATCTCTGTGCCGTCTTTGCCAACATCAACAGAAGTGGTACTTCCCTCAAGCTTAAAATCGTTGAAGCTGTCATAAACAGCAATATCATCAATACACATTCCCGAAACGTTGTTATTCTTCCACTTATCGTAAAACCTCAGCGTTTCAGGCTTTCCGCCCGTGCCCTTATAATTTCTAACAAGCACACCGTCTATGTATATCTTCTGAATAGTGTCCGAATAATCGAATACAAGCTGATGCCATCCGCCGCTTCTCGTAACGTCTGTGATTTCCCATAAATCATCAGATGTATTCTTAACAACATATTTATTTTCACTTACCTGCCCGAAAACACCGATTGCAGTTGAATTGACACTCACCATAGCCGCCGTATTTATCCCGATATTGTCGATATTATCGAAAAACCATACCTCAGCAATGTTTCCGTCGTCTAAGGCATATGAAACACCGGCTTCGTCAGAGTTCAGAATCACCCCACTGCCGCCGTTATGAGCATATTCTTCAGTAAGCTTTGCACCATACGCATTTTCAGGTAAGGTGTCGGAGCTTGCATATACCGCCGTCACGCCCTGAAGCACGATGGTACATGCAAGTATAAAGTTTAAAACTCTTTTCAACAAATAATATCCCCCCTGCTTATCGCACTACTGTCAACTTAACATTTTACAGTATTGCCTGCTTATCTGGCAGCTAAAAATGCATCCATCTGCTTTTGAGCCTCAGCTACCAATTTATCGATACCTGCCGTCTTAAGATTTGAAATAAACGTATCATATGCGTCTTCAATATCAACGCTTCCGGTAGTTAAAGCATTTTTATATTCATTAATTACCGATGTACACTGGCTGACTTCAGATGATACATTTGTATAGTCCATAGCAAATCCGAGTGCAACTGAATTTGTTGCCTTTGCATGAGTTTCCAAAGTCTTTTCTCCGGCTTTTTCATCCTTAGGAGATACAACATAGCCGTTGAAGGTGTTACCCCAGATCCAGTTTGTGCTCTTATATCCCGAATCAGGAATAAGCTCTATGTAGTTTTCCTTAAGCTTGTTGTAATGCTTTCCTTCAATACCGAATGATAAAAGATTATAAACCTCAGGATCAGTATTTACATAGTTTAATACCTCAAGAGCCTTCTCGGGGTACTTTGAAGATTTTCCGACAGCCATAAGCGTTGCCGCAACTCCCTTTGTTGTGAATACCGGCTCTGTAATTTTCACCTCATATGCGTCCCAACCATGACTTGCCTTGATACTTGCAGTAGTTTCTCCGTCATAAGCTAAGTTTCCTACACAGCTTGTTCCGTATTTACCCTGGTTATACTCAGCAGTAGTTGACTTGACCGAAAGCAAATCCGGCTGGAAATAACCCTTTTTGTTCCAATCACGCATAAGTGCAATTACATTTTTAAATTCTTCCGTCTCATAAAGGCTGAACACCTTTGCAGTTTCATCCGTACAATAAACACCAAGACCTGTTCCTATCTCATCTATATCATACATAAGCGGCGCCCATAGTCTGCCCGATGCATTATCAGCCGGATATATTCCCTTTTCATTTTCCTTTACACTTGCAAGATACGGCTCTAAATCCTTAAGCTCTTTAACCGATTTATAGTCAAAGCCGTATTTATCAACCAGATCCTTCTTAAGCCAGAATGCCATTATGTATGAAGAAATCTGATAATTCGGAACAGCGTAAAGACGACCGTTTACCTTCAAGGAATCCATTATCTCAGCCGGAACTGCTTCAACAATCCCCGGTGCATATTGTGACATTAAATCAGTAATATCATAAAAAGCGCCTTTTGATACATTCTGGAAATAGTTATTTTTCCAGCTTGCAGTCCATACTAAATCGCATTGCTCACCTGAAGAAAGTGTTACCTTTATCTTATCCTCATAGCTTGCGCTGTCTACCGGCATAAATTCTATATGTGCACCAACCTTCTCCTCAATAAGCTTGTTTGCCTCTTCAAAAACCATATTCTGGTCTGACTGCGAGGTCATGGGCAGATACCACTTAAGAGTCGGCATCTCATTACCTGCACTCTCCTCATTCTTCTTACAGCCTCCAAAACTGCCGACAATAAACATCGACGCCAATACAGCTGATAATACCTTTGTTGACTTTTTCATATTCTTTCCTTCTTTCTTATTATTTTTTTATTTCAATTCAGCATCGCCAAATTATAATTTAATTAATGTATGCTCCTCTATCGGTTCTAAGGATCCTGCACCCTTCCATAAAAACAGCTTTATCTCTTTATTTGCTGTATCGCTTGGCATGGTATACGCCATCTTTACAAACTCCGCTTCACCCGGTAAAACCGTAATCGTTGGTGAAAACTTAATATCGCTAAGAATACCGTCTTCATACCCTGCCGCTATTATTACAGCATCGTGCTTACCTTTTGTGTTATTTTCAACCCGTGCCGCAATATAAAGCTCCGCTCCCGGCTTTACTTCTGTTATGGGATTAAAATATTTATCACATAAAAACGCATGCTTGCCGTCATCAGCAAAAAGCTGATAGTCTGCTTTTTGATATATCTTAACATCATCCGCTAAAAGTACACTTAAATTATTCCTCCAGAGATTTAAGAATCCAAAACCGTTTGCTCTTTTTAGTTTCGTATTTTTCACCGCAACACAAACACCGTCTATATATGCCTTCGTCGAATCCGGATTTGTAAAATCAATTGAAAACCTGTGCCATCCCTTTGTTCTCATAACCCCAACACTCGGTGCTGAGGTTGTAGAATCAGTAAATATATAGTATTCGGCATCCTTTATACCAAACCGGATCTGAGCATCATTTCCGTCAGCATCCGTTCCGATAAGATTTAAAAGCAATGTTTTCTTATTCACAAAGTCGCCATCATCATAAATCCACGCTTCATACACTCCGTTTTCGGGAATTTCTTTATCAAGCAGGAACGGATCGTTAACATCACCGTTTTTAGTTTTATTAATTATCAGGCTTTTCGTATCAGTCCGCCCGGCATTTTCGCCAAACTTTCCGCCGCTTCCTTTCCAGTTTCCGATGCCGTTTTCAAAGCTGTCCTCAAAAACCGGCATTTGCCTTGTTAAATCAGCGCTTGTAATAAAGCTTGTCGTATAATTATTTATAACCGACCTTCCGTCTGCAAGCCTTAACTCACTTCCCTGTAAATTCAAAGTATATTCCGTTTCCGGCAAAAGCTGTTCGCCAAATCCGGATATTCGCAAAACATCCTCATTTGCCTCTGCAAGAATCTTAAGCTGATTCCCCCTGTCGTCCGTAAGGCTTACGGCACGCTCCATAGAATCTTCCTCCGCCTGTTCTTTAAACTGTACGAATATGTCTCCGAAATAACCGGGAACTCCAACTGCCGGTATTACAGCGCCGTTTTCAAAATAAGACTTACTAACGGCATCCATGCAGTCTTCGGTTCTTGAAATAAACTTAAACCATGCAATATTTCCCGTTCCTGTTTTTGAAAACGTCAGATAAATATTATGTATTCCCGTCAGTTCTTCTGTAAGGTCAAGCGTTGCCCTTTGCTCTGTCATGTTTGAAAAAGATCCGGTACTTTCAACGTTAAGCTTCGCTATTACAACGCCTTTCGGATCGTCAAGTCTTACATACACAGGACTTCCGGCATGCTCCTCAGGAACTGCTATACTAAAAATTATATCCGTATACTCACGGTTACTGAAATCAAATCCGCCATACATTATCCTGTTTCCGCCGTCAAGGCTTCCGACTATATCGGTCTTATCCTCAACATTAACATTAACGCCATAATAATCATCACAGTCCGATCCATATTGCTTCTCAGAAGGATTTCTCGCCTTTCCTCTTACAGAACAGGTAAGTCTACCCGATATTTCAAACCCTTCCTCAGAATATACCGCAAAAACAGTGGTTATTCCCTCGTCCATGCCTGTAATAACTCCGTTTTCATCTATCGCTAATATATTCTCATCGAGTGTTTTAAAGCTGAGTTTCGACGGCTCTATCTCTTTTATCGTACCATCCGAATAAACCGCCTCTATACCGAGCTGTCTCTGCTGTCCTTTTACAAGAACAATCTCGCTCAAAACATTTAAAGCTTCAATAATATTATCGCACACATTAAAGTCTATTGTCTTTTCAAGAGTAAAACCTTCCGATACAGCAGTAATCACAGTCGAAGCCGTACCCGTTCCGATTGCCGTAACGTTTAGCCCATCAGTACCGATAACATCACCGCCTGTGTTTTCTAAACTGAACCGAATACCGTTTCTGAGTATCCGTCCGAATTCGGTTACAACATATGGAGCTAAGCATACCTCATCTCCCGCTCCAAGCTTTGTGTCCGTATCTTTTATCTCAATGCTTACAGGTAAATCATCTACAAAAACATCATATTTAAGAGTTTTGCCGCCCGTTAAAATCGTAATCTCTGTTTTGCCCTTTTTTATGCCGATAATCCTGTTATTATCACATCTTGCAATACTGTTATCCGCTATCAGAAACTCTGCATTTTGCGGAATAACCCTGTATCCGTTTACAGTTCTTGCGTATAACGAAAGAGAAATCTCTTCACCGCTTCTTAGAGAAATTACCGAGCCATAAATCTTTTCACCTTCGTCTTCAAGGTAAAGCTTTTGTAAAGCTTCAGACTCCGCAAACGGATAATCCGCAGTAAGTCCTATTTCTCCCTCACATATATCCTCTATACCATTTTTGTACACAGGCGAATTATATTTGTATCTGTAATCATCTGCCTCAGCATCAAAAAACATCGGATCAGTATCAGGAAGTGAGTTTTCATCCATTTGCTTTATTTCCTGCCAGTCCCAGATATTTTTTATCGCCGAATCAACGCCAATTACCTCATAACGTTTTTCACTGTTAAAGAAAACGTTTTCATCCGCCCCGGAAATTCTGCCATCAGGATATGCACTTTTACTTCTATATATATAGCTTCCGGAATTATACACAGTGTTTTTCATAAAGCGTATATCGTAGTTATCTTCACCCGCCATACTCATTACCTGAAAAGCCCCATGACCGTTATTATTAGCCAATATATTCCCCTCAACGGTATTTCCTATACCTTTAATATGCATTACAGCACCTAACATTCCGCCGGGAAACTTCTGTAAATTATCAACTATATTGTTTTTAATCGTAAATCCCGACGCCGCATCATCTATATATATACCAAAAGCTTCCGAAAACGTTACACCGCTGTGATGAAAACGATTGTTTGCCACAATATTCCCCACATCACTGCACCAGCTCTCAAAAACTCCGGTATCCTGCGAATCGGTATTAACGTTTGAAACGTCATTATACATTATTATGTTACCCTCTGAATGCATCGCCTCGCGGAAATTATCTTCCGTCATAAGCAATCCCTCAACAGTCTGACCTTTTAAGGAATAGGGCTTTATCGCCCCCTTTATACTTATGCCGTATCTGGGGAAATTATAAATACGGCAATGCGAAACAGTATTTTTCGCCGAATCGTAAATCTGAACACCGGAGCCGTCCCCCACAAGCTTTCCGCCGTCATGTATCATGCAGTTTGTGACGACGTTTCCTTTGCTGAGCGTTTTTAACGTAACATTGTTCTCCTTAGTTTCAGAAACGTTATTTATCAATACTCCGTCATAACCAATATCTGAAATTTCGCAGTTCTTCACAGTATTATTAACAGCCGCGCCGTCCATAAAAACTCCATGCTTTCCGACATTTTCTATTTTGCAGTCCGAAATTTCAATATTGCTTGCATTTTGCATATAAACACCGGAATAGCCACGATCCGCCATACATATCCTGACACCGCTGATTTTTATATTTTCAACAGCCTGTTCAGGACTTTCGCCACGAAACTCAATAACATTCGCCTGATTAGGTACTATAATATCCGCCGAATTAATATCCCCACGCGGATAATAATACAAATCATTCGTCTTTTTATCAAGATAAAATTCACCGGGTGAATTAAGAAATTCAAAAGCCCCCTGCAAATAAAATCTTGATCCGTCACCGATAGTATATCGTGTATTCGTACCGAGAACTATGTGATTTTTCTCCTGATTATATGTCGATACACTAACCGTATCACTAAACCATGCAATATCACTTCCCGACCATATGTAAGTCTCAAGCCCGCTTATATCCGAAACCAAAGGAATATCTGCATTTTCGGGAATGTAAAAACTGTTTTTCTTATTCTCACCTGTCGCCTTTAAATATTCATTGTCGGGGTATCTTGCCGGAATTGCCTGTTCACCGTTTTCAGTTAAGAAATTAAACTCACGTTCTCCGACGTTTGTTTTATATATTCCGTCGCCGTAATACTCCCAGCCTCCAATCGTTTCACCGCCGATAATAACGGGCATTGTACCGTCACCTTTATATGTAACCGTAAAATCTGCCGCTCCGTCATCAACACCAAAAACAATTGCGTCACTTTGAACATATACACCGCTTCCGAGATTTATCTCTATATCCGAGCCTTCCGACGGTTCATCCTTTATCCTGTCCTTTGCATATTCTATCGTTTTCCATGGATTTTGCCTTGTTCCGTCGCCCGACTCATCACTACCGCCCGGCGAAATATAATAGCACTTTTTCCCTTCCTTCGAAAAACACTCCGCTCCGACAGATATAAGTGACAATACCACACAAACAGAAGTCAGTGTTCTGAAGAGCCGTTTCGTTTTCTTGTTTCTCGGAATCATCCTTTCACCGCCCCCACTGTCATACCCTTTACAAAATACTTCTGGAAGAATGGGAATACAAACATCATCGGCCCAGCCGCTAAAATACACATCGCCATTCTTGCCGATTCGTTCGGTATTGAGTTCACATCAACACCGGATGGCACATTCTCCATCTGATTCAACATTTCCTGGATGTTTGACATCATCTTATATAACATAAACTGCAAATTCACGAGTTCTTTTTTGTTTATATATAACAGCGATTGATACCAGTCGTTCCAGTATCCGAGCGCTATAAACGTTCCAACCGTTGCAAGAGCCGGCTTTGCCAGAGGAATTGCAATTGTAAAGAATATACCAAACTCTTTTGCTCCGTCAATCCTTGCCGCCTCTATAAGTGAATCCGGAAGCCCTTTAAAAAACGACTTTAAAAGCATAACATTCCATGCACTTACCAGATGCGGTATAATCATTGCCCATATGGTATCGCTTATATTAAGAAGCTTCGTTACGACCATGTATGTCGGAACCATTCCGCCGTTAAACAGCATAGTAAAAAACACGAAAAACGTAAGCGGACGCGAGAATGTAAATTCCCGTCTCGACAAAGAATATCCGAGCCCCGAACAAATCAGCAACGATATAAGAAGTCCGACAACCGTTACGGTAAACGTGATGCGGTATGCCGATAAAATATCGCCGGGATTAGCAAAAATATATCTGTACGCCGCAAAAGACACATCCTTTGGAAAAACAGAATATCCGTTTGCCACAATATATGCCTCATCTGAAAGAGATATTGTAATTATAACAACAAGCGGAATAACGCATAATATGGCGAATATTATAATCGGAATATGTATAAAAATATTTGCTTTACTTTTTTTCATTACCGCACCTCCTTTAGAATAACGCATTTTCTTCATTGATTTTTCTTACAACGAGATTTGATACAATTACAAGTATAAATCCGACAACAGATTGATAGAAGCCGACAGCCGCCGACATACCGACATCGCCCGTCACCTTAAGAGTTCTGTAAACATATGTGTCTATAACATCCGTCGTAGGATATAACAAACCAATATCTCTCGGAAGCTGGAAAAACAGTCCGAAATCCGCATAGAAAATCTTACCGATATTAAGAAGTGTCATCATCGTTATAATCGGAACAAGCATCGGTATCGTAATTTTCGTTACACATTGCCATCTTGTTGCACCGTCAAGATACGCCGCCTCATAATATTCATCATTAAATCCCAATATGGTTGCATAGTAAACAAGCGTAGAATAGCCTGCATGCTTCCATATATACATTATAAAAAGTATAAACGGCCAATATTTCCACTCCGAATACCAACTGATTTTTTCAATACCGAATTGCGCAAGAAAGCCGTTTAAAATTCCGAACTCGGAATTTAAAAATGCATACAGCATAATTCCGGCAACAACCCATGATATAAAATACGGAAAAAACATTGCCGTCTGATACAGCTTAACCGCCATTCTTGACTTAACTTCATTAAGTATTACGGCAAATCCCACTGAAATTATAAGATTTCCCGCAATAAACATAAGATTCATTCCGATAGTATTTCTCGTAATTCTCCAAGCCTGCATTGATGAAAAGAAAAAGTCAAAATTCTTCAATCCAACCCATGGACTGCCTAAAAACCCGTCTGAAAAATTATAGTTTTTAAAAGCAAGAAGCAATCCAAACATAGGAAAATAGTTCATTATTAAAATAACGATAATTGCAGGTAATGCGAGCAACAAAAACGGAACATTACGCCGAAAATTCTTCTTCCGTTTTGAAGCTTTAATATTCATTCTGCTGTTAACTTTCATTCTTATGTTCCTTTCAAAATTATTTCATCAGCTATTCGTTAATAATTATAACATTTGCGAGCGTTCCGTATCTTTGCTGTGCAACAATGTTGCAATCGGCAGCTCCTGAATTAATATAATCACGTATAGCCGAAGCATTACTCTCATATATCTCATTCTCTGTCTTATTATATACCATTACCTTTGCATTATCGGTACACATAACCTCAAGATATTCAAACATATCGCTCTTTGCATCAAGTGCCGACAAATCTTCTTCATAACACATCGTAATAGTGTTGTCTTTTTTAGAATAAGCTCTGCCGTAAACGCATCGGAATTCCTGAGTATATCCCGACTGTGCTCCGGCATTATATACAGGTGTATTAAGTCCCATGTATGCATTCTTAACATGAGGAGAAAGAACAAGCTGTATCGCATTTGATGCCAGTCCATCAGAATTTACTCTTATAATATCGCCTTTTTTAAGAGTTTTAATATCAATAATGGTCTTCACCGAATTGATATATTGATAACAACACATATCTGCAGTCGTTTCAATCTCCGTGTATTTGCCGTCAAGGTAATAACCGACCGAGTATACTATCTCATCATCCGCATTCACCACAGTTTTAAGCTTATCGAAAATCGCAACCGAAACAGATTCATCAACATCAGTCTTAGAATCCGCCGCGCGAAGCACAAGTACATAATCCGCTAAAAAGCCTTTAGACAGATTATAAAATCTCACATAATATCTCGTATTGTTTTTCAGATATTGTTTAGCTGAAGAATAATATCTGAATTTATCCGGTTCCTCAGCATTAATCTTAAACGTATCAAGATCTGCCGGAACTTCAAAAAGCTTGGTTGTCGACGTAACTCCGCCTAAACCTTCAAAGCTCTGCTGTCCTGTATAATACTTGATACTTGCGGTTCTTTTATATCCTTCAAAAAGGTTTTCCCATTTATTTTCAGTTGTTCCCATATACTCGGTATCTATATAATTTATATTTCCGTCTGGATTTAACTTATACAGAATCAACTGCGGATTAAAAGCACTGCCCGTATTTCTTTTCCATGCCTCAACCGCAGCTTTATCGTCAGCACCGTCACCGTCTAAAATAACTCTGTCTGCAAAGTTTAAAACTTCCCAGTTATTAGACTCTCCGAACAGCTTGACAACAGCCTTCTCTTCCGCTTCATCATACGTAGCAAAAACAGCAATTCCAACCTTCAGATCGCTTTCGCCGCTTTTTTTGTATGATGAAATTTTATTATTAATATCAAGGCTGAATATATAATAATCCGTCATGCCGAGTTCAGATTTAATATCAATATTATCACAAACCGTATACCCTTCACCGTTTACGGTAATGCGTTCTTCATCAATAGCCTCAACCTTTCCGCTAACCTTTTTTGTACTGAGTTCGAGCCTTATTACTGAAGAATTTTCAAAATCCACCGTTTCACCACTGTCTGTTACCTTTATCACATCAGCAAACACAGACACAACATCACCTTCGCCGGCGCTTTCCATATCGGATTTATTTATAACTGCTGTTCCATTGCTCTCAAGCTTTGAAAAATCAATATCCACTCCCGATTCTTTCATATACAGCTTTTCCTGATTAATGTCATAAACACTCACAGTATAATTTACATACGCCTCCGAAAAAATCACATCTGCCGTACCGTCGCCGTCATTATCAAGAAATTTTATCTGTCCGTTTTTTATTTCAAGCTGCTTCGGATCCTCAAGAACCGAACAAACTCCGTTTACTATATAATCGGCAGTCGGTGAATACTTAACACGACTCTCGCGTTTATTCTGATTGTAGTATGTAACACCATTACCCGCCGCCTCCGATATATTTTCGGCGTTTATAACCGTAATCTTATTTTTATCAGCAGGAATAAATGCAATTATTTCAGTTTCGTTCATCTCTTCTTCCGAATAATAAAATATCACATCATATCCGAGATAATCGCTTATACCTTCCAACTCCGTCAGGTATATCATATCATCAATTTCTATCTGATTTTTGCCTTTAATTCCGTTTTTTGAATAAAGTCTTGTCAGATTGTTGCCCGTAATAATGCCTCTTCCCTTTTTTACCGAGAATACCTTATACAAAAGCGTGTCACCCTCCGTATATTGGGATGAGCCGTCAAACTCATACGGTCTTGTGTTTAATGCATTGAATATCAGCTTCGCGCAATCACCGGCATTCAGTACATCTTCGCCGGCAAGAGATATGTTATGATTTAAACCGAGCTTTGCCGCAATGCTCATATAACCGCCCGGATAACCGCCTGTCTTTTCAGACATAGTTTTATAACCGAGCGCCGACACCGCAATCTTCATAGCCTCATTATATTTAATGCCGTCATTCGGAAAAAAACTTTCCGCCTTATTTATCCAGCCACTTTCACATGCAAAGTTTACATATGCGTTATTTACATCATTAAAATAGCTTTCACCGGACGACACCCCACTGTATCCGAATGCCTTGCATACCATTTCTGCAAAATCTATTCTGCTTATCAAAGCTTCTGTTCCGAACCTCTCATCACTTATAGGACTCATAATATCGAGTGCACTCACAACAGCCACCGCTTCTTCAAATCCGCTTTCTCTTGTATCAATATATGTATCATCCGCATACGAGGTCAAAGAAAACATCATAAACGCAGTCGCCGCAAGCGATATTATTTTCTTCATCATCTTTGTCTCTTCCTCCAATCCATCATTTTATTCAGATAATCAGGTAAAATTATAATTGCCTGTTACTTCATTGCCATGCAAATAATCTTTGCAGCCTCCGCTCTTGTTGCATTTGCCTTTGGTAAAAATCTGTTATCACCAACGCCGTTTATTATTCCCTTTTCACGCATCGCGCAAACTGCATCCTTTGCATATCCGCTTATATCAGCATCATCTGAAAACTCAGTCGCTTCGCTGTCTGCCTTAAGTCCCATAACCCTTGCAGCAATTACAGCCATATCCTCTCGTGTTATATTCACTCCAACGCCAAAACTTCCGTTATCCATTCCGCTGATTATTCCGGCACCTGCCGCAGTATTTACGTATTGTGCATACCATTCATCCCCAACATCACTAAATCCGTATACTTCCTTTGTAAGAGGTATCTCAAACGCAAGCACTATCATTTTCACGAATTCCTCACGTGTGATATTTTTTCCGGGCATGAATTCATTTTCATTTACCCCGCTTACTATACCCTTATCAGCAAGCTCTTCAATATATTCAGTCGCCCATTCATAGCCTGACATATCGACAAAAGTCTTTTTCTCGGTTTGTTCCGTTTTTTGTTCAGCTTCTGTTTCGCTATCCCTGTTTGTACCCGAAATCATCGAATCACTTACAACCGGTGAAGAGCCGCCGCCTCCACCGCCTCCGCCGCCTCCGCCACCGGAACCGCCGGAACTGTTGCCGCCATTCAATCTCCTGAGCTCTGCCTCAACTGCCGCATTAAACACTTCTGCCATTTCATTGCAGTCACGAAATGCCTTTCCTATCATTGCTTTATATACGTTTGCTTTCCCTGCTTCTGTAAGCCTCGCAAATCCGCCCGTAAGATTAAGCTTGTATATATCGTTATTTCTTGTTATAAGCCCCGGTACATTCAGATAGCTGGTTTCATTGTTAAGCCTCTCTATTGCCGCATATGTCTTAGTGTTATCACGTATCGCCGCATAAGTGTCGTTCGTTAATTGTTCAAGTCTTGAATATAACCGTCCCTCAGCCCCGGAGTCTAAAAGCTCCATGTAGTTTTCATCACTATCAAGCTCCATACCTATATACCCTGCATAATCCGCAAAAATTTGTCTTATCACGTCTGCCGATGAAACCGAAACTTTTTCACATATTATTCCTTCGTTTATCTTTCCGACAATACCCTCTTCGTCAGAATTTACTATTAAAAGCGCCGCTTCCTTTGCGTCATTTTCATCAAGGAGTAAGAATTCATTTTCTAAAATTCCCATTGATACCAATATACGCACATCCGACTCATCACAATCCAATATGTCAAAAACAGCATCGTCATTCTTATTAATTATAGCTTGTAAAAGCAGCCTCTCAAAATTTTCTCTGTCCGAGTCCGATGCATAGTAATATGTAACGGTTTCGTTCTGTGTTCCGTCCGTCAATGAAACCTCAACATTATAGTCACCGCTCGCTCCGGAATCCTTCATTAAAAATTCAATCGTTGCATTGCCGTTCTCATCAGCTTCAACAACATCAGCAAATACCATTCTTTCATCGAATGCGGACTGATTTGAAAAATCGCCGTCCGACAAAAAACTTATAACCGATAATTCCCTGTTCTTCCAATTCGCATTTTTCACCTCAATGGTAATTTCTCTGCTGTTGGTAACAACCGATATATTTTCCGCCGATATGTGTCCTGCAAATCCGAAAGTAAGCAAAAGACACATTCCGGTCCCGAATACAGATTTAAACATAATATTCCTCCTCAAGTTTAATACACTTCCATTTTAACACATAAAAAAACACTTGTAAATAGCAATATTTTCACATTCTTTAAGAAATTAAAGATACAACATTTAGATTTTTAAACATTGTTTCAAAATATGAACATTTACTTATAAATCAAAAAAACATACCGTTCTGCATATTTTTATATTGACTTTACAGCTTATTTATGGTATAATTCTATTAGATAATCTAAAGAAAGGAATGAGTATGAATATGCAAGGCCCCGTAAGTGCTTTTAAAAGCACGCATGAAAACAAATACAAATCCATAGCAATACCCGTAATATGCCTGAGCATCATTTTAATACTCAGTTTTTCGATAGCATTTTATGTAAACATTGAAAAAACTGCTGTCAAATTTCTCGACAGTGCATCATTAGAAACATTAAAAAGCGTGGATATGAAGCTTTCCGACATTTCAAATTCAGCAAAAACGCTGTCAACTCAAGTGTATTTTGATTCACTTGTATCAAAGCTTTTCTCAGATAACGCCACAATATTCGACATCCAGCGCGGTCAGGCACAGCTTTCGATATACCGGGCAACACAGCCTCATATAAATTCAATATATGTGTATAATTCCCATAAAAACACAATATACTCAGCCGGCTCACTCTCAGGCACAGCCAATATCGAAACATTTTCCGATTTAAGTATTACAGATATTATAGAAGAAAAATACAAAACACGTGATTTTTCACCGACAGTACGCAGTATAGGGACAACTGATGTAATACCTCAATCCTTTGTTTATACATACGTATTTTTTGATGCTTTGGGAGCAAACTCAAAAAACTGCGTTGTTATAAACTTCTCGCAGGATATAATAAAAAGCATGACCGAGCCTCTGTGCCCCGACGGCGAAGGCGAATTATTTTTCGTAAACAGCGACGGCTTTACAATGAATACCGGAAAAAGGTATCAGTGCTTCACGGATTTATCAAGCGATACACTTATTTCCGACATCATCAGCGGAAACGAACAAAATACGTTCATAAAAACACAAACCGATAGCGAAACTCATTATACAAGCTTTTCAAAATCTATGTTTACCGATTGGTATATCATATATACCCGACCGGCACACGCAATAGAATCAAGTCTTTCAAGAATGAGAGTTACCTCGCTGATTATCTGCCTTGTAATGACGGTTCTTGCCTTCTTCCTCACCTTCTTGGTGCTTAAAAGAATGTATAAGCCGTTAAACCTCATATTCTCAGAGGTCAGCACTCTTAAATGGCACAAGCATAATTACGACGAAATGCTTAACCGCTTTGCTTTTAAGAACTTTCTTACAAGCAGCTCCTTAAACCACAAGGAAAAAATTGCACTGAATATGCTTGAAACAGAATATCTGTATGGCGACACCTGCATTTTAATGGTATTTAATATAGATAATTATGACAGCATTTTAGATACCGTCGAAAGAATAAGCGAAATTGATTCGCTCAAATACGGAATTTTTAATATTATAACAGAGCTGTTTCAAACCTTCCACCCAAAAACCGTAGATATGCACGATACCAAAACAGCCACCTTAATCGCTGCTGATAATGTAGAAAACATAATTCCGATTATTGAAAAAATTCAGCAGATAATATATAAAGAGCTGTCAATTTCCCTGTCCGTTGCCGTATCAGAGCCAATATCAAACCAGCTCAACATACCGAACGCATATTCAATGCTTGAGGATATTTTAAAACACAAAATATTCTTTGAATCACGTGCAATTATCACTCAGAAGGATTTTGATAATGTTTCCTGGAAATCAGTTTCATATCCTTCCGGTATTGAAGCAAGGATAAAAGGAGAACTGTTAAAATGCAATACAGATGAATGTGAACGTCTTTACAGCGAGTTTTTAAACATAATTTCTCCGAGTAAGTATGTCAACTTCATATCAGCGAATCTGAGACTTCTTACTGCAATATATAACATAAACGATTCGGCGGATATATCTGCTGATTATGATTTGGAAAAGCTGAGCAGCATACAAACCTTTAATGAGTTAAAAGAATTTTTCGCCTCAGCCTTCAAAAACACCTGTGAGCTTATAACTCAAAAAAAATCAGACAAACACTCCGACATCATAGATCGTGTAAAGCAAAAAATATTGGAAAAATACTCCGATAAAAACCTTTCTCTTAAAATGATTTTTGATGATGAAAACATTTCGGCAATATATGCCGGCAGACTTTTCAAAGCAAGCACAGGCGTTTCCGTCGGAGAATACATAAATTCAGTGCGTATGGAAGCTGCTGAAAAGTTATTAAAAACCACAAATCTTACCATAAATCAGATATCAAACGAAACAGGCTATTTAAGCTCAAGCTATTTCTGCACTTTGTTCAAGAAAAAATATAACATCACTCCAAATGAGTACAGAACTAAATTCAGGAACTAAAAAAAGGTATTGATAAAACAATACCTTTTTTAGTTCTGTAACTATTATTCATGACAAACACAAAAGTCCGCAACAACTTCGCATACCTTTCCATCAGTGGAAAAAGACACCCGGTATATTCTGTCACATTCCCAGTCGCGTGCCAAAGACTTATCCTCAAAAATCAATTCTTCAATTTCTGCTTTTAAGCCGGCGCTGTATTCCATTTTCACACCTTCACCTAAATCTATCACGCCATCAGATAAAAGAGACGGCTTATTCTTCAGATAGTAATTAAATACTATATCCTGCGGTGTTTTTACTTTGACTTCATCACAAATTTTTACTTTTCCGTCTTTTAATGATGCAGTACGGACTAATGATTCTATTTCTTCCCTGTTCTCATAAGCACCCTTATATCCGATTTTTACAGAACCTGATTTCTCATCAGCTTCAAAGAAATCCGATTTATATTCTGCACCGTATTTCTGCCCTTTTCCTCCTATTACCGGAAGATTATGATCCTCCGACTTTATCGGGAACAAGGTGTAACGCATATCACTGAAGGTAAATCTTGTGTATTCACCTATTCCTATATCAATCATCACAGGTTCGCCGTTATAATAAAGGCCTATACTTCCGATGTCGTTATGATTATGGCTTTCGTCATTATGTCCGCCTTTAAGCCACAGATAAAACCCCTTATCACTCTCATTTGTCTCACGCATTGCGCAAAGCTGCATATCCGGGAGCACCGAAAACAACGGTGAAACATACTTTTTATCTGACGGAGCATCATCTGCAATATTTTTAAACACACGATAAGAATTATAAAGCTCCTGAGTTTCAAATCCAAACGTTTCAAGCATCTGTTGTCCGAATCCCTCCATAACTTCCGAACAAAATCTGCGACCTATTCTGCGGTAAAGAGCTCCGTTGACTTTCATTTTTGCATGAGCGTCACCATAAGTTATAAAATAATTGCTGTTTATATGAACTTTATAAATATACTCCACAATATTTCTTAAATCCGGGTCGTTAAATAAATCAGCCGCCCCACCCGTCATATCATATAAAATCTCAAGACAGTCAAACATGGCAGCACCGGCCTCTCCCCAATATGACGGCCCCTCATCACAGCCACCGTCCGGCTTATATGCCGCAATGAAATTATCAATACTCTTAGCACACTTATCCACTATCTTTTTTCTTGTGTCAGCGTCCGATACAACAAGTGCTACCGTTGTTAAGACATTGGAATTTATCCATGGATTCCAGTTGTTTACCCAATCCATCGTAAATCCCATCCACCACATTTCGTCATATTTTAAATATGGCTTTACAATCCTTTTATCTATTTCGTGTTCAATACGGCGACAAACAAGCTCTCCCCCTGCTTTTATTATATCTTCCTTTAAATAATAATAGGCAAATGCAATACACGCCGCTGTCTCTGCCGAGAAAAGGTCTATGTACCACGGGTCGCAATCAAAGCAATCCGGAAGATTTGCATGGGCAGTTTTATCTTTCATCGAAAAATTATGAGCCGGAACAACCCATGTAGTTTCTTCTGAAATTGCCCATAAAATATCAATGAGGTCTTTTATAAATCTCCCTTTTCTCTCTATACATTCAGCCAATGTATAAAATCTGAGCGCCTTTCTTCTGTCATAATACGGATCCTGATAACCCATTCTGTTGCCATCATCCAAAAACCTCATATACTCAGTTGCCCGAAGTATCGGAAACTCAGATTCTGAATATTTTTCTGCTTTTTCTATTATCTCTTTCGCCTTTTCACTTCCCATTTCCGGAAACGAAAAGGATTTAAAATCGCTAAACAATACAAATTCGTCTAAAGATAATGTTTTATCTCCAAGATTTAGGTTTTCTAATTTTCTGTCCATAACAAAATCTCCTTTAGTATTTTACTACTCTGTCTTCTCCTGCACCTACTCTTGTTATGTATATCGTGCGTTCTTTTTTATTTATTGTAATAATATCAAATAAAACCTCTGTTTTATTCCCGTCCGAACGCTGTACATAAAAAGACCCCGATGTACAATACATTACTGCGTTTGCTGTTAAAATATATGGAATTCCATCATCATAATCCACTGCATCAGTATGATAATCGCCAATAAATCCACCTATAACATCAGCTTTTTTATAAGTTGAGAATTTTGCATCTACATGCTTTTCAAAACTTTCATCACAGCAGTCATATTTAAAGTCTTTACCATTCTTAAATGCTTTTATAATACCATTCAAAACCGCCATATATTTACGGTCATTGTCTGAGCTGTTCTTATCATTGAGTGCTGTACGATCATAAGAATGAGCAAAGAACATTACACTCCAGCCATCTTCATCGAACTTTAAAGCTTCATTTACAAGCCAGTCTATCTGCTTTTGCTGTATGCAAAAGAGCCACTGTCCGCCATGAAGAATTCCGCCTTTTTCATCCATTGTATAGGGAACATCTCCGGAATCTAAACATATGTATCTTGTCTTTGATACTTTATCATTATACATATAGTAAAGTGCATGATTATTTTTATCAAACTGAGCACCAAGCTTTGGCAGATGATTATAAAAAAGCGTATATAAATCATCATGTGTTAAATAATTAATTGCCTGATCTTTTTTCAGATATGCCTTATCCCATATTGTACCGTCGTCATGGTTTCCGTTTACCGGGAAATAATCTATCCCTGCAAGCTGTGCACGAAGCTCTCTGTAACAATCGGACTTATATTCCTTACATCCCTCATTTGTATAGTCTCCTCCGAGCATAAGACAGTCAACATGAACACGTTTCGCTATCTCGCGATAAGCATTTAACGTCCTTTTCATTCTTATCTCGTGATTATATGAAAGCGCATAGTGGAGGTCAGTCATAAAACCAAAAGTTATGGTATCAGTCCCCTGATGCGCCTGAATCCGACGAACAGCACTCTTCACCTCTTCTTCTATATAATCAGGGTATATATCAGAACTTGAAAGCTCAGGAGAAACATATCCGTGGTCTTCATAACCAATTTTTTCATAATATTCCGGTTCTTTCATTTTATTTTCGTCCTTTCTTTTTTTACCTTTTTGATAGGCTTTGAATATCGCATCATTTAAATTATAGTTTATATTGTTTACATTTTAGCATAAATTGCAAACTTTGTCAATACATCACTTAATAAAATTAATTCCATCCCATACATACGAATTTACATATCCTATATTTTCAGAATGCGGAATATTTGTTTTGCATATCGTAATGTTTTCCGATGTTTCTTTTTCTCCGATAAATGCATCTGTCATATATCCGTTATTATCATATACTGCAGTAATCAGTATCGGATTATCTACCTTCGACAACGCAACTGTTTCGAAGCTTTCAAAAAGCTCCATACAGCAGATATTGGAGTTTTCTTCTGCATCTGAAAACTTAATCGTTATAATATTTCCGGCCTTATTTCTTTTAGTGGTAGGTGCATCCTCTATTCTTGCATATATAGTATGAAGATCCGAAATAGCCTTTAAAACAGGAAACTCAACGCTTCCTTTCTGCTCCTCATTCCAGCCCCCTGTTGCTTTTAAAATTGCATATCCGATAAGCTCTCCGTCCGGTGCATCAAGCCTTAATTCCAGAGCTGAGCCCTCATAGCTTTCAGTAACAGCATATTCAACAACACAGTCCAGCATTTTTCCACCTTCTCCAAAATCAACAGCCGCCCATGCCGCCCAGCTGTCAGGAAGATTTGCATTCTGAAGATGAGCATTCTCCACCGTAAGAAGATTCAGCGCATCTATCTTCATCACATCAAGAGTTTCGGAATATAAATCAGGCTTTATAAAATCCACATATTCCCACTCAGCGTTTTCAACCGTTACAAAAATATCTGTGTTATCCTTTATTTCTTTATCGCCTGTATAGAGCGCAGTAAATACCGGTATAAACATATTCCCCGTAGGTTTTATCTCAGTTTCGGCTATTACTTCGCCGTCAGGGCTTCCAATACGCACAATAATTTTTCCGCCCTGATTTGAATATGCGTTTATTAATGCATATTCCGAGCCTGTAAGCTTTTCAGGTGTCACACTTGTGCCAACAGCTTCATCATAGCTGTCCTTCATAACAGCCGGAGCGTCAGGATCATTCAGCTCAGGTTGCTTTACCACAACACCGTTATCATCCATTGTATTACATTGCATATATCCAAGCACTACCGTTGTATTATCGTCCGCAGTCTTTTGTATTTCAACGGTATGCTCGCCAAATGTCATATCCATGTCAAGGTATCCCATATTAAGAACACCGCTTGCCGAGTTTTTGTAATACGTATCCCGCTCATACTTTTCCATACCGTCAGCACGTATACTGTATTTGCCGCCTTTGTCCCATATATAGTCACGAACAGCAAAAATATCTCCCGTATATTTCACACATACCTTTGCTTTGTCGGTATACAGATACAACCGATTAGTTGTAAGCTCATAATCAACTCCGCTCTCCCCTGAAATATCAAAAGCCTTCACACTTACGTCTTTAACGCATACTGCCTTCGATTTTTCCGATAACATTTTCTCTTTCTTTTCAGGTCTTACAAAGCTTTCCGGCTTCTCCAAGTCTTTACTAATCACGTCTGCATAATATACATATCCTTCATCATTAGGATGAACACCATCACCTAAAATTTTGTCTAAGTCTTTACCATCACGCTTTGCCGCCGCATCAAGATCAACATACGGTATTCCGTAATAATCGGCAACTTGTCTGTGGTACTTCTGATAGTCTGTTCCGGTAAGAGCTTTTGTTGTAGTAAATACAAACATTATATATGGCGTAGGTTCCATTGTCTGCAAGGTTTTTACAATACTCTCCATCTGAGAAAGACCTTTCTCAGAACCAAAATCATTCACCGCAAATTCAATAAAAACCATATCGGGTTTCTTTGAAATAACATCGCTTTCAATCCTCATAAGTCCGAGATCAGAACCTGTTCCGCCAATACCTGCATTATAGTTATTGAAAACCTTCCCATCTCCGAATTTAGCCTTTAAGTTTTCGCCTACAATACTCACCCACCTTTTTTCCACGGCGGAAGCTCCGGCTCCGGCAGTAATTGAACCGCCTATATAAACAACGTTTATTTCATCATCGCCGTCAAACGGATTAAAATCCTCAGCAAATGCCTTCGGTATAACCGATAACATTATTGACAGCACAGTTATAATACTAAAAATTTTCTTCATTTTCTTTTCACCTTAGAATCTCTTTATTATATGTAACTGAAAATCTTTGATTTTCTTCCTCAATTCTCCACTTTCAATTTTCAATTGTATTTTACAATTACAGCCGGGGTTTCCCCCGGCCGCCTTTTGTAGAGTAATTTTTAAGATAACATTATATTTTCACGGCATATCCATGCCGGTTAAATTATTCGGTTACTTCTGTTGATTCCCCTGCCGGAGCTTCAACCTCTGTTATTAATACCTGCTCATTTATAGGAGCAAGAGTTTCCCCATTCCAGAGATATGTTACAACCTTATAACCCGTTGTAATAGAGGCAAGATCCTGCTTTAAAGTTATAGTTTCAAAAGCAGTTACGCCTGCTTCCTTAATGTCTTTTGTATCAGCCTTAAGAGTTAAGAGCTTACCTGCATCATCATATACAGCTGTTATAAGCATTATATTCTTAGCACCCTCTGCCGGTGTTACCGTTGCAATTGACTGATAGAAATTCTGCCAGTTCTGATTGCTTGTAAGATATGTTGTACCTTCGGCAACCTCTTTAAACTGTAATGATCTGATATTTCCGGCTCTTGTTAATGTCATCTCCGGATGATCCTGTACTCTTACATATACATCATGAATTCCGGTTATACCTCTGTATAAGTTTGCTGTGAAATAAGTATTTTTACTACTCCAGCCACCGGCCTCTGTCATTCTGCCTCTTCCGATAATCTCACCATCAGGGTCATCAAGTCTGATTTCTACCGCACAGCCTGTATGTGTAGCACCTACACCATAGTAAACTTCAACCTGAAGAAGCTTTTCTTCGTCGCCGAAATCAATATCTTCCCACTTAGCATATGCACCATAAATATTAAAGCTTTCTATCATTCCTGAGCCCGGAAGTATTGCACCGCCGCCTATTTCATCAAGATTTGTTGTATTAAGTAAATCAGTTAAGCCCTTTGGTGACATAAATCTGAGTCCGTTAAAGCTTGCAAATCCTTTTTCTCCCTCAAAAACTACATAAAGTGTATGCGAACCTGTGAGTGACTTACCATACTGAGTAAGCGCGCCCTTTGCACTGTTCACTACCGTTCTGTCGCCGTATGCTTCAACATCTATTTCAGCAACAATTTCACCATCTGCGCTTCCGTCTCTTACTGTAATCTTACCTGTCTTATCATAAGATGATACCTCAGCAACTACAAGAGCTCTGTCAGCAAAGTCTTCTGTAACATTTACATTATATGTAATATAATCACCGTTTCCGATAAAGTCAAACGCTTCATTAAATGTTAGTATACCGTCTGACTTTTCAGAATAGTTATACTCATTAAGCTGTGCAGCCGGTACGTCTAAACTTGGAGCCGGTTCAAACCATATCTTATCGATGTTTCCGCAAATACCGTTTGCGAATGTAAGATATACATCAACTATACCGTATACATTATTAATAACGGTTCCGCTTTCTGTTTTTTCAAATGCGTTCCAGCTTCCGGTACCTGTTCCACGTGAATCCGGTGCAATTTCTGCGATTACAGTTCCTGTCGGACTTCCGACTCTTACCTGAATTGTACCCGGGATTGCCTGTTTGTATGCACGGTCAACCCAAACTTTTCCTACACCCTGCGTAAGATCAACATCCTTATATGAAATCCATTGATCTTTCAAAGTACTTTCAAGATAACCTGCTACCGTAACAATACCTGTATTGTTGTTTGACTCTGAGAACTTTGAACCTTCATAATACTCTTTTGCCGCCTTTATGGCATCATCATATGAATATGCAGTTCTTACTGTACTCTTTACAGGTATTCCGTCATCAGCCGACTTATTATAATAGAGCTGTCCGAGTTGTACCTGCGGAGCAGTCGGTGTACCGCCTTCAACCATTGCAAGCTCTACGGTATGAGTTCCGTTAGGAAGTCCCATTTCAAGATAACCTAAGTTAAGAACACCTGTTGCACTGTTCTTATAATATGTATCTCTTGCGGTTATCCATGTTCCGTTGTCTGCACGGTCGGTAATTGTTACTCCATCAACCGTAACTGTATACTTGCCGCCCATATTCCAGATATAATCTGTTGTTCCGAGCATATCACCTGTGTATGTTGCTGTTACCTTTGCATTTTGTGTATAGAGATATACTTTTCCGTCTTTAATCTCATAATCTGTTCCGGCAGTTCCCGATACTGTAAATGCAGATACAGGGATAGTTGCTATTTCAACTGCCTGTGATTTTTCTGAAAGCTTTGTAGCTTTAGCCTCAGGTCTTACGAAGTAAGAAGGCTTTTCCATAGCTTCATTTATTATTCCTGCATAATATGCATATCCGGCATCATTCGGATGAGTGTTGTCACCTAATATCGTTCCCTCTGTATCCTTGTCAAGTACCTTTCCGTCTGCGATAACATGAGCATCAAGGTCTACATATGGTATACCATAATGGTCTGCTACCATTCTGTGGTACTTCTGATAATCTGTTCCCGATAAAGCCTTTGTCGTAGTAAATACAAATACAATATACGGTGTCTTTTCCATTTTCTGAAGAGTCATAACAATACTTTCCATCTGAGCAAGAGCCAGTTCTGAACCCTGGTCGTTAACGCTGAACTCTATAAACACCATATCCGGAGCCTTATCAATAACATCACTCTTAAGTCTCATAAGTCCGAGGTCTGAACCTGTTCCGCCAATACCTACGTTATAGTTATTGAAGGTTTTTCTGTCACCGTACTTTTCGCTTAGCTGTTCTCCTACAAGACTTACCCAGCACTTATCATTTGTCGAAGAACCGGCACCGGCTGTTATTGAGCCGCCGATATATACAACGTTTACTTCATCATCACCTAAGAACGGATCAAAAGTCTGAACAAACTTAAAGTTCTTTAAGCTGATTTCTATGGTATTATCAAATGCCATACATAAATATCTTACTCCGGAAAGATTGTATACAGCCTCATCCAGATCAATGGTTATATCCTCATACCCATCTGTTTCAGGAATTTCAATCTCCTGCAAGAGATTTGCATTGTTTTCTCCGACACATGCATCAAATAATGCCATCTTTCCGCCTGTAAATACTTCTGCGTTCAACACAAGCTGTGTATTATATCCATCGCCGAAATCAAGTCCGTAAATCGCATTGAGATCACCGTAGTCGCCGGTAGTTGCTGCATAGCCCTCACCTGTTGTAAGACCATATTCAGCATCAAGTCCATCTGTGGTAAAACCTGTCTGACTATGAATAGCACTTACAGCATCAACCGGTTCAGTAGCATCTGAAACTCCGTTATCAAACTGGAAACTTACAAGGTTTCCGCACGAATCATTTTCATAACAAAAATACAAATCGAATACACCTGCTGCAATACCTTCATTAAGTTCTACCGTAGTAGTACCCCAGAGTTCCCAATTGCCTGTACGCGGCAATACACCTGTTGCATCAGGTACATTTTCTAAAGTGTAGCTGACTTTCTTGTCATCTTCATGCCCTGAAACAAGCTTTGCAATTATAGGGCCGTCTGCTGCACCTTTTCTAACATAAAATATACCATCCGAATACGCTGCATGATTGGATCTTGCATATCTAAGCGTAAGCTTTGTTGCAGCAACGTCCGTAAAATTCATATCTTTAAAGCATATAACCGTACTTGCGCCTGTGCCTCCTAAATATGCACCTTCTTCCAACGTCGCCGAATTGGTAATCGTTCCTTTTACTACAGAAGCATAATCAACAAATCTTGTCTTTGTGTACGGGTCAAAATTCACCTGTGTGCCACCATCCGCAAACACGCCGGGAATTACACACACTATCATAGCAAAAGCTATGAGCATAGATAAAAATCTCTTTTTCATAAAAATCTTTCCTCCTGTTTTTTTATTTTAAAATTTTTTTCGAATATAAAACATACTTTTTTCCAAACCACCTCTTCTCAATATCATACCTATTTAATATCAGCTCCCCGGCAAGGATTTTTACCCTTACCGGAAGCTATTATTAAAACCTATTTTATTAAAACCATAGATCTCACACGTGAATACTGTGCATAAACAAATGCTTCATGTGCATCCGCTCCTGCCGAGATGTAATCTAAAACATCATCGACTGAGCCTACACTCAGCTCATCACGTTCCGAATCATAAATATATACGGCGGCTGTAGAATAGTTTATAATCTCACCGTTCTCTTCAAACTTCAAGAGATAATTCTCTGTCTTATAAACTGTTCCTTTTATAACCTGAGTCTCTGCATTAAACATCTGACTTCCCGAATATATTGCATTTTCTAAAACGCTGAACATCCGCGTGAGTCCTATAATTTCATCATTACTGTTAGTCGCAAAACGGATACCGTCTCCGACTTTTAACTGTTTAGCCGCATCTTCTGAACCTGATGATACAAACTTTGTCATAAGAGTTTTTCCAACTCCGTTGTAGTAATCAATCTGATATCCTACTTCATCCTCGGCGTTTATTGCTCTTCTTATATCTGCCACATAGGATATATCCTGTGTCGGAGATATATATCCTGAAGAAACAGGATTATATTCTCTTACACCGTATGTGGTATCAAGCTTATTCTGCAGTCTGTTATAGCATATAAGTGCAATTGTTTCATCATTTGAAATTGCATTTCTGTCAGAAATCATATAATCTTCATATGCTGCTTTATTCTCCGGCACGCTGAACAGCTTAAAATCAGCTGAAAGAATTGCCACACCGCCAAATGAACCTGTATCTTTTTTATATTTCTTTGAACCTTCAAGATATTTATAAAGACCGGTGTTATCATCGCCTGAACCGTTCTCTTCTGCAAAGTTCAGCTTTGTAAGTTTATTCAGCGCATTTACATAAAATACCACAAGCTCATTACGTGTAACACCGCCGGGCTTTGCAACGTCAAGCGCCTGTTGATCGGTATATCTTGTACCGTTGATATTAATGTATTCTCCGCACTTTGCAACAATCATTTCTCCGTCTTCGTCAAATATTCTGAAAGTTACAGACTCATCCGTATCGTCATAATAGCAATTTACGATATATCCGATTGCTTCTTTTGAATTACCGCTTGTAATAAATGCTATTTTTCCGTAAACATCTATACAAAGCTTCACAGTCATTCCGGCTGATAATGAATTATACAGCTCATCCGTTACGGAATATCCGCATTCATAAGCAGTACCACCTATTTCGATAGTTCTTTTTGAACCATCCATAGACTGTATATCTCCGCTTATCGACTTCCTCGAAACACGAATGCAGTAATATGTAAAGCTGCCGTTCATATCAACAGCTTCCGATACTGTGCATACTGTGTCTTTTGTAAGAAGCTTAGTTTCAACCGGATCTCCGTATTTATCAATAAGATCATATTCCATCCCGGAAGCTTCAAGGTCAATCTTAAAATCGGTGTTCTTAAAATATATCACATCATCCGAAAACTTTGCAACCTGATAATTCTTTGAAGAATTAATCTTTACGCAGTCAATATCTTTTCCGTCACTGTAAATAATCTCTATACTTCCGCATTCTATGTCAAACATTGACGAATCATACACCGGAACCGCAAGTCCGTTATATATAATTTTTGCAGATTTTGGAATTGACTCACGTCTCACCGAGCCGCTTTCATCCTCATAAGTTATCGTATGATTTGAATAACTTATTATATCATCACTGTCGATTATAATATTATCTGCTTTCTTTACTTTTTTTACATAAAGCAAAACATTTTCGTCATCGCTCTGAATATAATAGAATTTTACTTTATATCCGAGTAAATCAACAGATGAACATTCTCCGAGAGTAAACAAATAGCCGTCTATTAATATCTGATCCTTTTTAAGACTGCTCACACTGTCTATACCGGTGAGATAATCCATAGTAACTACTCCCTCTTCGGTATAAATATTCCTGTAATGTGAAAGCAAGGTATTGTCTTCACGGGCTGCATACTCCACATACGCACCGCCCTCGTCATATTCTATGCCTCTTGCCTCCATTATTTCAGTTTCAGTCGCATCATACAAAACTTTAATCATATCAAGCCTTGTAAGTGTATCAGATGCAGCTCCCGAGAATCGAATATCGGTAAACGCCGTAAGATGATGATAAAAAGTTTCTTCAGCTTTTTTAACATTCTGACGCTTTAATAAAACTGTAAGCACACGGCTCGCACTTTCGTTTGTAATTTCAGCTCCTGCATCAAGCTCACAAACTCTTAAAATCGTTTCCGCCTCAGAATCCGTACCGGCCTTTAATTTCAGAGCAGTTTTTACAAATTCCTCTGCCGTTACCGTCGCCTCCGCACCAAAAGCCGAAGCTCCGTCCCACTCAACTACTCCGAGTGCTTCTAAAATCTCAAAAGCCTCTTCAGCTCCCGTACCCTCTATATCGGAAGGTACATTGTTTTCATTTACCACACCCAGCTCGGTCATTCGTATTGCCTTTAAATTTCCTGTACCGGTTCCGTAATATTTAAGATAAAGACTATGCACTCCTGCAATTTCTTTGTCATAAACCTCAGCACTTTGCCAAACGTAATTTGTCCATGCGCCCGTTTTTGTAATAGTAATCTCAGCAATTGCCGTACTGTTTATATCATCAATATGAAATGTCAGCTTTCGTCCGGCATAGGTATCCGGAACTCCGATATTAATTTCAAGTGCACTTATTCCGTTTAGTCCGAAATCAATATTATCAAATCTTGCCCAGCTTCCATCATAAGTATCACCTATTGCATTATCGTTATCGAGCTGCAGTCGGTTTAGCTCCGAAACGCTTTGAGCGGGTATCTCAGAAAAAGCCGATAAAACAGTGGTGTCTGCTGTCGTTTCTTCTGCAAATGCATTCGGAAGACTTACAAAAAGCATTGTAAATGCCAGTATTAATGAATATATTTTTTTCATAGCCCCTCCTCCTTATTGCATTCTTAAAATCACGCGTGAAAGCATTACCACAGCCTCTGCTCTTGAAGCGTCAGCCAGCGGCTCAAACTTATCCTCCGAGACTCCGTTTATAACGCCTGCGCAGGCAAGCTCAATAACTGAATCATATGCATAATCCGCAATCGCACTTGAGTCCGTAAAAGCAGCTGCTGATTTTTCAGGAAGAATAAACTTCCCTGCCATATTAACCGCGCGCACGATTACTGTCGCGATTTCCTGTCTTGTGATGTTGTTTCCGATTCCGAACTCCGATTCGCTTAATCCCTTTACAACGCCGCATTCTGCCGCACCGGCAATATCAGCCGCATACCAAGCATTTTTGTCTGCATCAGCAAAGGTTAAGCTTTCAGGATTACCGTCCAAAAATCCGAAAATTCTCATTATAAGCGCCACAAATTCTTCTCTTGTAATTGTATCTGCCGGAGCAAAAAGCTTCTCTGACTTTCCTTTTACAAGACCAATTTGTGCCAGTGAATTAATATCGTTTGCAGCCCACTCAAATCCGGCAAGGTCTTCAAATCCCGTGTAGCTTTCAACAACTTCTTCGTCTACCTCTATATTTTCCTGCCATACCTTCATAGTAATTAAGGTTTCTCCCGGCGTGAGCTTAAGAAGCGGATAATCCGTTCCAACGCTTACATTTGACTTGTAATCTTCTATAACATTATTAAAATGCGCCTGAATTTCCGGAACTGATACGAAATTTCTGTCAAAGAAGGTTTCGCAAACCTTTGCTTTATCGGCATTTGAAAGATTTTTATAAATTCCGAGGCTTATTCCGAGATCATCAGAATATGCTACAAGTACCGAATCCACATTTCCCCAGCCACCGGCACTGTTTATTGTACCGATTATAAGAGCCGCTTTAAAGGACTCTGAAATCCGACTCACATCCGACGGCGGATTTTTTATAAGAGCTGCTGCTACATTCGCTCTGTTTTCAGAAGTATAAAGCTTCTTATAATTACTGTCATCAATTCCGAGCAACTCAGCATAATCCGATATCATAGACTGAACAACAGAACTTTCAGCTCCCTGTTTTAAATAATTTACAAACAACTCAGGTATGATATTATTCTGAATTGCTTCTATCCATGGAGTATAGTCATCACTCTCAAAAAGAGGATTATCCGAAAATACCTGCTTTACTACTGTATTAATTTCTTCTTCCTGTGTGGCTGTAAGACTGCCAAAAAACGCATTGTTTATTCCGAAGATACCCGCATTTTCAGCCATTTTATCAGCTACCAAAGAAGCGTCCGACTCAGTTGCCAGGATATTTAAAAGCTCATAAAATTCGCTCATTTTCATAAATGAATAATTAACTGTTTCGCTTGTATTTTCTCCTGTTACATAAACTGTATAATTTCCGGTTGCAAGGCTTTCATTCATTTTGAAAGTATATTCATAACTGCCATCGACGCATAAAAGCTCATAAACCTGAACAGCAGCCTGCCACGACTTAGCGCTTCCCTTCGGCACTACAAGAATTGTAACACGCTCATCTTCGCTTTTTCCGCTTATTTTTACTTTTGCTCCGCTTACAACAGCTGTAAGCTCATCCCCCGACGCTGTTCCCTGTTCATACTCCGAAGTCTTATGCGCCGGTGCTAATGGTTTTAAAGCTGCATCCCATAGAAATGCTGCCACCGAAGCCGTACCTGTCGGCTTTGAAAATGAGTCTATATTGAATTCAGTAACCGCCGCATCTGCAACAGCCTTTTCATTATAGCGAATATCAAGCATTGTACCATCAGCATCATAAACTGCCTCAATAAGAACTGCATCATATGCCGCCTCATTATTTCCGGTGTTTTTATCAACCTTTGCTGTTGCAGTTACTTCTCTTGCAATTTCAATATTGGTTGTTTCATTTCCTCTTCTGTCAAGTAACTTCACCTGTGGCGGTATTACAGTATCATGCTGCCATGAAAATTTAAAGCTTCTTAAATTTCCGACCGGGCTTGTTTTACATATAAATATTACCGTATGCTTTCCCGTAATCCCTGAAGCTGAAACTTCTCCGGAAATTTTTGAAAAGCTTTCCCAGCCACCTGTATTTGTAAATGTGAATGTGCCTATTACATTGCTTTCATCGTCTATTGCAACATCCATTACCGTATTGGTGTAAGCGCTGCCTATTGCATACGTTATTTCAATATTTGCCGGATAATATTCTCCGAAATCAACATTTTCGAATATGAATTTATTACCGTTCATTGTATTTCCGATGTTTTCACCCTCAGGATTTATCGTCGGACTGCCTGTGTATGAATCCATGTTATGAAAATACACCTCAGCAGTATACGGATCATGATCGGCAAACACTGAAATTCCGGACATCAATACTAATCCGAGAACTATCAAAATCAATGATTTTAATTTGTGTTTCATATTTGTAAATCACTCCAATCTTATCCGATTGGGTTTTGCCCAATCGGATATATTCCTCTGTCAATTACCAAAATGTATCTTTATCACTGTGATTTTGAAAATCCGAAGTAATAGAAGTTACATGAACCATTGCCCTTAAATGTAACATATATATCATAGATTCCCTTTTCAAGCGTCCTCGAAAGCGGCACCTGATCAAGCGTATAGTCCGTCCAGTCTTTCTTAACGGTTATATCATATGTTGCTATAACCTCACCGTCGGCGCTGCCTAAACGCACCTCCATCATTGAAGTATTATATGGCATCTTCGAAGCAAGCTGAACGCTTAATGTATCGCTGTCATCTTTGAGCTCTACATCTTTATAGCTTATAACCGTACCATCCCATGTATTATTAATGAACGGATTAAATTCATCAAATGCAGTATAGTCCGCAATCGCAGTTCCGTTTACCGCTTTTTCTATCGTACCGGTATGTGCATATATATTGGTATTTTCCGAATATGCATTATACACCTTGTCAATTGTGACTTTTTTTATCTGCACTGATTTGTAATCAGAAAATCTGATCCATACATTTGAAACACCGTTCGGCGGTTCTATAAATCCGCTTGCCGTATTTGCTCCCCAGAAATATGCTGAATGAGTCTTAAGATTTATCTTTCCCGAAGACTTGCCGTTAACCGAGCTTCCCACAACAAGGTCCACAACATCCGTATCTTCATAAATATCGCCTGTAAACTCTATTGTTATCTGATTTTTTCCGTCTGAGAAATCTACATTCTCAATACAAATCCAGTCTCCGTCGACTGTCGGCTTAAGTCTTCCGTCAACAAGCTTTACTCCCTCGGAATATTTCATCTCAGACGGCGTGTACCAGCTGTCATCAAATTCTAAGCTTTCAATCATCGGCGCTTTCATAGTCTGCATCGCATCAGCTCCCGATTGGAATTTCCTTCCGTTCGGATAACTGTTTCTGTCAATAGCTTCTTTTCCCTCCGGAACAAAGCCTGCGTCCATATTATTCCAGTTATCAATATTCGCAAACGATACCGGGAATGATGATTTCAACTGATAGTAATACGCCCATCTCGGCTCAATTCTCTCATCTGTATAGAACACTACATTATCATAGCACTCCGCACCGCTCATCCAGTTATCATAATAAACTCCGCAGTTAAACGAGTCGAATGACCATGAATCATAAACTACATTATTATGAAATTTCGATCTCAAACGGTCTGTTCCGATAGTTGCACCGTGAACGTATGTAGTTCCAACGTCACGCGTACAGATTGAACCATTATAAAATTCGTTGTATGCAACCTCATCCGGAAGGAATGCCGGAAGCTTTAATTCAGTTCCTCCAACATACCAGCTCTCGGTCGATGAAAGACCATAAACATATCTTCCCGAATTATATACTGTGTTCTTAAATATAGCGTTTCCGCCTCTCGGTGTGTCACGCTCCTGCCAGCCATCAGTTCCGATAAACAATCCGCCCACATAGCTTCCCATATATCCGCAGTCGGATATTACATTATTTTCTATATATTCATAAAGACCTGTCGCATATATTCCGGCAGCAGCAGAGTATGCTATATGATTATTTATTATAATATTGTCTCTTCCTCCGACATATATTCCCATTTCACCTCTTGGCGGCGCACCCTCGGGATTATAAATATCACGTTTATCAATAAAGCCTTCACGCTGATCCATACCATGCGTATAATGAGAAATATATCTGTATTCTCCATCACGGAGCATACACATCTCGCTTGTATTCATTCTCATTCCGCCGCCGTATGTGTTAATTCCTTCTATTATAATATGCTTTCTGTCTGCAATATCAATAGCAAGCTGACGAACCTTTTGCTCTAATTTCAAAGTTTCGGCAGTCTCTCCCTCCGGCGGAATAATATAAATCTTACCATCCTGATAAGCCCATTCGCCCGGCAAATCCACAGTGTTTATGTGATCCGTTATAAATCCGAAGTCCGTTTTGGTATACGCTTCTTTTGCCGCAAACCACCATGTTGTGGTTGTGTTTGTAAGATATAATTTCCCCGGCTCACTCTTTTCTATTTCGGCACTTCCCAAGCTCCATCCGTTTCCGGTAAGCGCTACTAAAATTCCGCCCTTCCAATAATCATTTTCCTGATTAAGATCAGTATCGGATGCGGCTATTTTACTGTTTTCAAGCGTTACCTTTATATTTCCCTGAGTAGGCCATACCGGTGAAAGATTTTCTATATCCGGTACCGGTCTGTCCACTGTGTGTGTATTAGGATGACGTCCGGCTACAAGATTTTCTCTCTTATAGAAAATCTGATTTCTTCCATGACCTAAGTCCGTAAGCGCTTCATACACGAGCTTTCCGTCCGCTGTTGTCTCTATCGGAGCTCCGAGCTGTGCTGTTGCGCAAAGCTCAACATCTGCTCCCTCTGCCGCTTTAAATGTAATAGGACGAGATGCCGTGCCGTCGTTTTTCGGAGCAAGTATTTCATAATATACACCTTCTCCGATTATTACTGTATCGCCAGCCTGTGCCACCTCTGCCGCTTTGGCAATCGTTCTGAAAGGATGCTCCTTGCTTCCGTCGTTATCATCGCTTGCATTGCATTTCTGACATACATAGTATGTTCTGCCTGTATTTTCTTCAAGATAAAGTCCGCTGTAAAAATCAAGAAGCTCCTCGAAAATATCAGCTTCCATAATATCTTTTGTATTTGAAAGATATTCAACTATATAAAATCCGTCTTTTTTCGCCACAGTTTTTCCGTCTATCTCGGCAAAATACCGAATAGGAACGAATGTTCCCCATTCATTCTGAATTATTATGTTATTTATCTCAACAAAATCGGTATAATTCTCCTGTTTTTTGAGCACTCCGTTTTTGAGAACATAAACTATATCTTCTTTCGACAGAAGAACTGTATCTTCCGTTTGCTCATAATAGTAACCGAACGCCCTTGCAAAGGAATGAAGCGGAAGATATGCTTCTCCGTTTACAATGTAAGGAGTCTCACGCACGTTATCATTATTTACATAACGTCTGCCGCCGTTTACCATTATCACCGGCGAATTTTCATGAAGAATTATCGCCGTCTGAACAGCCTTCTCAAACTCATTAAGCGCCGGCGCCACGGGCGGTGCCTGCGGAGCAACGTCAGTATCCTCTTTATATATCTGCACCTTGTTGAGGTCAAATGCTATGTCAGATACAAATGTTATCTTATGCTGTCCGTTTCGCACTACCTTCTTACCGAGCGAGAAGAAGTTATACATTCCCGAAACCGGTACTTTGTATTCTATATTATCTATATACATAGTTAAATTTCCGCTTCCTTTTACGGAGTAGTAGAAATCAACCTTCACAGCATTAAATGGTATATACAAGTCATATACCGCTTTTCCGCCCGGCTGAAAGCTTACAAGGCTGTCGGACTTAATTTCCACACCGCTGTACTTTGAGCAATCAGCTAAATTAAGGTTAATAAACTTGTCACCGGCAAGATATGCAAAGCAATTAACCGAAACAAGCAAAGTCATCACCAGTGCCATAATACCCGATATTATTTTTTTCATATTTCTTATGCATCTCCTTTCTTATCTTTTTGAATCTGTAAATCCGAAATAATAAAAGTTCGTTGTACCGTTTTTACCGGTAAACACCACATATATATCATATGTACCGGCACTAAGCTTAGTATTAAGCGGCACTTTTTTCATAGAATAATCCGACCACGATGTGTGACCTTCCACTTTATAGCTGCCTATAAGTTTTCCGGTTGCGCTTCCGATTCTGAACTCTACAATCTCACCGTTATAATCTCCGTTTGTAGAAAGCTGAACACAAAGCGTATCACAGTCTTTTGTTACCTTAACGTCATTAAAAGCAATCACCGCACCGGGATACGTATTATTCCAGTACCAGTTAAACGGATCATGCGTCGGATAACCGCCATTGCCTGTCCTTCCCGACGATTTTACCAAAGTACCGGTTGATGCAAATACATTAGTATTATATGTATATTCATCAATAACCTCCGATACCTTTACTTTATTTATGCATGCCGATTTATAATCTGTAAATTTTATGAGAATATTGTGCTTTCCGGTCATATTTCGCAAGAAGAAATCGAGAGTGGTTGTTCCCCATAAATATGACGATTCAGCATTTAACGTAAATGTTGCTTTATACAGATAATTCTCTTCGCTCTCGCCTATAATTACATCAATTGTATCGCCGGTGTTATATATATCTCCGGAAAATGTTATACAAACATTATTCTCACCGTTTGAAAAATCTGCATTTCCGATACGGATCCAGTCACCGCTCTGTGACGGCTTAAGCTTGCCTTCACAGAGTGCCACACCGTCTGAATATGTCATTTCGTTCGGCATATAAACTCCGGTATTTGCATCCAAAAGGCACTCCGTCATAGGGGCGGTTTCGGTCTGATACTTATCCGCTCCGCTTCTGAATTTTCTGCCCAGAGGATAGTCATCTGCCGTCAAAGTCGCTTTCCCGCCCGAAACAAAACCGGCGTCTTTATTATTCCAGTTATCCACAGTTGCAAACGATGTAGGAAATCCTGTTTTTGTCTGATAGAAAAATGTTTTATCCGGCACTGCACATTCATCTGTATAAAACGTTAAATTATTATAGCACTCTGCAGCGCTCATCCAGTTATCGTAATAAACTCCGCAGTTATACCCGTCTGTCGACCATGAATTACCGACAAGATTATGATGAAAACGTGATTTTAATCTGTCTGTTCCCATAACTGCACCATGCACATACACAGTTCCTGTGTCTCTTGTGCATATCGAAGCATCGGTAAAATCGTTATAAGCGACCTCATCCGGAATAAATGCCGGAAGTGTTGTACCCGAGCCGGTGTACCATTCTTCAGTTGTACTCAGTTCATATGCAGCTCTTCCCGTGTTTTTCACGGTATTTGAAAATATTGCATTACCGCCTCTTGGAGTATCAGGCTTATCCCAGGCTTTGGTTCCTATATAAATCCCGCTTACATAGCTTCCCATATATCCGCAGTCGGATATTACATTATTTTCTATATACTCATAAAGACCGGTTGAATATATTCCGGCAGCTGCCGAATATGCTATATGATTATTTATAAGTATATTATCTCTTCCGCCTAAATATATTCCCATTTCACCTCTTTGCGGTGCACCGGAAGTATCATGAATATTCCTGTCATCTATAAAACCGTCACGCTGATCCATCGTATGTGTATAATGAGAAATATATTTATAATCACCATCACGAAGCATACACATTTCGCTGTTATTCATGCGTATTCCGCCACCGAAGGTATCAATTCCTTCTATTACGATATGTTTTCTGTCCGCTATATCAATCGTGAGCTGACGGACCTTCTGTTCCAAACGTATAGTCTTTCTTGTTTCACCTGTCGGCGGTTTTACATAAATAAGGCCATTATCAATCGCCCATTCTCCTGCTTTATCCACCGTATTGATATGATCTGTAATATATCCGAAGTCTGTCTCGGTATAACGTTCTTTTGCCGCAAACCACCAGGTTTTTGTCCTGTCTGTAAGAGTGAGTTTTCCGGGTACACTTTTTTCTATTTTCGCCGTAGAAAGACTGTATCCGTTACCGCTTAGTGTTACAAACGTTGCGCCGTTCCAGTAATCTTCCTCCTGTCCGAGCTCCGAATCTGATACAGCAACAGTCATATCATCAATTGAAACCTTTATATTTCCCTGAGTAGGCCATACATCAGACAGACCTGCTATTGACGGCACGACACGTGAAGAAGTATGCTCATTCGGATGTCTTCCCGCCGTAAGATTTTCCTTTTTATAGAAAAGCTGGTTTTTTCCGTCTCCTAAATCCGCAAGCGGTTTATATACTAAAAGTCCGTCTTCCGTATAATCTACCGGACTCCCTAAAACCGCTGTTGCCGATATAACAACCTCTGCACCCTCTGCTGCTTTAAAGGTAATCGGATTTGATGCAGTCCCGTCATTTTCCGGAGCAAGCACCTCATGGTATGTACCGCCTCTGATAATTACAGTATCACCTGCCTTCGCTACCTCAGCAGCTTTGGCTATTGTACGAAACGGATATTCCGCACTTCCGTCATTCGTATCACGTGCATTACACGTCTGACACACATAATACGTCTTCCCTGTATTTTCGGTTAAGTAAAGACCGCTGTAAAACTCCGATAATGCCGCATAATTGGCACTTTTTAATATTATCTTTGTATTATACGGGTATTCTACTATATAAAAATCGTCTTTTTTAGTAACCGTCTTACCCTCAAGCTCTGCAAAATATCTTATCGGAACATATATCCCGTTCTCATTCGATACAATAATATTATCTATTGTAACAGGTACGGCCTCATTTATCTTTTTTGTAAGCACTCCGTTTCTTAAAAGAAATATCTTGTCTTCTTTTGAGAGAAGTATTGTTTCTCCGTCCTGTTCATAGTAGTAACCAAAAGTTCTTGCAAAAGAATGAAGCGGGAGATATACTTCATTATTCACTATATACGGCGTTTCTCTTAAATTATCGTTATTTATATAACGTCTGCCGCCGTTTACAGTTATAACCGGCGAATTTTTATGAAGTATTACGGCAGTTTGTATAGCCTCTTCAAAATCAGTAAACGCCGGCACACACCCTGTTGCATCGGCTGCCACATCAACATCTACTTTTAAAAGACTGACTTTTGTAATTCTGCAAGCCTTATCCGTAGAAATTGTAATCGGGTACTCACCTTTTCTGAGTATTTCATCAAACGAAACAGCAGCACTACTTCCCGAGCAGGCAAGATTATACGTCTTGCCTGCAATATAGAATGTAATATTTCCGCTCATAGCCTCAGAAAAAGTGAATTCAGCGCCTACCGTATCAGCAGGTATATATACGCTGTATATCGCCCTTCCGCCCTCTTTGAATTTAATCGCTCCTGTATTTACCGAACCGTTTGTAATACTTGTAAAAGTCGAAAGGTCTATATCAAACGTTTCGCCCCCTGCAAGATAAGCAAAGCAATTTACAGCAATTGACGCAGTCATTATAAACGCAGTTATCCCTGTTATAAATCGCTTCATTATTTTGTTGCCCACCATTCATCAATCTGCTTTTGAATTTCCGATACTATTTTGTCCGCTCCTGCAACCTTTAAGCTTTCGATAAGCTTGTCAACTGCAGCATCCGGATCTTCAACATTGCCCTTATCTATAAGGTCGAGCTGTTCTTTAATTACTGTCTCACAGTTTCCAACCTGAGAAACAATATTGTCAGTATTTACCGAGAATCCCATAAGCTGTGATACTATTCCGGTATCATTATATACCTTAAGCTGTTCTGCAAGGTCAGGCGCCTGCTGATCTGTTACATAAGAATTTAAAACAGAACCCATAGCCCAGTCACTCATTGAATATGTCATATTCTCTTTTGGCTTTATCTGTGTATCGCTTATCTTTTCGTAATTTTCGCCCTCTAAGCCCCATGCAAGCATATTATATATTTCCTTATCGGTACGCATTATTTCAATCATTCTTACTGCATCTTCCGGATGCTCACTGTATGCGCCAACGCCGGTTACCGTTGCAAGAATACTTTCCGGTGTTACAACAGAATTAGAGAACTGCTTTCCGATAATTTCATATCCCTTTTTAAGGCTCTCACTTTCCTGAAGTCCCGGCTTATATGTAGAATATAAGAGGAACGGGCTTTGCTGAAGCTCTTTTACAGAATAATCTGTTGAGTCAAGATGCTTCTCTTTAATTCCGCGCTGTGCCCAGTCATACATTGTCTTTGCATATTCACGGAACTCTTCTGTTTCGTATTGGTTAAGCACTACCGGCTTACCCTCTGCCGATATACGGCAAACACCCGGTATCTTTTCCTGCAATACGCTGTACATATCATAGTATGTAATTAATCTGTCGAAAAACATATCAGCCTTATTTGAATTTGGCTCAAGAGCAACAATCGCTTCAAGATATTTGCCTAAATCCTCAATTGTATTGATCTCATCTAATGTGAAGCCTGTCTTCTCAAGCTTATCTTTAGGGAATGCAATAGCTGTTGCACGTGCCTGAACCTGCCAGTTAGGTACTCCGTAAAGCTTTCCGTCCACAGTCGCAACAGTTCTTTCCGCATCACTCATCTGCTCATTTACCGTCGGAGCATACTCAGGTAAAAGCTCTGTAATATCGAATAACGAACCGTTCTTAATGTTTACATAGAAGTTATTCGTCCAGTTGGATGTAAATACTAAGTCATACGGCTCACATGTAGCATTTAACATCTGAATTTTCTGATTATAGTTTCCGCCGTCTGTGAGAATTATATCAAGATCAAGATTGTATCTTTCCTTCAAAAGTTTATCTACTTCATCCCATACCCTGTCATATGAACTATCCTGCTTTACACCTCTTAAGTGCCATGTAATCTTTGTTGTATCTCCGGCCTTATCCTTATTTCCGCAACCACCGGCAATACCCATTGCAATTGCTGCAGCAAGTATTAAAACTATTTTACCTTTCATTGACTTGTTTTTCATTTTAAAACATCTCCTTTTTGAAAATTTAATTTTATTTTTTCCTCTTAAAGCTTCAGGCATACCCCTGACGGATTAAGAAAATCATATACTTATCCCTTCACGCTTCCCATTACAAGACCTCTTGAGAAGTATTTCTGGAAAAACATAAATACAAATACCATCGGCCCGGCAGCTAACACACAAAGTGCCATTCTTGAAGTTTCCTTCGGGAGCTGTCCGCCATTAACCATCATAAGTGCATTCTCATTTTTAAGCATTTCATCAACATTACTGAGTATCCGGTACATGTAGTACTGAAGAGTCATGTATTTGTCATCAGTCATATACATCATACTGCCATACCACTGATTCCAGAATGAAAGTGCCATCATTACGAATATCGTAACAATTCCGACAACAGATAACGGTACTATTATTCTGAAGAATATGTACATCTCACTCGCTCCGTCTATCTGTGCCGCTTCAATAAGCGAATACGGAACCTGCTGAAAATATGTTCGGAGCAGAAATATGTTCCACACGCTCACAAGACAAGGAAGAACCAAAGACCAGAATGTGTCTCTTAAATCAAGAGTCTGACATATTACAATATAGCTCGCTACCGCTCCGCCCGAAAAAAGCATGGTGATGTAAAAGAACATATTGAAAAATCCACGCCATCTGTAATTTTTTCTTGACAGCGGATATGCAGCCATCGCCATTATAAGTGTACTTCCCACAGCTCCAACGGCAGTTAAAACAATTGTAACTATATATGCACCGAAAAGCTGTCCGGGATCTGTAAATACCATCTTGTATGCGGTCATATCAAATCCTCTCGGAAACAGTCCGTACCCTTTAAGAATCAGCTCACTCTCGTTTGAAAAGGATGCGGATATAATGGTTATAAAAGGTATTATACACAGTGTAGTAACTATTAAAAGCACTAAATAAAAAAATGTTTTTCTTACCGTTTTTCTGAATTTGCTTTCTACCATATTTTTCTCACAACCTTTCTTTAAAGCAAAGCACAATCGTCATCGAATTTCTTTACCACGGCGTTCGTTATAAGCACCAGACTTAATCCTACTACAGATTTTAAGAATGATATAGCAGATGACAATCCGAGGTTTGTTGCATTTCTGAGCGTCCTGAATACGTATGTATCAAAAGTATCAGCTACGCTGTACAGTGCTCCGTTATCCTTTGTAAGGAAGTAAAAGAGACCGTAATCAGAATTAAATATTCCGCCAACGTCCATAATAAGCGTTACAAGAACTATGTACTTTAAGTGCGGCAATGTTATATGCCATACTCTCTTCAAATATCCGCAGCCGTCAATAGTTGCCGCCTCATAAAGCGACTGGTCTATTCCGAGCATTGTGCCGTAATAAAGCAACGTACCGTATCCTAATCCTTTCCACAAGCTGAAAACGGTCAGTATCAGCGGCCACCATTTCGGAGTAGTATAAAAAGCAATCTTTTCAACTCCGAACTGTGATATAAAGCTGTTTACCATACCCATTTCATATGCAAAAAGCGAATGCGAGAAGTATGACACTACAATCCAGGACAGGAAGTACGGTATAAACATACCTGACTGAAACACCTTTATGCAGTATTTATTATTTATACCCTCCATGCATAAAGCCATTACTATTCCGGCGATTTTACCGAGCAATATCCATGTTATATTATATCCCAGCGTATTCCTCATTAAGGTTTTAAAAGAATCAGACTCGAACAAAAACCTGAAATTTTCAAACCCGCACCATTCACTCCCCCATATACCTAAATTAAAACGGAAATTCTTAAACGCAATAATAATTCCAAACATAGGCAAATATGAGAATAATAATACCAGAACCACTGCCGGTATGAACATCGCTGTCAGCTGCCAGTGAGACAACCCGTATTTTCTCTGTTTCAATTTGTGTACAGCAGGTCCCGCTGTCCCTTCTCTGATTTTCAAAACATCATAACCTTTCTGCTCACGAGTATCTTAAAATCCTTTTACTTTTGCGTCCTATCCGTGAGCTCATAAGACAAAACTTTTTCCGGCGTGTAACTGTCATCACCGATTATGTCTTTATTATACCATACACACAATCATTTGTAAATTTAAAAAATTTAGAAAAAGCTTAAAAAAATTAGATTGCATGATAAAATAAAGGTTTTTTTCCATAATTTTTAAATAAAATCCGAAATTTTAGAGTTGATTTTTTCGTAGAAATATTGTATAATTATAATTAAGATAAAAAACAAAATTTTCTTTTCAAACAAGAGGGATAAGCAATGACAAAACAAACGATAAAAAAAGATACGGTAAAATCAATAGCAATTATTGCCATAATACTGATTTTCATAACCGGTATATTCTTTATTTATTTTTATTCGGACTCCTTGCGCTTTCATATGGATTACTCGAAAATACATAACGACAATAATCTTAAAAGTGCCGAACAGCTTCACGGAGATATTCCGATTACCGCAGTTCAGATAACCAGTGCCCGTGAATTAATGAATTACATCTTCGGGAATACACCCGATACAAATGAAACAAAAAGGAATATATCTGAAAGACTAAATAATATATGCGCACAAAAAAACATCTCAAATTTATTTATAATGAATCCTTTCAGCGAAGAACTTCATTTCTATCGCCAGGGAGACGGACTGCAAAAAATGTCTTTCAGTGAGTTTTATAATATAAATCCGGCATTTAAAGACGCACTTGAACTCAACAAGCAAGGCGTTTCCTGCATCCCCACCAGTCTTTTGGTGCCGGGCAATATACAAACCTCTGATTTTATCTCCTTCTTCTACAAGGATTACAGAGATTTGATTATAGTTATAAACCTTACAAAGGATTATTACAAATCATACATGAACAATCAATATACCGATTATCCTATTCCCTATTCTGTAATACTGCAGAATAAAGCGAATCAGCTTATATTCTCAAAAGGTGATACCTTTGATATTTCAGAATACGAGAATATGGATGACATTAAAATTGATTTTCCTTATATCATAAACAACACAAAATCAAACAACTACAACATAACAAGTATAATCAATACAAAGGATATTTTCCTTTATACATTAAAAACCGGCTCATTTATTATATTTATTGTAACATTGCTTGCAATAATCGCAGTGTTGGCAATTCATCTGTTTGTTTATAAAAAGAAAAAACTCGACTTAAAACATATGCTTGCCATAAGCTCTTTGGAAAACACAAAAAATGCCATTTCTCTTGATCTTATGATACATAAGCTGTTTAACAACGAGTTTCTGACGCAGTCGGAAAAAAGCGTTATAGACTCCAGATTCCCGACAGATGAACGACACATCATACGTGCCACACTTATAACAATTGATGATTATGAAAAACTGCACGATTTAAAATCGCTTAATGATATCAAGCTTCTGATATACGGCATACAGAATATCATATGCGAAATATTTGAGAATCATAATATATCAGCGCATTCGGTTTCGCTTAACAACTCAACAATAGGAATGCTTATTTACGGAAACCTTGCCGATAAAAACCTTATAAAAAAATGCGTATCAGAATACTCCGATGCAGTAACCACCCATTTGCAAACGTGTATTTCAACAATTATAAGCACACCGTATACATCGCATCTTGAGCTTAATATTATGTCTTTATTCGATGCATACAACTACAAATACACACAAAGCAGAGGCTGTCTTATATTCACAGATGATATAGAGCCTGTCACTGAAACAATTGAGTTTCCGAAGCATATCGAGAAAAAAATCCTGTCTGCAATACGAGGCAATGATAAATCCCTGTATCTGCAATATATTGATGAGTTTTTTGCAGCAATAAAAAACCTTGATTCAAAAACCATACGAAAATACAGTATATACCTGTTTATAAATATCGACGAGGCGTTAAACGATGCGCTCACAACCTCCCCGTCATACGATATCCTTACCGACATCGTACATTCAGATTATATGCTTGATATTATCAATATATTTAAAACAGCGTTCACTTTCTCGGCAAACGCAGTCACATCTGATGAATCCTTCAGACAGCTTGTTAACGGCGTTATAGAAAAAGAATATTCAAACGCTCAGCTTACAAGCGGCGATATTGCAGAATATTTTGGTATTACTCCGGCATATTTCGGCAAGAAGTTCAAAAAAATCTACAACACATCGTTCAGCACATTCCTTATGGAATACCGGTTAGAGCAAGCCAGACAACTGCTTGAAACAAACGCACATTTCACAAACTATCAGCTCGCCGAAAAATGCGGATTTAACAGCGAAACTTACTTTATATCCTCATTTAAAAAACACTTCGGCAGAACACCTAAGGATTATAAGAAATCCGAATAAAACAAAAAACCGCTTGAACTCAAGCGGTTTTTCTTGTATCAACCGTCAGTTGATGTAGGTGTCTGCACTGCAATTTTAATACAATTCGGCAATTATCCATCAAAATCATGGATTTTTACCCCCTATACAATTTGGCAAATATCATATATTCACTTTCATTTGTCTCCATACAAGGCTCAAATATTTTCTGCCACATCAACAATCTTACCTTCATGGTTAGTAAAAGTAAGGCTGATATTTGAATTTTCAAATTCCAGGCCTGCCCCTATGAATCCACTCACACCTTCCTCACTGAACGGAGAGCCAATCGGCTGTGCTCCAACCACAACTGTACATGGCTGTCCTAAATAATCTTTTTCACCACCGCATCTGTTGACAGCTATTTCATGCTTATGACCACAAAGCATAATATCAGGTTTTACAAAATCCCTTAAAAGCTTTGTCCACTCTGTATATATATCAGTTTCAATATCAAATGGAGATTTAAATTGCTCTGTAAACGGGTTATGACATATGACCATTTTATATTCTACTCCGATTGCTTCATATTCCTTCTTCTTATTTTCAATCACTCTTTTGATAAACTCCGTCTCTCTTTTTCGGAACTCATGACAGCACATAGTATATCCATACGCCTCATGCAAATCATCTTTATCCTCACCGCAGTCTAAAATCAAACCCCATATACTTCCAAGCCTGAAAGTATAATAGCACACTCCATTTTCACACGGAGTGCATTCACACAGCTTTTCAGCATACACACCTCTCATATCGTGATTTCCTCTTGCAAAAACAACCGGTATATTACCTTTTGTAATTTCTCCTGCAATCTCGTAAACCGCAAGAATATTTTCTAAATTATCACTATGATTCAAAATATCGCCATTTAAAATAAGAAAATCAATATTGCCAAAAGTCCTGGCAGCGTTTACCGCAAAGCTTATAGAGTTATGTGTGTCTGAAATATGATATGCTCTTATATTTTCACCCTCAACAGGTTTAAAATCAAAAGTATATTCTTCCGTATTCTCTTCCGCTTCAGTAAAATATGCCTTTCTTTCAATTAATTTTCTTACCAATACAGTATATTTTTTCTCATGATCAAGCTCACATTTAGGAACTGTCATTCTATGAACAATAACATCTGTACGCAAAATACCGTTACTCTCATCATAATAATTCTTTTCTCCTACCCTTACCCACATCAGAGTCGTGCAGGTTACAGGTACCATAATCTGATAATTTTCACCTACCGAAAAAACAACCGGGGACATCTTAAGCAATGATAACACTTCCTTTAATTATTAAAAATTTATAATCTGATCAAATACAAAAACTCATCTTACATCAGACATTTTTGTTTTCAGAACAACCTCTTCATATGCCGATTCAATATATTCCTCAAGCTTTCCTTTTTGATAAAGATATTCAAGAAGTGTATATCTTTCCCTGAAGGTTCTGCCTCTTAAACAACCTTCTGTAAACTTATTTCGTTCTTTAGCCGTCATCGGAATCTGTAATGTTTTCTGCAAAACCTCAATTCTTTCAAAATCAGGCAGATATTTTTCAATCAATGTCTTTATCTCTATATCATCAGTTTCATTATAAAGTTTTTTATACATTGAAATTGCAACAAACGTTGCAGCACCAACATCATGTCCGTGAAGCTGAAGTTCTCTGCCTGATTCTAAATCCATAATCTCCCAGGTCTGACCAATCATATGCTCCGTTCCCGATGCAGGCCGCGAGCTTCCGCTGTAAGCAATACCCATACCCGAGGTTAAAAGACCGTTAAGAATTTTCTCAATAGACTGCGGGTTTCTCTCTGACAACGAATATGCTTCATCAATACATTCTTTTGTAGCTTTTAAAACCGAATCTGCAATCTTTTTACAGTAATACTCACCTGTATGCATTTTTGATAGCTCCCAGTCAAGTATTGCAATATACTTTCCTATCATATCTCCTACGCCGGCAGTAAGAAGCTCATACGGAGCATCCTTACAGATATCAGTATCTAAAATGATATGACGTGCAATTGAGCACTGATATACAGTTTTTGTTTTACCAACAAGCAGCGGTGCAACAACAGAGGCATATCCATCCATAGACGGTGCCGTTCCGAAAACGCCATATTCGAGCCCTAATCGGTAACTGACCATACGGCAAATATCATTAACAGAGCCGGAGCCTACCGCAAGGATGTAATCAGGCAGCATAGACATAGCATTAATATCATAAGGATTTTTCTCAATACCTGCTTCAATAAGAACTCTCCCAACATTGGCATCCGTAGGATGGGCAGGACTTTTAAGAATGAAAGTATGAGAAAGACTTCCGGCATTTTTAAGCATCTCTTCCACTCTTTTACCTGCAACCTCATACGTATTTTCATCTGCAACCATAAAAATCCTCTTATAATCTTTTAAAATTTCCGCAGTCTTCTCAATAGCACCTGCCGAAATCTCTATACATTTTACAGGAGCCGTATGTACTCCCTGTTCACAAATACATTCCATTTTCATCATAGCAGCAGTCTCCTTATTATATATCAATCTTCCGGCTTTGTTTCAAGCTTTAACGGGAAATCACCGAGTTTATTCACTTTAAATCCGTTCTTCTTATATTCCTCATAATCAAAAGCTTCAAGTTCATCAATCGAAAGCTTATGAAACTCATAAAAGTTTTTCCACCATTCATATCCAGAACCAAGCTCAGCGTTAAGATATACATCCGCAATATCGCATCCCATCGCCGGAGCAACATAAAACGCTCCCATTGCCAGAACATTAACTCCGTTTCCGGTTATTGCTCTTAGCGCCGCCGGCACACTTTCTACCACGCCGGCATGAACATGCGGACACTTACTTGCCGCAATATGTATTCCCATCCCTGTTCCGCAGAATAATAAAGCTCTCTCAAATTCACCTTCTGAAATCATCGCTCCCGCTCTTAGACCTACTCTGTGAAACATTAAATCTGTATCATCAGGATCAGAATCAGCCTTAACCCCAACATCGGTAATCGTCCAGCCTTTCTTTCTCAGATGCTCACATACGGCTTCTTTAAGCGGAAATCCCGCAAAATCTGCTCCTACTAAAATATGTTTGTCTTTAATTGTTTTCATAATATTATCCTTTCTGTTTTATTAAATTTTCTATATAATTTCAAATTGCAATTTAAACTATAGTTTAGCAGCATGAATAATCCACTGCCTTGCTAAAAGCTCATGCCCCTTTGAATTAAGATGTATTCCGTCACCGTCAAGAAAACGCTCACTCTGATTAGTCCATGTATTCGGGATGAGCAAAACATTATCATCCTGAGCAATCTCTCTTAACGCCTCATTATACTGCTCAACCACCGCATTTGAATTACTGCGTCCGTTTCCGTTAAAGCAAGCAGTCAGCTCCTCTTCGTTTATAGGCGGTATTTCCATTAAAAGCAGCTTAGAACCATTTTCTTTCGCCCACTTGGCTATTACAGATACATTTCTCTTATATTCACTGAGGCTTGTCTGATTACATGTACCATTCTCAACTGCAACTGCATCATTGCTTCCTATAAGCAATGAAACAATCTGCGGCTTTTGATTAAAAATAAGATGCCGCGCCATAAATAAAATACCCGAGCTTGTAGCTCCCGAAACTGCACCGTCAAATGCATCAAGCTCTGCCGCAGTTGTAACGGTCTTTCTGTAGCCTGTTCTGTCACTTGAAATGGAATCGCCTAAAAACAGAACTATTTTACCCTTCAGCTTATTAATTTCATCAGCATATTTACTTCTTAAAAATTCACTTCTCTTTGTATGTATAGCTTCTATTTCATCAATCTTTAATTGTATTTCCTCTTCACTTGCATCCATAAACGCAGTAAAAAACTTTGCATCATCTTTAAAGCAGTCAAGACATTTATGCATATTAAATCTTAAAAAAAACTCATCTACCATTACATCATTCTCCTTCATAAAACATCGTTCTCACAAGCTCATATGCAAACATTGCATTCATTTCTCTTGTAGGATGGTTTATTTTATTTGATAAAAGCTCCGATGTATCAACACCGCAATTATTAAGCTTTTTCCATATTGAATAGCAGTCGCATATGCTGATATTATACTTTCGGCACAGCTGTTTTGCCGCCTCTAAGTGATTGTCAAACACACCGTCGTTCTGAAGATGAGCAGTAAACTCTGCATGAGGTTCAAGGAACTTCACCTGAAGTCGTTCACTGACTCTCGTATTCATCATATTCGGAGTCATAAACACAGCTTCTATATTGTTCTCAGACAGCTTTTTAAATATATCTGAAAGACCCTCAATATATTTTTCCAAACTGTCAGAAGCGTCTGTACAATCATTAAGACCGTAACAAACAACAACCAAATCAGGCTGATGGCGTATAATGTCCTTTTCAATCCTTTTTGCACCATTTCCGGCAGTATCTCCGCTTATACCTGCATTTATAATGTTTACAGGAACACTCGGGAACAAAACCGAAAATATATTATATATATACATCTCGTATGAATGTGCTTTGTCAAATACCGTTTGGGTATGACCATCCTTTTCGTACAGTTCAAAGCACCCCTGTGTAACGCTGTCACCTAAAAAAGCAATTGTTACACCCTCATAATTCATATTGTCAGCAGCTTTTTCAGCCATTTTCTTTATTATATTCAAAACTATTCTTCCTTTCAATCGCGAGAGCGTGTACCGAAAACAGCAAAGCTTGTCACTCCGGGCTGTATGCCCTTCGGCACTCCGGTTATCTTAAGACGCAGCTCGCCGCATACAACCGGCGGAAACGTTCGGTAATCCACAGTGTAATCCTCTCTGTTTTCTCTCATATCAAGAACTGTATACCATTCACCTTTTCCTGCTTCCATTCTGCCCTCAATAATGTATTGGTACGGTCCTGGCACAATACCGCTATCATAGTCAAGATCTACATCACGCCATATAATACGCATTGCTTCACATACATACTGACCCCTTAAATTTACCTTAAGATAAGGTTCTTTATCCTCCGGCTGCGGTTGCCACCATGTTAATATGCTTTCATCAAAAGCATATATCGTTTCTCTGCCGTTAATCCAGCTTGACGAGCCTGAACACTGACGGTTTAAAAATGTAAGTGGAAGCAGTCCTGCCGAATTATCCTCCATTGGATTTTCTGCCTCCCCAAAACCAAGCTGAGGCGTATCGGTAACGCCGGGACAATATAATTCTCCGTTTTCATCAACGCCAATCGGATCCATGCCTATTCTTCTTTCATACGGATGATATGCACAGTGTGTTATCGTGTAAAAAGCCCATAAGCTGTTATCCGGGCCGTGAGCAATACATCCGTGTCCGGCGCCGCTTACTATTCCGCTTCTGCTTTGAGTAACCGGATTATTCTTCTGACAAACAAAACCGGTAAGCGGTCCTTCATCTGAATAATACGCCGCCATAACATACGACTTATACTCCGTACCGGGAGTTGCATAAATAAGATAATATCTTCCGTTATGCTTTATCATCCACTGGCCTTCTATCCAGCTTTGTCTTGTATCCTGATTATGAGTGCCAAACCGCTCCCACCAATTATCAGGATTAAATTTATTAAGTATAACAGGCTCTGAAAGGAATTTTCTCGGATTATCCCTGTCAAGCTCTACTCCCATTGACACAGAACCGCAATAGTCATCTGTATCAAGATGACCTGTCCAGTATATATAAATTCTTCCGTCATCATCAAGGAACAACCCCGAATCACATGGTTTTATTTCAGTTCCGTCAATCATAATAAAATCGCCGAGACATTCAAACGGACCGGTAGGACTGTCAGAAATATACAGCCCGTGATTCCATGAAGTCATTATAAATTTACCCTTCCACGGAATTACCGATGGTGAATAGTCCATATCATACGGAGTTGAACGAACATGCTTCCATGTAACAAAGTCCTCTGAAACATACGCCATTCCATAGCTCGGATACATATACCATTTATTATCATAGAATAATACGCTCGGATCTGATATTGATCGGTAATCTTTTTTCGTTTCGCCTGTATATCCCATAATGTTTTCCCAAGGCATAGGATCACTACCTCTCGGGCAATCCGGAATTGCAATAGGATTACAGTATGTTCTTCTTAAATATACCGGTTTTTCAAGTGACATAAGCTTTTCCCTCTTTTCCTTAATTTATTATTTAATTACAGGAGTAATATTTCCAATATTCTCCCATACAAATATACGTATATCATAACCCGTTTTATCAAGCTCTGCTATTTCTGCATTTCCCAGCAATACTTCTTCATACGCTGAATTTGTTGTTACAGCCTCATCAAAGAAAAATACTTCAATTAACCGTTCATCCTTATATATTCCGCCGATTACAGCGTTATTTTCGAGTAGCCTTGCACTCATCAGACTCAATGCATTACTGCTTTCAACACCGTCAATCTTTCTGTTCTCACTGTATACTTTACCGTTACTTACTATGCAATACTCCGGCGGTGTAATTTCAACATAATCTATAAACGGCTTGTTATGCGCTTCAAAGACTATTGTATTTTCACCCTTTTTAAGTCCGGCTGTAAATGATGTCTGCTTCATTGCCATACTTTCCGACGATGCTGTGTATGGTCCATAACCGACATATATACCGCCTAAAGCCTGTTTCTGTGACTCAGCAAGATCATGATTAAGCGAAACATCCGAACCGGGATTTATAAATGCATATATCTTTTTACCGTAAAGGCTTGTAAAACGGACATTAAATTTATAGTTACCTTCAATAGGAGCATTGTATTTTACTTTTATATACTGTGACGTTCCTAAAGAACTGTTTCCCTCACCACCGCCAAGAACGCTCACTGTTCCGTCCTGCTCTGCTAATTCATACTTTGAACCCGGATTAATATCCTCCCCCTCAAACCGAGCAGTACCGGTAATAATATCGGGTTTTCCGACCATTACACCGTGACCGTTTGTTGCCACATATACAACTCCGTATTGCTTTTTATCTCCGTCTACTGCCATAGGTATATTTGATAAATTATACTGACTGTTATTTATTTTTACAAAGCTCTCACCAAGATTATCCGAAAAGAACAAGCCCTCGTTGCCGTTTACCTTTCCTTTTACAAAAATAGTATCATATTTTGTTCCTTTTCCCGTTCCGACAAGTTCTGCACATTCAACATCTTCTATTTTATCAAATGTCTGTCCGTAGTCCTTTGAAAGATACAAACCGTAATTTTCAAGAGCTAATACAATATATCCCTCTTTCTGATAAAATACACGCATAACCGCACTTCCGGCAGCCGGAAGAGTTGTTGTATGGTTAAATGTCACACCATTATCCGTGCTCACAAAAAACTTTCCTGTTTCGGGATTATAATAATAGAAAATATCTTTATCGGTTGTATCGGAGCATAAAATTATCGTTCCTGCATACGTCTTTATACCTTTCTTTACTTCAACCTCCACTCTTTCCCATGTTGAGCCAAAATCATCACTCCTGTACAGGCACTCGCTTGCAACAGGCACTGCTAAAATTGCAGGTATTCCGTTTTCATTTTTATCTGCCGCAACTGCTATATTTCCAAAATGCTCCTTACCTATTCCGTTTTCCAAAAGTGGCATTGATTCAAACGCTGTAAGAGTTTTTCCGCCGTCAAGCGAATATCCGCCTGTTCCGTCTCCTGTCTGCCAACGATCGGCACCGCCTGCAGCTACGATGATTTCAGGCTGTTTTTTTACAAAATCAACCGTAGTACCCGACATAAAATTATTAATCGCACCTTTTTGAGATACATACTCCATTGCATCGGTTGACTGTAAAAAACCCAAATCCCATCCGGCTACATAAAAATCATTTTCTCCCGGTGGTGCTGTAAGCTTTTGCAGACATAATTCTTCCAACCCCTCGCACATCTGATACCATGGCTCATCCGTGTCAAGAACATCCTCCGTCATATATGTGCCGAACCAGTCACCGAACCAGAGCTTATTTGTTTTGGTTTTATCAAATATCACAAAATAATTTTCTACTGAAATTGTTTTTTTCCATGGATGAGTAAAAATGGTCTCTTTTAACGCATTGAACGCTCTTTGCCATGTATCGCCTGCATCTGCAGAGTAATAAATCACTCTGTCTGTTATCGTTACAATAAAGTTCTCATTTTCAGTATTTACATCAACATCTCTGTAGTCACGCCCTGACTGCGGTGAAATCTCTGTCCATACATCATTTTCAAATTTATACAACGCACCGCTTTCTGTTTTGGTATTTGCCGCCGCATATATAACACCATCTGATGTTACCTTTATATTTACAATATTAACCGGTGAACCGCTCATTTTTCTAAACACTGAGCCACCGTTGGTTGATTTATATATTCCGTTGTTATAAACGCTTATGTATATATCCGATGTTTTTCCGTCAGATGTAAGCTTTGTTTTATCAAATGTAATACATGATATTTTATTGAAATTCTCTTCATCTGCCGAATAACCCGGAATAGTCACCTTGCTCCACTGTATGTGATCATCTGTTGCATTATCGGTTTTATACAGTCCGTCACAAAAGCTGCCCGTAAACATTACATCACTGCAATTGGGATCAACTGCAAGCATTTTTTTATCTGCAATATAATCTCTTGTATATCTTACCGGACAGCATACTTCCTGCCACGAATCTCCTCCGTTCTTTGTTCGCAAAAGCATACTTTCGCCTTTGTTTCCATGCTCACCTAACGATGACGACGTATATGCGGCAAGATATATTGTGTTATTATCCTTTTCATCAACAGTAAATGCTGTTGTTGAGCCTGCAAATTTTTCGTCAAGGCTTAAAGTCAGTGGAGTATATTTACCAGCTTCGCGATCAAACCGATATATTCCGCCAACATCTGTTTTAATATATATATTACCGGCATCCGTAGCAATCCCCTCCTCCACGCTTCCGCATGGACCGAGATATGCATTTTCCCATTTGTAAGCTAATGTTCTTACGCTTGTGATTTGTTTTGATACCGTATTGTTTTCAATGTTATTTTCCGACAATGTATCCGGGATATTTATTGTTATATCGAGTATTTCCGAATCTGCCGTAATATCAAGTGTCTGTATCTTCTTTTCACCTGATTTAAGCGACATATTCCATGTGCCTGTATATTCCTCTCCGTTTACGGTACACACATATTCTATATCGCTGTTTTCAATTTTAATTCCGCCGTAGTTTATAATTTCAAGACTCAGGTTTACATTATCTCCTGCCCTGAAGCTTTCATTTTCTATATCTATGTTATTTACACTTAAATCAGCATAGCTTTTCTGAGATGTTATGCCTGCATTAAATATATTGTTTGTTTCATCCGTTTCTTCATATGTATTCCCATAATCGCAATAAGCAGCAAATGATATACTGCTCATTGTTGCTTTAAAACCGTTTATCTGATACGTTACGCTTTCTCCCTGCTGTAAAACTACATTTTGAACTTTAACAATTTTATTGCCTGCACCTGAAATGCTGCCTCCCGTTATATCAGATATCATAACAGAACCGGGCGGGCATTTCTCCCGCCCTCTGTTCTGTACCGTTACATAAATACTGAATGTATCACCGGAGGAAAAGCATTTATTACTTATATCTATATCAGTTATTATTAAATCAGAACCGTCACTTCCCTGCGAATGTACCAAAGGCACATGTGAAGTGATAAAAGACATACACATAATAACAGATAATAATTTTATAATTTTATTTTTCGACATAAATACGTTCCTCCGTTTTTTAAATTTTAGAATACAGGCTTCATATCATTCCATACAAATATATGAATCTCATATCCTGTTAAGTCATCTCCGCTGACCGAAACACTTCCTAAATCAATTTCTTCAAATGCCTTTGTTGTTGTTACAGACTCCTTAACAGAAATAACTTTTTCAAGCTTATTACCCTTAAATAATGCTGCTGCAACCATTGCATCGCTAAGAAGCTCACTGCTTGATAATGTAACACTGTTTTCAGCTGATACTGATGTAACAATTCTTGAAGCAGTATACGCAGTATCATTGTTTGCTACCACATATTTCGGAGCCGTTACATCAATATAATCAACATTTGCCAGATTGTGGCGGTCGATTATAATTATGTTTTCTCCTGCCTTTAATTCTGCACTGAAACCTCTTATTCCGTAAGTGTCACCGTCTGCTGTCGGCACTATTGCAATACCTCCGTATGCTTCTATTGTAGCATCGGAAGATGTCCAGTTCTTTGAACCGTCAATTTCAAGATTTGCGTCTTCCGGAACATTAATATATACATATGGTGTTTTACCATGCGCTGTCGCAAGTCTTACCGAAAAATTATAATTT
>JAZTZP010000171.1:0-13831 GCA_045637525.1 Clostridia bacterium | reverse complement strand
GCTTGCAATTTCTACCGGAACGTGTCGCATAGCGACAGATTTCACCCATGCTTTGCATGGATTTCACTCACACGAAGTGTGAATTTCACATTTTGCTGAAAGCAAAATATTTCACTATTATAGTTTAGAGGCGAACAGCCTCTAAACTATAATTTAAAGGGAAGCTTAATATAAAATTTATATTAAATTGTCGCATTGTACCAAAATGTCGCTTGACAGATTGTTATATCATATGATATAATTATCATAATGGTCAATACGGCTTTTTAATTAGTTTCAAAAAGGTATTGACATATATTATGTAATATGATATTATAATTTCAAAAAAACAGGAGAGTGGAAAAAATGTCGGTAATTCCGGAAAAATTAATAAAAAAGATTGAAAATAATACAAAGAAAATCGGTGCTGATTTAAAAGAGCTTCATGCTGTTGAGGATGGTGACTATACAAAGCGACTGGCTGATGCAACACCGATTGGACATATATTCACATGGATGCAGAGTTTTGCAACAGGTATGGCACTGTGGGCATATGCTGATACAAAAAATCCGGAGCTGTTAAAATGGGCGGAGCAGTTTAAAGCTGATTATCGGTCAAAAGTATTTGATACACCTATGGAAACCATGCATGATGTAGGATTTTTATATTCGCCGTATGCTGTAATGCTCTATAATATAACAGGTGATGAGGAATATAAGGAAATAGGCGTAAAAGCAGCAGATGCACTTGCTATGCGTTATGAGCCCCGGGGCGGATACATAAGAGCATGGGGAAGAATGGACTACAAAACTCCCGATTATGTTGATGAAGAGCTTGCAAAAGACCATTTCTTTACTGAGAGTAAAGGTCTTGCAATAGTTGACTGCATGATGAATCTTCCGCTTCTTTTCTGGGCGAGTGAGGTTACGGGACATCCTTTTTATAAGAGAATTGCAATGATGCATGCTGATACTACCATGAAATATTTTATGCGTGATGATTATTCTATAATGCATGCTTACAGATTTTCGGAAGAGACCGGCGAGGCAATAGGCGAGGCGAATTACTGCGGATATGCAAACGGTTCGCATTGGGCAAGAGGAACAGCATGGGCTATATACGGATTTGCAATTGCGTATAACTATACAGGTAAAGAGGCATACATGGACACAGCTTTTAAGCTTTTGGATAAGTTTATGGCAGAATGCAAGGGCAAGATGCCGGTGTGGGATTTCAGACTTCCCGAAGATGAGGAACAATCTATTGACACGTCAGCGGCGGCAGTTGTTCTTTGCGGAATTTTAGAGATAGAAAAACATAAGACAAACAAACACCTTCAAAAGTATAAGAAGCAGCTTCGTGACGGACTTGAGGAATATATAGACTATGACGAGAATGTAATGGGAGTTTTAAGAGAGCAGAACGGTGTACATTGCTATGCTTTGTTCGGAGATTATTATTTAATAGAAAGCTATATGAAGGAAAGTTCGGATATTAAAGTATGGTAAGGTAAATTATAGTTTATCTTACGATAAACCATAATTTACAGTGAAATTTTTTGCCACAGGCAAAAAGTGAAATCCAACCATATGGTTGGGTGAAATTCGCATAAATGCGAGTGAAATTTGCGGCGAATTCGCCCCAAGTTATGGAAAGAAAATCGACAAACGATTTTCTGAAATTTAAATTCAGAAATTGCTTGCAATTTCTACCGAAACCTGTCGCATAGCGACAGATTTCACCCATGCTTTGCGTGGATTTCACTCACACGAAGTGTGAATTTCACATTTTGCTGAAAGCAAAATATTTCACTAAATTATAGTTTATCAGCAGATAAACTATAATTTATCATCGAAAGGATTTGAAAAAATGAAAACTACATTAACAATTGCCGGCTCGGATTCCTGCGGAGGTGCGGGGATTCAGGCGGATATTAAAACAATGACTATGAATGGCGTGTATGCTATGAGTGCGGTAACGGCGCTGACGGCGCAGAATACAACCGGTGTTATGGGTATTATGGAGGTTGTTCCGGATTTTTTGGGGGAGCAGATTGATGCGGTTTTTGAGGATATTTATCCGGATGCCGTTAAGATTGGAATGGTATCGTCGGTTGCTCTTATAAAGGTAATAGCTGACAGATTAAGGCGTTACAGAGCGGTGAACGTGGTAGTTGATCCGGTTATGGTTGCAACAAGCGGTTCGAAGCTGATTGAGACAGAGGCGGTTGATACGCTTAAAAAAGAGCTTTTGCCGCTGGCTATGCTTGTTACACCGAATATTCCGGAGGCGGAGGTTTTGTCGGGAATGTCTGTTAAAACAGAAGAGGATATGCTCCTTGTTGCAAAAAAGATTGGAGATGATGTCGGCTCGGCTGTTTTGTTAAAAGGCGGGCATAGTATAAGTGATGCAAACGACCTTTTATATTCAAACGGAGTATTTACATGGTTTCGGGGCAGACGAATAAAAAATTCCAATACACATGGAACAGGTTGTACGCTTTCATCTGCTGTTGCGGCAAATCTTGCAAAAGGATTTTCTTTGGAGGATGCTGTGAAACATGCAAAGGAGTATATTTCCGGAGCGTTATCTGCAATGCTTGATTTAGGAAAAGGTTCAGGCCCTTTAAATCACGCATTTGATTTAAAAGGTGAATATGCGAAGGAGGATGAATGAAATGAAAAAAACAACAGTATTTGAAAATGGGCTTATATGGTTTGGTGCAGGAGTTTCTATTGCGGAAATTATAACCGGAACATATTTTGCACCGCTTGGTTTTGGAAGAGGTATTCTTGCCGTAATTACAGGTCATATTGTGGGCTGTGTTTTATTGTTTTTAGCCGGACTTATCGGAGGTAAAACAGAAAAAAGCTCTATGGAGACTGTTAAAATGAGCTTTGGCAGAAACGGAAGTATTCTGTTTTCGGTGCTTAATATACTCCAGCTTGTCGGCTGGACTGCTATTATGATTTACGACGGAGCGATAGCGGCTGACGGAGTGTGGGCGGCTGGCAGATGGGTATGGGCTTTGGTAATCGGCGGACTTATTGTTTTGTGGATTTTAGTCGGTGTTAAAAACTTAGGAAAAATCAATACGGTTGCAATGGCCGGTCTTTTTACTCTGACTTGTGTGCTTAGCTTTGTGATATTCGGACGTGAGGGCGAGGTTGCAATTCTTAGCGAGGGTATATCATTTGGGGCGGCTGTTGAGCTGTCTGTCGCGATGCCTCTTTCGTGGCTTCCGCTTATAAGCGACTATACAAGAGAAGCTGAAAAGCCGGTTAAGGCGACTGCTGTGAGTGCAATTACATATGGTGTTGTGAGTTGCTGGATGTATATTATAGGCATGGGAGCGGCAATTTTTACCGGAGAATACAATATTGCACAGATAATGTTAAAGGCCGGTCTTGGCGTTGCCGGACTTCTGACAGTTATATTTTCAACAGTTACAACAACTTTTTTAGACGCATATTCGGCAGGTGTATCAAGTGAAGCCCTATCCGGCAAGATAAATGGACGTTGGATTGGAGTGGCAGTCACCTTAACCGGAACTTTGGGTGCAATTCTTTTCCCGATGGAGAACATTACAGATTTCTTATATCTCATAGGCTCGGTATTTGCGCCGATGATTGCAATTCAGATTGCAGATTTCTTTATACTGAAAAAGGATTACAGCAGTAAGCGATTTAATATAAAAAATCTGTTAATATGGCTTATTGGATTTATAATTTACAGATTACTTATGAAAACAGATATAATCATAGGAAATACGTTGCCTGATATGATAATTACCGGTTTCATTTGTATTATGGTCTCTTTCCGGTCATTAAAAAGAAGATAAAATATAAAATTTTATTATTTTTACCTTTATAGTAATTACAGAATATTTAATTTTTCTGAACAGGTTCTGCATCCTTAATGCATGCGGTACTTGCAAATGACGGTTGGTTTTTTGAAATAATAAGACATACAAGCTCATCTTCTGTTATATAATACAAAAGAAAAATCATATTTGTATCACTTTTTTTAAAATAATTTATGAAAAGTTATATAAATACCGCAAATTTTGTTGACATTTCCGGTATAAAGTGGTATAATTAAGGAAAATACAAAATGAGGTACAATTAATGATTACGGGAAAGCAAAGAGCGTTTTTAAGAAAAATGGCAAATTCTCTTGATCCGGTTTTTATAATAGGAAAAGAGGGAATAAGCGATGTTACGGTTCGTCAGATTGCGGATGTTTTAGAGGCACGTGAGCTTATAAAGATAAAGATTTTGGAAAGTGCGTTTTTAGATACGAAGGCTACATGCAATGAAATGGCGGCAAGACTTGGTGCAGAGCCTGTTCAGGCGATAGGCTCGAAGTTTGTTTTATATAGACAGGCCGAAAAGGAAAAGAACAGAAAAATAATCGTGAAATAATGTTTTTTGGAGGCTTTTAATGAAAATCGGTATCATGGGTGGCACTTTTAACCCCATTCATAACGGACATTTAGCCATAGCAAGCTATGCGGCAGAAGAGTTGGGACTGGATAAGGTTTTGTTTATGACAGGAGCGGTACCGCCGCATAAGAATAACGAAATAGCAGATGTGAGCGTTCGTCATGAAATGGTATGCCGTGCGATTGAAAAATACAAGAAATTTTATCCGTGTGCTTATGAAATTGAAAAAGGCGGTGTATCATATACAGTAGAGACTCTTCGGTATTTAAAAAAAGAGTATCCCGATGACGGTCTGTATTTTATCATGGGTGCAGATTCGTTAAATGATTTCGGGAAATGGTACAAGCCGGAGGAAATAGTAAAATACTGTACTTTAGCGGTATATCCGAGAACGGGAGTTGATACGGAGTTTTCGGCGGATCGTGTGAGGTCTGAATACGGCGGAGAAGTTAAGATAATAAATGCACCTATACTTGAGATTTCTTCTACCGAAATCAGAAGTCGCATAAAAAACGGACAGGATATTGATTTTTTTGTACCGTGTGAGGTTAGTTATATTATAAAAGAGGATAAGCTTTATGTTTAGTAAATACAAAGAAGTTTTAAAGCGGATGCTTGGCGAAAAGCGGTATAATCACAGCTTAGGCGTGAGTATTGAGGCAAAAGAGCTTGCGGCACTTCATGGGGGCGACCTCTATCGGGCAGAGCTTGCCGGGCTTATTCATGATTGTGCAAAGGATATACCGTATGATGAGGTTTTTAAGGTGTGTGAGAGATTCGGATATGAGCCGGACGAAACAGAATTAAAAAATCCCGGTCTTATCCATGCACCGCTCGGTGCTGTTATGATTAAGGCACTGTTTGGCATAGATGATGAGGAAATCTGCCGGGCTGTGAAACGGCATACGGTTGCGGATAAGGGAATGACTAAGCTTGATAAGATAATATATCTTGCAGATATGACAGAGCCGTCAAGAAATTACAGAGAGGTTTGTGAACTGCGAGCACTGTCACGGGAAAATCTTGACAAGGCGTTTTTGAAAGCTCTTGATTACAGCTTAATATTTAATATATCAAAGGGTGTTTTGATCCATCCAAATACGTTATATGCAAGAAATGAAATAATAATGGGTTTTCGCCCTGAATAATAAAAGAAGGAGAATGCAGATGGAGGTTTTAGAAAAAGCGAGGATTATTGAAAAGGCGCTTGATTCAAAGAAGGCACATGAAATTAAGCTTCTGGATATTGCAGAGCTTACATCGCTTACGGAGATTTTTATTATATGCTCATGCACATCGGGTGTGCAGGTCAGAGCTTGTGCTGATGCGGCTCAGGAGGCGGCAGAGGAAGCGGGATTTCCCCCACACCATAAAGAGGGATATGCCGGTGGCGACTGGGTATTGCTTGACTTTGGCGATATAGTAGCTCATGTTATGACAGCTCAGACGAGAGAGTTTTATGATATAGAAAGACTTTGGGATGAGGCGGAGGAAATTCCGTCGGAAGCAACAGAGGATTAATTATATTAAAATAAACGGAAGGAAGTTTTTAGAAAATGGCAACTTACAATTTTAAAGATTTTGAGAAAAAGTGGCAGGATAAATGGGAGGAGGAAGGCGCATTCTTTGCTAAGACAAACAGCGAAAAGCCTAAGTTTTTTGCAATGATTGAGTTTCCGTATCCGTCGGGTGCGGGACTTCATGTAGGTCATCCGAGAAGCTATACTGCGCTTGACATAGTTTCAAGAAAAAGACGTATGGAAGGGTATAATGTTCTTTATCCGATAGGCTGGGACGCATTCGGACTTCCGACAGAAAACTATGCGATAAAGAATAATATTCATCCTAAAATTGTAACAGAGAATAATATTGCAAACTTTAAAAGACAGCTTAAGATGATAGGTTTTTCTTTTGACTGGTCAAGAGAAATTAATACAACCGATCCGGAGTATTATAAATGGACTCAGTGGATTTTCTTAAAGCTTTTTGAAAAAGGTCTTGCATATAAGAGTGAGATGCCTATAAACTGGTGTACAGGCTGTAAGGTTGGATTATCTAATGAAGAGGTTGTAAACGGAGTTTGTGAACGCTGCGGAAGCGAAGTTGTTCAGAAGCGTAAGAGTCAGTGGATGCTCAAAATCACAGAGTATGCACAAAGACTTATCGATGATCTTGACGATGTTGATTATGTTGAAAAGGTAAAAACTCAGCAGAAGAACTGGATTGGCAGAAGCGAGGGTGCGGAGGTTAAATTCGGGCTTACTACGGGCGATGAGCTTGTTGTATATACTACCCGTGCCGATACTCTTTTCGGTGCAACATATGTTGTAATGTCGCCGGAGCATCCGTTGGTTAATAAGCTAAAGAGCGATATAAAAAATGCCGGTGAGGTTGATGCATATATTTCGGCGGCGGCAAAGAAGTCTGAGTTTGAGAGAACAGAGCTGGCAAAGGATAAGACAGGCGTATGCTTAGACGGTGTTATGGCGATAAATCCTGTAACAGGGAATAAGGTTCCGGTATGGATTTCGGACTATGTGCTTGTGACTTATGGCACCGGTGCGATAATGGCTGTTCCGGCTCATGACGACCGTGACTGGGAATTTGCAAAGAAGTTCGGTATGCCGATTGTTGAGGTTGTTGCCGGCGGCGAAAACGTTCAGGAAAAGGCGCATACAGATGTTTACACAGGTACTATGGTAAATTCAGGTTTCTTAGACGGAATGAGCGTGAAAGAAGCTATACCTGCAATGATAGATTATCTTGAGGAGAAAGGTCTCGGAAAGAGAAAGGTTAATTACAAGCTTCGTGACTGGGTGTTCTCAAGACAGAGATACTGGGGAGAGCCTATTCCGCTGGTTTACTGTGAAAAGTGCGGATGGGTACCTATTCCGGAAAGTGAGCTTCCGCTTGTATTGCCGGAGCTTGATAAGTTTGAGCCCGGTGAAAACGGTGAATCACCGCTTGCTAAGGCATATGACTGGATAGAAACGACGTGTCCGCATTGTCACGGACCGGCTAAGCGTGAGACGGATACAATGCCGCAGTGGGCAGGATCGAGCTGGTATTTCTTAAGATACATGGATCCGCATAATAATGAGGCGTTAGCATCAAAAGAAGCGCTGGATTACTGGTCGCCTGTTGACTGGTATAACGGCGGTATGGAGCATACTACGCTGCATCTTCTTTACTCGCGCTTCTGGCATAAGTTCCTTTATGATATAGGCGTAGTTCCGACTAAAGAACCGTATAAAGTAAGAACATCACACGGTATGATACTCGGTGAGAACAATGAAAAGATGTCTAAGTCAAGAGGAAATGTTGTTAATCCGGATGATGTTATAAATGAGTTTGGTGCAGATACGCTAAGGACTTTTGAAATGTTTATGGGTGCTTTCGATCAGGCTATTCCGTGGTCGCAAAAGGGCGTTAAGGGCTGTTATAAGTTCTTAGAGCGTGTATGGAATCTTCAGGATTATATGTCTGAGGAGACAGGTATAAGACCTGACCTTGAAAAGGCTATTCATAAGACAATAAAGAAGGTAACGGAAGATATTGAAAGAATGAAGTTCAATACTGCCATTGCGGCTATGATGAGCCTTGTAAACGACTTTTACAGAAAGGGCGACGTTACAAAGGCTGAGTATGAAATGCTTATTACGCTTTTGAACCCTGTTGCACCGCATATGACAGAAGAGCTCTGGAGTAAGCTTGGAAATGAAGGGCTTTTATCACTTGCAAAGTGGCCTCAGTACGACGAGGCAAAGACTGTTGATGACGAAATTGAAATCGTTGTTCAGATAAACGGAAAAATCAAGGACAAGATGATGATTCCGGCAGGTCTTGATAAAGACGCAACCGAGAAGGCGGCAATGGAGTCTGAAAAGATAAAGGCGCTTGTTGAAGGAAAGACTGTTGTAAAGGTTATTCCTATTCCGGGCAAGCTTGTGAATATTGTTGTAAAATAGTTCAAATCTTAAAAGGCTGTGGAATTTTTTTCACAGCCTTTTAGAGGATTAGCAAGGATGTCGAAATAAAGCCTCCACTGTGTAAGGGGAGGTGGGTTGCGTAGCAACTCGGAGGGGTTGTAAATGGAAAGAAAATACAATAGTAAAATAGTGCCCTTTGCGAAGGAGCTCAGAAAGAATATGACAAAAGAAGAACGACATCTTTAGTATGACTATTTAAGAGAATATCCTATAAAGTTTACAAGACAAAAAGTCTTAGGTAAATATATTGCAGACTTTTATTGCGCAAAGGCAAATCTTGTTATTGAGTTGGACGGTTCGCAACATTATGAGGATGAAGGACTTATAAATGATGAAAAGCGAACAGCATATTTAGGGCAATATGGGATAAAGGTTATCAGAATATCCAATCCGGATGTTTTTAAAAATTTTGAAGGCGTTTGTATGCATATTGATAATGAGGTGAAACAATCCCTCAGTCAACTTCGTTGACAGCTCCCTGAAGGTGAATTGACTTCGTCAAGAGAAGCCACCCTGGGGTGTTACACAAGGGAGCCGATGTGGCATTCAAACCGACTATCCCTTATAAGGAGTGATGGATTTTGTATTATGCATATTTATTAAAATGCAGTGATAATTCGCTCTACTGCGGAATTACAAACGATTTAGACAAGCGCTTAAAGGCACATAATGCCGGGACGGCTTCAAAATACACAAGAGTAAGACGGCCGGTTGAAATGATATATACCGAAGAATGCGGTACAAAATCCGATGCACTGAAGCGGGAAATTGCAATAAAAAAACTGACAAGAGAGCAAAAGCTTGAGCTTGCAGGAGTTTAAGCCTTTCGAAATGGTTTTTGGGAAAGACATTACAAATATATTGACAAATGCCGGAGGGTTATGGAGGATAAATATATGGATAATAAAATACAAGTATTTGAAGATAAGAAAATAAGAACCGCTTGGAATGAAGAAAACGAAGAATGGTATTTTTCGGTTAGCGATGTTGTCGAGGTTTTGACTGACAGCAAGGACGTAAAGCAGTACATAAAGAAAATGCGAAGCCGTGATGAAGAACTCAATTCAAGGTGGGGTACAATTTGTACCCTAACTGAGTTAACGGCGGCAGACGGAAAAAGATATAAAACCACAGTTGCCGATATTGCAGGTATACTCCGTATTATTCAATCTATTCCCTCGCCAAAAGCAGAGCCGTTTAAAATGTGGCTTGCAGAAGTGGGAAAAGAACGCATTGATGAGACTATAAATCCTGAACTTGCAATAGACAGAGTGTTTGAAACATATCATAAAAAGGGTTATAGTACAGAATGGATTCAACAGCGTCTTTTATCAATTCGTGTTCGGAATAATCTTACTGAGGAATGGGATAGACATGGGGTTCAAAAAGGTGTTGAATATGCTATACTTACAGATGACATAACAAAAGCATGGTCGGGAATGACAACAAGAAAGTATAAAAATCTCAAAGGTCTTAAAAAAGAAAATTTAAGAGATAATATGAGTGATTTGGAACTTGTGCTGAATATGCTTGCTGAAGCAACAACAACGGAACTGTCAAAAGTACATAATCCGCAAACTTTTGAAGAAAACCGCAAGATTGCAAAGCGTGGCGGAAAATATGCCGGTAATGCGAGAAAGGAAATTGAAGCTGATACCGGGAAGAGTATTATTACATCTGAGAATGCGCCTCAATTAAATCAGTTGGTTACAGATTTAATCGAGGGAGTTATTGATGAGAGTGAAAATTAGCCCAATTGAAAGGGATGAGATAAAATGAAAAAGAAATTTTTATTATTGTTTACAGCGGTAATTATAATTATATCGGGATTTTGTATGATATCCGTCTCGGCGGCAACGTATGGCGATTTGACTTATTCTGTATCGGGAGGTAAGGTTACAATAACCGATTGTGATACATCAGTAACAGAGGTAGTTATTCCGGAATTTATTGAGGATTGTCCTGTAACGGAGATAGGGTCTTATGCGTTTAGGGACTGCAGCAGTTTGGTAAGCGTAAGCATACCGGAGAGTGTAACGGTAATAGATATTGGTGCATTTTATAAATGTAGTAGTTTGAAAAGAGTATATATAACGGATATAGCTACATGGTGTAGCATTAATTTCAAAGATTATGATTCTAATCCGTTGTACTATGCAAAAGATTTGTATCTGAACGATAGACTTGTGACAAATCTTGAAATTCCGGAAGGAGTAACGATAATTGGAGATTCAGCGTTTTATAATTGTAGTAGTTTAGTAAGTGTGAGTATTCCGGAGAGCATAACAACAATCGGAGGTTCAGCGTTTTATAATTGCAGCAATTTGGAAAGAGTAGATATAACAGATGTAGCGGCTTGGTGTAATATTGAGTTTATAGATTACTATTCTAATCCATTATACTATGCAAGAGAATTGTATTTGAATGATAGCCCTGCGACAAATATTGAAATCACAGATGAAGTAACAACAATTAAGGATCATGCGTTTAGAAATTGTAGAAGTCTGATAGATGTAAGTATTTCGGATGGTGTAACAACAATAGGGAACGGTGCATTTTACGGTTGTGTCAGTATGATGAGCATAAGTATTCCGGATAGTATAACAACAATCAAAGATAATGCGTTTTCACTTTGTAACAAATTAAGTAGAGTAAATATAACAGACATTACAGCTTGGTGCAAAATTCAGTTTGAAAATTATAAATCTAATCCGTTATACGATGCAGAAAATTTGTATTTGAATGATAGACTTGTAACAAATTTTGAAATTCCGTACGGAGCAACAATGATAGATGAGTATGCATTTTGTTTTTTTGGAGGTATTACAAGTATATCGATTCCTGATAGTATGACAATGATTTCGAGAGAAGCATTTTATAATTGTTGGAATTTGAAAAATGTAGTTTTACCGAGAGAATTGTTGTACATAAGAAATAACGCATTTAAGGGATGTACAGGTATTGAAAATGTATTCTTTAAAGGAAGCAAAGAGGAATGGGATAGTGTTTTAGACTATATCGGAAATGAAAATTTAACAAATGCAAAAATTATTTACAACGCATCTGAAAAGACTTATAAATTTGAAACAAACTGCGGAAAAACGCTTTCTGATATAACAGCGTGCGCTGTTTTTGATATGCCGGTTGTTGAAAACGGCGACAAGACTTTTTGCGGCTGGTATGATAATGAAGCTTTAAGCGGTGAGTCGGTTTCGTTCCCTTATTACGGAAACGCCACAACTCTTTATGCCGGATGGACAGACAGGACGGGACTTAGCTTTGATGATGCATTTATTGCAGTGGCAAACAGGGAATACAGCGTTACAACAACGCAGTCCGGTCAGCTTATATATTATGAATTTATACCAAAAATAACGGGTGAATATCGTTTTTATTCTAAGGGAAGCATTGATACTTTCGGATATTTATATAACTCTTCAAAAACGCAGCTTATATCGGATGATGATGACGGAGACGGAAATAACTTTTATATTGCATATAACTTAACTGCCGGGCAAAAGTATTACATTGCCGCAAAATGTTCCAGCGGAAGCGGTACGTTCACTCTTGTTACAGAAACGGACTGTGTAGAGGGAACAAAGACCGTTTGCGTTACATCAAATTCCGGAGAAAAGATTTTTATAACAATTCCGAATTATCTTCCGGAAAATGCAAGGATAATTCTTGCTTGCTATCAGGACGGAAGACTTGTTGAAATAGAGTCTGCTCCAAATAAAAATGAGACGATATATTTTATAGCAAATATCGGATTTAATTCGGCAAAGGTAATGGTATGGGAATCGTTTGACAGTTTAAAACCGATATGTGAGTCGGAAAATGTTGAAATATAACGGAGGATTTTATATGGAAAAAATGCGTGATTTTACAGAGGGGAAGATACTTTCGCCTTTGATTTCTTTTGCTTTTCCGGTGCTTCTTGCTTTGTTTTTGCAGGCGCTGTACGGAGCGGTGGATTTGCTTGTGGTGGGAAGATATGCTGAAACTGCTGATGTTTCGGCTGTTGCTACGGGGAGTCAGATTATGCATACTGTAACTTTTGTCCTTGTCGGGATTTCTATGGGAATAACGATTTTGCTTGGGCAGAAGATTGGCGAGAAGAAGACGGATGAAGCCGGCAGGGTAATAGGCAGCGGAATATGTTTGTTTGCGGTGCTGGCGGTTGTGGTTACTGTTTTAATGGTAGGTTTTGCAGGCTTTATGGCCAAAATTATGCATGCTCCTGATGAGGCATTTTCTGAGACTGTGGATTATATAAGAATTTGTTCGGCAGGTACTGTTTTTATAACCGCATTTAATGTGCTCGGCAGTATTTTCAGAGGTATCGGAAATTCGAAGATGCCGTTGATTACGGTAGCGATTGCCTGTGTCACAAATATTGTGGGTGATTTGGTTTTAGTAGCAGTATTTGGAATGGGTGCGGCAGGAGCGGCACTTGCAACGGTGTTTGCTCAGGCTGTGAGCGTTGTTATTTCTCTTTTCATAATTTCAAGAGGTATGCTGCCGTTTAAGTTTGGGGTGCGTGATATCCGGTTTGATAAGACAATAATAAAGGGTATTCTTTCGCTTGGTACGCCTATTGCTTTGCAGGATTTGCTTGTAAGTATATCATTTCTTGTGATACTTGCTATTGTAAACTCACTGGGGCTTGTTAAGTCTGCCGGAGTGGGTGTTGCGGAAAAGCTGTGTGCATTCATTATGCTTGTACCGTCCGCATATATGCAGGCAATGTCGGCATTTGTAGCGCAGAACATCGGTGCAGGAAAGACGGAGCGTGCAAACAAAGCTCTGCTTTACGGAATACTTACTTCTTTAATAGCCGGTGTTATAATGGGATATGCATCATTTTTTCACGGAGATATTTTATCCGGAATTTTTGCAAAAGATAAGGAGGTTATTTCGGCCTCGGCAGATTATCTTAAGGCTTATGCAATAGACTGTATTTTTACATCGTTTCTGTTTTGTATGAGTGGGTATTTCAGCGGCGCCGGGAAAACGGTTTTTGTTATGATGCAGGGAATTATAGGTGCGTTTGCCGTTAGAATACCGGTATCATATTTTGTAAGCAGAATAACGGGAATATCGCTGTTTTACATAGGTCTCGCAACTCCGGCATCAACGGTAGTGCAGATAGTTATGTGTGGGGTTTATTTTTACTTTAATTTTATGAACAGGCAAATGAGAAACGAGGAAAAATTATAGTTTATCTGCGTGTTTCAGTCTGCGTTCGGTACGCTTTGCAAATAGGCTCCCTTGTGTAACACCCCAGGGTGGCTTCTCTTGACGAAAGTCAATTCACCTTCAGGGAGCTGTCGCTGAAAGCGACTGAGGGATTGTTTTCTAAGAAAATTAACATATTTAAGGAACAATCCCTCCACCGCAAGCGGTCCCCCTCCCTT
>JAZTZP010000170.1:0-3323 GCA_045637525.1 Clostridia bacterium | reverse complement strand
AATCTGGCTAAGGCAACAGGGGAAATTTCACAAAATCGTTTGTCAATTTTCTTTTCATAACTTGCGGCGAATTCGCCGTAAATTTCACTCGCATTTATGCGAATTTCACCCAACCATATGCTTGGATTTCACTTTTTGCCTCTGGCAAAAAATTTCACTATAAATTATAGTTTAACAGGAAAATGAAATTTCCCCGATAAACTATAATTTATTACATCTTGTATATAAAAAAAGTATATTTTTCTTGTAAAATATTCAAAATAACTATTGCAAAACAAAAATAAATGTGTTATAATAGTATATGTGTGTAAACACAAATCTATTAAGGAGGTATGACCATGAAGGAAGGCATTCATCCGGAATATAAGCAGACTACAATCCGTTGCGCCTGCGGTGAGGTTATTGAAACCGGCTCAACAAAGGAAGATATTTACGTAGAAATCTGCTCAAAGTGCCACCCATTCTTTACAGGTAAGCAAAAGCTTGTAGATACGGGCGGACGTGTTGAGAAATTCAACAGACGTTTCAACAGAGGTTAATTCTGTTAAAAAATTCAGTATTTTAAAGGTTAAACCGGCGACTTGGATAATCGAATCACCAACGATTTCTCGGCGCATGGGGATATTTATATTATAGGAGGTGACATCATGACTGCAGAACGCAAACAGCAAATAATTGCGGAATACGCTACTCATGAAGGAGACACAGGTTCTCCGGAGGTTCAGATCGCTCTTCTCACTGAGAAAATCAATCATCTTAACAACGAGCATCTTAACTTCCACAAAAAGGACCATCACTCAAGAAGAGGTCTTCTTATGATGGTTGGTAAAAGACGCGGACTTCTTAACTATCTTAAGGAGCAGGATATCGAAAGATACCGTAGCTTAGTTTCAAAGCTCGGACTCAGAAAGTAATAATCCATAGGCAGGCAAAACCGGGTGAATATTCTTTGTTTTGCTTGCCTATAATACTTTAATTAACAGGTAAATTACGGAGATATTTTTTAGCAAATAAACAGTCCGGACAAGCTAAATGCTTGTATATTCTGTTTATGTGCTAAGAATAATCTCCGAAAAAAATATAAAAAAAGAAAGGGAGAACATTATGTTTAAAAAATTTGAAACCACATTAGCAGGCAGACCGCTTGTTATCGAAACAGGAAAAATGGCAATGCTCACAAACGGACATTGTCTTGTACGTTACGGCGATACTGTTGTAATGGTAAACGTTACAGCATCGCGCACACCAAGAGACGGGGTAGACTTCTTCCCCTTAAGCGTTGACTATGAAGAAAAGCTCTACTCGGTAGGTAAGATACCGGGCGGCTACATCAAGCGTGAAGGCAAGCCAAGTGAAAAGGCTATCCTCACAAGCCGTGTTATCGACCGTCCTATCCGTCCGCTTTTCCCGGCAGACTTAAGAAACGACGTAAGCGTTGTTGCAACAGTTTTGTCTGTTGAGTTCGACAATCCGCCGGAAGTTGCGGCAATGATCGGTACTTCAATTGCGCTTTCAATCTCAGATATTCCGTGGAACGGACCTATGGCAGGCGTATGGCTCGGTCTTATAGACGGAGAATACATCATAAACCCGACAGTAGAACAGCGTGAAAAGAGTGAAATGCACGTAACCGTTGCCGGAACAAAGGAAAAGATCGTTATGATCGAAGCCGGTGCAAATGAAGTTCCTGAGGATGTAATGCTTGACGGTATTAAGTTTGCTCATAAGACAATAATCGAGCTCTGCGATTTTATCAACAGTATAAAAGCAGAAATCGGAAAAGAAAAGTTTGACTACGAGCATCATGATATAGACCACGACTTATACGATAAAATCAAGGAAATGGCATTTACCGACCTTCAGCACGCCCTTGATACAGACGACAAAAACGTGCGTGACGAAAGAATAGGCGTTATAACAGACAGAATAATCCCCGAACTCGAAGAAGAATATCCGAACATAACAACGGACTTAGGCGAAATTCTTTATAAAATGCAAAAAGAAATCGTACGTGCATGGCTTTTAGAGGGCAGACGTGTAGACGGCAGAGGTCTTGACGAAATCCGTCCGCTTGCATCAGAAGTAGACATACTACCGAGAACACACGGTTCAGGTCTTTTCACAAGAGGACAAACTCAGGTTCTCACAGTTGCTACACTCGCACCGCTTTCAGAAATACAAAAGCTCGACGGAATAGACGAGGAAGTAACAAAGAGATATATGCATCACTACAACTTCCCGTCATACTCAGTAGGTGAAACAAAGCCGTCAAGAGGTCCGGGAAGACGAGAAATAGGTCACGGAGCATTAGCAGAGCGTTCACTCGTTCCTGTATTACCGTCAGAGGAAGAATTCCCATATGCAATAAGAACAGTTTCAGAGGTTTTAAGCTCAAACGGTTCAACCTCACAGGGAAGTGTCTGCGGTTCAACACTTGCTCTTATGGCAGCAGGCGTGCCGATTAAAGCACCGGTTGCCGGTATCTCCTGCGGACTTATAACAACGGAAACAGGCTTCACAACAATGGTTGATATACAGGGCCTTGAAGACTTCTACGGCGAAATGGACTTTAAGGTAGCCGGAACAAAGAAAGGTATCACATCAATCCAGGTTGATATCAAAAACGACGGTCTCACATACGACGTAATCGCTGAAGCATTCAGAAAAACAAGAGACGGAAGAATTCATATTCTTGACAACGTTATAACAAAAGCAATAGCTGAGCCGAGAACTGAGCTTTCACCATACGCACCAAAGGTATTTACAATGTCTATTGATCCTGATAAGATTCGTGAAGTTATCGGTCAGGGCGGAAAGGTTATACAAAAGATTGTTGCAGATACAGGCGCAAAGATTGATATAGAAGACGACGGAACAATCCACATCTTCGCAACAACACAGCAATCAGGCGAAGACGCAAAATTCGCTATCGAGATGATAGTTAAAGACCCTGAAGTAGGCGAAATATATAACGGTATAGTAAAAACAATAACCACATTCGGAGCATTCGTTGAAATTCTTCCGGGAAAAGACGGCCTCTGCCACATTTCAAAACTCGACTCAAAGCGTGTTGAAAAAGTAGAAGACGTAGTATCCGAAGGCGACCAGCTTTTGGTTAAGGTTATGGAAATAGATCCGAAAACAGGAAAAATCAGTCTTTCACACAAAGACGCAATTGCACAGTAAATTATAGTTTATAGGCTGTTCGCCTCTAAACTATAATAGTGAAATATTTTGCTTTCAGCAAAATGTGAAATTCACACTTCGTGTGAGTGAAATCCATGCAAAGCATGGGTGAAATCTGTCGCTATGCGACAGGTTTC
>JAZTZP010000169.1:0-67557 GCA_045637525.1 Clostridia bacterium | reverse complement strand
CGTAAGCTACAAATTTCACCCACATTTATGTGGATTTCACCTGTCCGAAAGGACAGATTTCACCTTTTGCTGTTAGGCAAAAGATTTCACTGCAATACTGTAAACGTTAAGTTGACAGTATTGCTTTAGGCAAGGGAGGCTTGCAAAGCGTACCGAACGCAGACTGAAACACACAGATAAACTATAATTTATAAATTAATCAGGAAGTGATGCTATGTTTAAGAAGTTGAATAATCTTATCGGCTTGCCGGAGGAGACGGTTTTGGATGTTGTTAAGATTACTGTAATCGGGAAAAATAGTATTCATATGGAGAACTATGGCAGGCTTTTGGTGTATACTGATGACGAAATAATGGTTAAAACCTCTGACGGGGTACTAAAAATAGTAGGAAATGGGCTGAAAATAGAAGCAATTGATAAAAACTTTATCGAAATAAAGGGGTGCTTTTTGTGCATTTCGTACGAAAATTAAAAAAAACGGAGATTTTTGAAAATGTTTTTTATTAAGTTCTTTTATTTTTTGAAAGGATATGTTATAATAAGGGTAGAGAGTCTTTGTGTTGAACGGTTTATCAGCATATGTATCCGTCGCAGTATAAAACTGCTTGAAATAGATAAGCGGAACGAAAACGGATTTTTATGTATAGTTTCAAACGATGATTTTAAACGGATGATACCTGTTGTTTACAAAACAAAGTCAAGGGTTCGCATTGTAAAAAAATACGGACCGCATATGATTTTTGATAAGGTGAGAAAACATATCGGTTTTTTTATAGGGCTGGCACTGTTCCCGGCGTTTGTGCTTTTTATGTCGCAGTTTGTATGGAATGTTCATATAAACGGTGTAAGCTACGCGGATGTGCCGGAGATTCAGAATCGGTTGGACGAATGGGGCGTACGGCCCGGAGTGCCGGTGAGTCGTCTGCCTGCCGCATCGGATATAAAAATAAAGCTTATGGACGAATTTGATGACATAAGCTGGGCCTGGGTTTATTCTGAGGGGACTCGTGTGCGCGTGGAGGTCAGAAAAGGCACGCCTGTACCTCGGGTTGATGATATAAGCGCTCCGTGTGATGTTGTGTCGGCAAGGAGCGGAATAATATCCGGTGTAACGGTTAAAAGAGGCAGAGCCTTAGTGGAGCCGGGAAGTGCTGTAAGCGAGGGAGATATACTTATTGCCGGTACCGTAGAAAATAAAAACGGCGGATTTCATACGGTACATGCAGAGGGGGCGGTATATGCAGACACATCTCATACTGCGTCTGATGAGTTCCCTTTATATAAGGATTACGACATACCAACCGGACAGATGAAAAACCGATATACATTAAAATTATTCTTATGGAATATTCCGTTGTTTCGTGATGAAAATCCGCCTTTTGAAAACTATACGTGCAGTGTCGGCGAATGGGAAGCGGCACTTGGTGAAAAATTTTATCTTGGTTTCGGTTTGAAACGTGAGGTTTTTAAAGAAACGGTTTTGAAGCGTGAGCCTGTTCCGTATGATACGGCGGTTGAGGCGGCACGGTACGTTCTTGAAGAAGAAATATCGGAATTAATACTTCCGGGCTCGGTTCTAAATGACAGCCGTATTCAGGTTACACCTGTAAACGATGATAAGATTTTTGTTCGGCTTACTATGAATTTTACAGAAAAAATCGGCGCACAAAGATTGTTTGAATAGACGAAGGGAGAAAATACTGAAAAATATGACAAAAGAAATTGTATTGCCCGATTATGTGGATGCACCTACACTTTTCGGAAGCTTTGACGCAAATGTAAAGCTTATCGAAAAGTCTATGAACGTTTCTGTTTCGCTACGGGACGGAGTTTTGAAAATAGTTGGAGAGAATGAGGAAAATGCCGAGGATACGGCAAAGGTTTTTGATATTCTTTTTAAGGTTATTGAGGATAAAGAGGTACTTGACGACCAGAAAATTCTTTATGCAATAACGATGGTGCGTGAAAACGGCGGGTTTGATGTGAAGCTTTTAGGTAATGATTGTGTTGCGGTTAGTGCTAAGGGTGCGCCTATAAAGACAAAGACTTTAGGACAGAAAAAGTATATACAGGCTATTGATAATTCAACGATAGTTTTTGGTATTGGTCCTGCCGGAACAGGTAAAACATATCTTGCTGTTGCAAAGGCTGTGACGGCTATGCGTGCGAAAGAGGTTAGCCGGATAATTCTTACACGTCCTGCTGTGGAAGCCGGTGAGAAGCTCGGTTTTTTGCCGGGAGACCTGCAGAACAAGGTTGACCCGTATTTACGACCGCTTTATGATGCAATGTATGAGATGCTCGGCGGTGAAGGCTTTGCAAGGTGTCAGGAGCGCGGAATGATAGAAGTTGCACCGCTTGCATACATGAGAGGCAGAACTCTTGATAATGCATTTATAATACTTGACGAGGCACAGAACACAACACCTGAACAGATGAAAATGTTCCTTACACGAATAGGCTTTGGTTCAAGAGCGATTGTTACGGGGGACATAACTCAGGTGGATTTGCCTGACGGTAAAAAGTCGGGACTTAAAGAAGCGGAGCGGGTTTTAAGAAATGTCGATGATGATATAGCATTTTGCTATCTTACTGAAAAAGACGTTGTGAGACATCCGCTTGTACAGAAGATAATCACGGCATATGCGAAGTTTGAAGAGGAGAAAAAGAAAAATGGAGCTTCTGACAGAGAACGTGCAAAGCGTACACGAGCTGACAAACGAAATACTTGACGCCGTAAAAAAAGTATGTGAGTTTACTCTTGGGTATGAGGAGTGTAATTTTGACGCACAGATAAGCGTTACTTTTACCGATAATGAAGACATACGTATGATTAACAAAGAACACCGGGGCATAGATGCACCGACAGATGTGTTATCCTTTCCGATGCTTGAGTTTGACGCGGATGGGAATATTTCTGAAGATGAATGCGAATATGACGGCGAAAGAATAGTTCTTGGTGATATTGTGATAAACATGGAACGGGCGGCGAAGCAGGCAGAAGAATACGGTCACAGCTTCTTAAGAGAAGTGGCGTTTCTGACTGCTCATTCCATGCTTCATCTGTTAGGCTATGACCATGTGGATGATGAAGAAGGCGAACGGATAATGATACATAAGCAAAATGAGATCTTAAACAGCTTAGGGTTTAAAAGGGAGCTATAAAGATGAAAAATACAAGTTTGATAACCAGCTTTTCCCATGCTGTACGAGGATTTGTTGATGCATTTAAGCGTGAGCGGAATTTAAGAATACACATTGCGGTGGCGGATCTGATAATACCGTTTGCTGTAGTTTACGGTCTTGACAGAAACGGCTTTGCTGTGCTCGTTATTGCAATAATGGTTGTTATAAGTGCAGAGCTTTTTAACAGTGCTGTTGAAAAGGCTGTTGATACTGCAACAAAAGAATACAGGGCTGATGCAAAGCATTCAAAGGACTTTGCAGCTGCGGCGACGCTCGTGTGTGCTGTGGGTGCGGTTCTTTGCGGAGTTTGCCTTTTCACAGAGACGGCAAAAATTGCAGCTACACTTATTGCGATATTTACGGATATTCGTTGGCTTAGTTTATTTGCAGTAATTTTTACAGCGGATATTTTTATAGTATTTTATCCTTTGTTTATGAAAAAACACTTTAAAAACAGAGAAAATAATTGATTTTCGTATCAGTTAAATTGACAACAGAAAGGATTAAACAGTAATATATATGAAGAAAAAGAAAAATTTTAAATCGGGCTTTGCGGCGATAGTCGGCATGCCGAACGTTGGAAAGTCAACCTTGCTTAATGCGATAGCGGGGCAAAAAATAGCAATTATTTCGGACAAGCCGCAGACTACAAGAAATAAAATACTTGCTATTTATACAACGGAGGATGAACAGATAGTATTTACCGATACACCGGGTATTCATAAACCACATAACAAGCTCGGACAATACATGGTAAATGCGGCGAATGAGAGCATGAGGGAGACGGATGTTGTAATATTTGTTGTTGATGCAACCCGTCATATTCAGGAGATGGAAAGAGCGATTGCCACAGAGGCGGCGAAGTGCGGCGTTCCGTGTGTTTTAGTAATAAATAAGATTGACCTGGTGAAAAAGGAGGATTTGCTTCCTCTTATTGCCGATTACAGCAGTATATGCGATTTTGACGACATAGTTCCGATAAGCGCAAAAGAAAGCGACGGCGTGGATATTCTGCTCAATGACATTAAGAGCTATTTAGAGGTCGGTCCTCAGTTTTATTATGATGATATGATAACGGATCAGCCCGAAAAGCAGATTGTTGCAGAGATTATCCGGGAAAAAATGCTCTGGCTTCTCGATAAGGAGGTTCCTCACGGGATTGCTATTGAGATAGAAAAGATGCAGGAAAAGAAAAATATTACTTCCATTAATGCGGTAATATACTGTGAAAAGGCATCACATAAGGGTATTGTAATCGGTAAAAACGGCGAGATGCTTAAAAAAGTCGGTTCTCTTGCAAGACCGGACATTGAGAAGATGCTCGATAAAAAGGTGTATCTTGAGCTTTGGGTGCGAGTAAAGAGCGATTGGAGAAACAACAACTATCTGATGAAGTCCTTCGGATATTCTTCGGAGGCAGAATAAGGAGGAAGTCTTGAAAGGGATTGTTGTGAAGCAGTCGGACATTGGCGAGGGCGACAGACTTATCTGGATTTTAACTGCTGAATATGGTATAATAAAGGCTTCCGGAAGAGGCGCTCTGAGAGTTCGCGGAAAAAACGGAGCGGGAAGTCAGCTTCTTTGTTACAGCGATTTTGATATATTTCCCGGCAGGGATATTCATACAATAAACAGAGCGGAGCCCATAGACAGCTTTCCGAAAATACAGGAGAGTATAATAAGGCTTGCGTTGGCATCGTATTTTTGTGAATGCATTTACAGGCATTTAGGATTTAATAATGCGGACGAAAACGTGTTCAGGCTTTTTATGAACTGTATATATTCGCTTGCTCATACAAATACACACATAGACGTAATAAAGGCGGTATTTGAATTCAGACTTATGTGCGACTGCGGTTACAGACCGGTACTTGAATGCTGTACCGGATGCGGCGATACGCAGAACATGATGTTTTTTGATTATGAAAGCGGCGGACTTCTTTGCGGTGAGTGCCGGGGGAGTGATATAACCGGTGTCGGCAGTGCGTGTATTGCGGCTATGCGGTACATTGCCGGAAGTCCTGTTGAAAAAATATTTTCGTTTCGTGCAGACGAAGCGTGTATTAAAGAGCTCGGAAGAGCGGCTGAAAAGTATCTTATATCACATACGGATGTACAGCTTGAGGGTCTTTTATATTATAAAAATTTATCCGGGTGTGAAAATTTAATTTAGTTAGGAGTTAGGAGTTAGGAGTGTGGAGTTAGTTATGACAATTTAAAGGCTTATCTATATGACTCCACACTCCACTATCCACACTCCACACTCATATAAACTATAATTTATCAAAATACATAATGAAAGGGAGAAAATAAGTGGAAAGGCGAGACAAAATAAATTATTATCTTGATATAGCCGAGACTGTGGCTGAAAGAGGGACGTGTTTAAGACGTAATTACGGAGCGATAATCGTGAAAAATGATGAGATTATTTCTACGGGATATGTGGGTGCTCCGAGGGGAAGAAAGAACTGCAAGGATCTGGGTAAATGCATAAGACAGGAGCTCGGTATTCCAAGAGGCGAACGTTATGAAATGTGCAGAAGCGTTCATGCGGAGGCTAATGCTATTATATCGGCGGCAAGACGTGATATGATTGGTGCTGATATGTATCTGGCAGGACTTGAAGTTGATACAGGTGAGCTGGTAGCAAACAGTTGCAGCTGCGCGATGTGTAAACGAATGATAATAAATGCAGGAATTGAGCGCGTATTTGTGCGTGATACAAACACAGAGTATCGTGAGATTAATGTAAATGACTGGATAGAAAATGACGATTCCTTAACCGGAGTGTTCGGATATTAAAAAAGGAGATAGTAGTATAAATGAAAATGCATAAGATAGCGGATCTTAATGTGCTTCTGGATTATCACGGAAAAGTTTTGGCTCATCAGGCGCCGGCGTATGAAACTGATGAAAAATGTGTACCGGATATCATAATAGATCTGCCGGATGAATTTTTAGCAGAGAAGATTAAGGAAAATCCGCATTTGAACGCTTCTGAATGCGAATACGTATTTACGGGTGCAGCGTTTTACAATAATATCGTAAAATATAACGGATTTTTGCTTCATTCATCTGCTGTTGAGTATAAAGGCAATGCGTATTTATTCTCAGCGCCGAGCGGAACGGGTAAATCTACTCACACGGGGCTGTGGCAGAAGGCGTTTGGAGCAGAGGCGAGAATTATAAACGATGATAAGCCGGCGATAAGGGCTACGGATGAGGGCGTTTTTGCATACGGTACGCCATGGAGCGGAAAGACTGATCTTAACTTAAACGTGAAGGTGCCGATAAAGGGTATTTGCTTTATAGAACGCGGAGAGAAGAATTCTATACGGAAAATTTCCACTGCGGAGGCGATAGCACTGATTCTTAATCAGACGCTAAGACCTTATACGGCGGAGGGGATGAATATGCTCCTTGACTGCCTTGATAAGGTTTTAAGAGTGGTGAACGTTTATATACTTACATGTAATATAAGCGAAGAAGCGGCGATAGTTGCGTATGAGGGTATGCAGTAATAAATTTTCAGGAGGAAAAGATAATGAAAATAAAAGAAGGATATATTTTAAGAAGTGTTGCCGGAAATCACATTGTTGTCGGAGTCGGAGCGGCAAGTGTTGACTTTAACGGAATGATAAATATTAATGATACAGGCGCTTTTCTCTGGAAGATATTTGAAAAAGGTGCTTCTGTTGACGAGGCGGCTGAGCTTATGGCGAAGGAATATGATATTGATATTGATACAGCAAAAGTTGATGCGGAGGCTTTTGCCGAAAAACTGGAAGCGGCGGATTTGATTGAAAAATGACAGAGAATAAGAATGTGAAATTAGCCGATGTGTATCCGATAATAAAGGAAACTCTTGCAAACGGCGGTGAGATAACTTTTAATCCGCGTGGTACAAGCATGCTGCCGTTGCTTGTTCAGGGGCGTGACAGCGTAACGCTTGTTCCGGTAACAAGGAAATTAAAGAAATATGACTTGCCGCTTTACAGACGTAAAAGCGGTCAGTTTGTGCTTCATAGAATAGTGAGATGCGAAAAAGACGGAACATATACAATGTGTGGCGACAATCAGTGGGATTATGAAAAAGGCATAGAAAAAAGTGATATTATAGGAGTTGTGTCTTTAGTAAAGCATAACGGAAAGATAATAAAAAGCAACAGCGTTAAGTATAAATGCTACTGCAGGTATATAGTTTTTTACAGACAGCTCAGAAAAAAAGCGTCTTTTGTTAAGCATAATCTTTTAAAAAGATAGATTAAATTGAGAGTGTTATTGAAAAAGATGAAAAATACTTCTTTGCTCTGACTTGGCATGAGTATATAAAGATTGTCGAATATTGTAGAAATAGGTAAATAGGAATTTGCAGGTGATCAGGTGAGAAAGCAGTTAGCAAATATAATTACAATCAGCCGGATTTTATGTAGTATAGGTCTGTTGTGCTGTCCGGTGTTTTCCTTTGGATTTTATGCCGTGTATCTGTTTTGCGGTTTTACTGATACGATTGATGGAACAATCGCAAGGAAAACAAAGACTATCAGTGAATTTGGAGCAAGGATAGATACGGCTGCGGACATTGTATTTGTTGCAGTGTGTTTAGTGAAAATACTGCCCTTAATACATCTCCCTGCATGGGAAGCAAAAGGGGAAGATTGTTCTGCGACTGTAAGGGCAAAGGGGATGGTACGGGTTTATGCTGATACACAGCCCGACATCATTGGTTTTCAAGAAATGTCACCTGTTATGTCTGATCATTCACCGGTTTTTGTGGATGTGGAGCTGTATTGATAGCTGTCCGGAGATAACTTAAAATTTGTTTATATGTTTTTTAGACATAAGTTTATATGAACTATTACTAAAAACGCATGGCATCCGGATTATACAGTCTTAATATAATATGCTTTCGGTGAGGTGATAAAATGATAAGGCATCCATTTCCGCCTTTGTATAATAAAGATTCTAAAATTTTGATTTTGGGTAGCTTTCCGTCGGTGAAATCACGTGAGCAGATGTTTTTTTACGGGCATCCGCAAAATCGTTTCTGGAAGGTGATTTCCGAAGTGTTCGAATGTAATGAACCGGAGACTGTTGAAGAAAAAAGGCAGTTTTTGCTTGAAAATGGTATTGCACTTTGGGACGTTATCGCTTCATGTGATATAACGGGAAGCTCGGATAGCTCTATTAAAAATGTAAAAGTAAATGATATTTCGAAAATTTTGAAAGAAACGGATATCAGGCAGATTTTTGTTAACGGGAAAACAGCAGAAAAATACTTTAAAAAGTATACAAAAGCTCAGATAAACAGAGATGCTGTATGTCTGCCGTCTACGTCACCTGCAAATGCTGCGTGGTCTGTGAAGCGGCTTGTTGAAGAATGGGAAGTACTGAAAACTATTGAATAAGGGAGAGATTTTTATGTTTGAGAATTTAAAAAAGTTTTGTGATTCATTTTTAGACCTTGGTGTTCCGGGATTTGATCTGGCGGTTTATAAAGATGGAGAGTGTGTGCTTCGTCATATGAACGGTTACAGTGATCTTGAAAATAAGGTTGAAATAAACGGAAAAGAAAGATATAATATATATTCCTGTTCAAAGCCTATAACGTGTACGTCTGCATTACAATTGTGGGAAAAGGGATTGTTTTCACTTGAAGACAAGCTTTCCGACTATATGCCGGAATTTAAGGAAATGACAGTCAGAAGTGATGATGGTATCAAAAAGGTGGAAAATCCGATTTTAATAAAGCATTTGTTTGAAATGACAGCCGGATTTTCTTATAACTGTTATTCGCCTGAATTAAAAAAAGCGATCGATGAAACAGATGGAAAATGTCCTACCCGTGAAGTAATGAAGTATCTGGCAAAGGAACCGTTGCTTTTCGAACCGGGTGACAGATGGGAATACAGCCTGTGTCATGATGTTTTAGCGGCTTTTGTAGAGGTGATATCCGGTGAAAAATTTGAAGATTATGTGAAAAAGAACATTTTTGATATTGTAGGGATGAACAATTCTACGTTCATGCTACCCGATGATGAAATTGAAACAATTGCCCCACAATACAGATTTGAAGACGGCAAAGCAATAAACATCGGAAAGCCCATAGCTGGATTTAAAATAGGAACAGAATATGCTTCAGGCGGTGCCGGCTGTATTTCGACCTTAGAAGACTACATAAAGTTTTTAGAAGGGATTCGTACTTATAAATTGCTGAAGAAGGAAACCCTTGAGATGATGACGACCGACCGGCTGAGTGATAATCAGAAGCGCGCATACTGGACAGCCGGCACTCATGGCTACGGTCTTGGTGTGCGTTGCCCTAAGGGCGATAAAAGATATATCGATTTTGGTTGGGGCGGTGCTGCAGGTGCATATCTTGCAATTGATATTCAGAATGCTATCAGTATTTATTTTGCTACACATTTATTGTCTTCACCGGCTCAGGGGCCAAGGTCAATGCTCTATCGCATGGTAAGAGCGGAATTGATTGATAACAATGAATTTGAAGAGTTGTATGAAGAGCTGAAAGACTTGTTTGATTATAATTTAACTTATTAAAAATCGGTTTTGTTAAGTTTGAATAAAAAACAATAATTTGAAAGGAAGAGGAGTTTTATGCATAAGGATTTAAAAGGTATTCTTGTTAATGAAGATGAAATACAAAAATATGTGCTGAAATTATCTGAGGAGTTGAACCGGGACTATAAGGATAAAGAGGTAATACTTATTCTTGTCCTTAAAGGAAGCGTGGTTTTTTGCGCTGATTTGATGAGGAAGCTGAGTTTTCCGGTAATGCTTGAGATAATGAAAGTATCAAGCTATACAAGCGGAACAACATCGGGAAATATTCGTGTTGAAATGGATATACATACTGAAATCAAGGACAAGCATGTAATTATAGTAGAGGATATAATAGACTCGGGAAATACATTGTTCAAATTAAGAAAAATGCTTCTTGAGAGAGGTCCGGCAAGCCTTAAGATATGTACGCTTCTCGATAAACCGGACAGACGTCAGGCAGAAATTGAGGCGGATTATACAGGGCTGAAAATCCCCGATGAATTTGTTGTCGGATACGGGCTTGATTTTAATGAGCAATACAGGGCTCTTCCATACATAGGCATTCTCGGAGAATGGGTATATAGTTAATGAAAGAGTATGAAAACTGCAGACTTTGTCCGAGAGGGTGCGGTGTTGACAGAAGCAAGATGCATGGTTTTTGCGGAATGGGCAATAAAATAAAAGTTGCACGTGCGGCATTGCATTATTGGGAAGAGCCATGTTTGTCGGGGGAATGCGGTTCGGGAACTGTGTTTTTTTCAGGCTGTCAGCTGGGGTGTGTATATTGTCAGAACAACCGTATTTCACATGACAGATATGGTATGGAAATTGACGAAACAAGGCTTTCGGAGATTTTTACAGAGCTTGAAGATAAAGGCGCTTATAACATAAATCTTGTAAGCGGAACACAGTTTGTTCCCTCAATAACGGAAGCCGTAAGAAAAGCAAGGGAAAACGGTCTTGGGATACCTGTTGTATTTAATTCCGGTGGATATGAGTCTGTTGAAACTGTTCGTATGCTTAAAGGATATGTACAGATATATCTTCCGGATTTCAAGTATGCCGATGAAAAGCTTGCGGCAAAACTGTCTAAGGCTCCTGATTATGTACGAGTGACGAAAGCGGCAATTGATGAAATGGTAAATCAGGTGGGGAAGCCGGAGTTTTCTGAAAACGGAATAATGAAGAAAGGCGTTATAATACGCCATCTTGTATTACCCGGATATATAGAAAACTCAAAGGCTGTAATAAAATATCTGTTTGAAAGATACGGAAATGATGTTTGGCTGAGTATTATGAATCAGTACACGCCTCAGCCCGGAATGAGCGGAAATCTTGCACGGGTACTTACAGCTGAGGAATATGATGAGGTTATAGACTATGCATCGGAGCTTGGAGTTGAGAATGCATTTATACAAGAGGAGGGTACGGCGAGCGAGAGCTTTATCCCTTCTTTTGATGAGTTTTACGGGGTAAATAAAAGATAAACAGAGAGGTTTTTTATTATGAGAATGAGAAAGAAGAAGAACTGCGATTTAAGAATGGAACGTTGTTCGGATGTATGGATAAAAAATCCGGAGGAATATAAGAGCTCATGGCATGATTTGTTCGGAAATAACAACGATATTTATATAGAAATCGGGTGTGGAAAAGGACGGTTTATAACAGAGACCGCAAAGCTTAACCCGGATAAAAACTATATTGCAATAGAAAAAGTTGAAGATGTGATAGTGATGGCGATGGAAAAGGCAACTGCGGCAGAGCTTGAAAATGTTGTCTTTATTGATATGGACGCCGAAAATATTGAAAATATATTTGAGAAGGGCGAGATAAAGGGAATATATCTTAATTTCTCGGATCCATGGAAAAAGAATAAGCAGGCAAAAAGAAGGCTTACTCATAAAAATTTTCTTGACAGATATAAGAAGGTTCTGAATCAGGGAGACTATATTTATTTTAAGACGGATAATAAGCAGTTGTTTGACTTTTCGCTTAATTCCTTTGCTATGGAAAACTATAAGCTTGAAAATATATCATTAGACCTTCATAATTCGGGTTTTGAAGGTAATATAATGACTGAGTATGAACAGAGGTTTGCTGAACAGGGGATGCCGATATATCGGCTTGAGGCTGTTTATCTCGGCTGGGAGGATATAAGGAAATGAGTTTTGAAATAATAGATTTTCATACACATCCTTTTATGAATAAAGAGACGAATATATGCTCTCATGAAGAATACTCGGATATGAGCGCAAAAAATACAATCCGTGATATGAAAAAACTCGGAATTTCAAAAATATGCGGTTCTGTTATAGGATTTGGTGACAGAGAGTCCCAAAATATCTGGGATACGATAAAGAAGCATAATGATGAGGCTTTGGCTCTTCAAAAGATGTATGGTGATTTTTATGTGCCGGGGTTTCATGTGCATCCGGAATATATTCGTGAGTCCTGCGAGGAAATTGAAAGAATGGATAAGCTTGGTGTTAAGCTTGTGGGCGAGCTTGTGCCGTATATGCATGGCTGGAGTGATTATTCTTGCAAGGGGTTTTCGGAAATTCTTGACGTGGCAGCTCAGCATGAAATGATAGTCAGCGTTCATTCAAGTGATGATGATCAGATGGATGCTATGGTGAGAAACCATCCTGAGGTGGTTTTTGTTGCCGCACATCCCGGAGAATACGGAGAGTTTATGCGGCACATGGAACGCATGAAGATGAGTAATAACTATTATCTTGATCTTTCGGGATACGGGATTTTCCGGCATGGAATGCTTCGCCATGCGATAGACGAGTTCGGAGCGGAGCGGTTTTTGTTCGGCTCAGACTATCCGACTTGCAATCCGGCAATGTACATAGGCGGCGTTCTTCTTGATATTATGATAACGGATAGAGAAAAGGAAATGATATTTTCAGAAAATGCTAAAAGACTGCTGAAATTATAGTTTGTTGGAGGTAGATATGAAAAAGATATTTTTAGCCGTTTTTGCGGCGTTTTTGGTGAATGCTTCTGTTAGTGCAGACAGCGTGAGAGATTATTTTAATAATAAAGAAATCTGGAATCTTGTTCCTTTAAGAGTTATTCAACAATGCATCGGTGCAGGTGCTTTATGGAAAGAAAGTGCTGTGGATACTGCATATGCGGCGGATAACAAAGTGGTTTCACATTTTCTTGATGTAGGTCAGGGCGACTGTGAATTTATTGAGCTTCCGAATGGGGAGTGTATGCTTATAGATGCGAGTATAGCAGAATACGGCGACTTTATAGTGGACTATATAAAAGATCTCGGGTATTCTGATATTGATTATCTGGTCGCAACTCATCCGCACGCTGACCACATAGGGGCAATGACTGATGTAATAAACAGCTTCGATATAGGCACGTTTTATATGCCTGATGCGGTATCTGAGTCGAAAACTTTTGAGCGTATGCTTGATGCAATAGAAGCGGAGGGCTGTGAGGTTATTGAGGCAAAGGTCGGTGTGAATATTCTGACCGATGCAGACTTAAGCATAGACATATTAGCTCCCGTAAAAAATAAATACGACAATCTTAACAATTATTCAGCGGTTATAAAGCTTGTATACGGCGATACTTCTTATTTGTATACGGGAGACGCCGAAAAAGAGGTTGAGCGTGAGATTTTATCGGCAGATATTGAAGCGGATGTATTAAAGGCCGGACACCACGGTTCTTCAACGTCATCATCTTCGGATTTTATTAGAAAGGTTAATCCGGAGTATGTAGTCGTTTCATGCGGTGAGGATAACAGCTACGGACATCCGCATGATGAGGTGATGAGCCTTTATAATACACTCGGCATACAAACATTTGTAACTTATGAGACAGGCACTGTTGTAATATCTTCGGATTCAGAGAATATAACGGTAGAGAATGCAACAGCAGTTAGTACCGGCGGCATCGGGTCAAACGATGTCCGGTATGCCAGTTGTGGTAGTGATAGCAGTAATACTTATGTCTCTTATGAAGAAAAACAAACGCAGACGGAGATAGTTTATAAAACAAATACAGGCGGAAAATACCATAAAGCAGGATGCGGCTATTTAAAGAGTAAAACAGAAATAACACTAAAAGATGCAGTTGCCGAAGGATTGACACCTTGCAGTAAGTGCTTTTAAGGGGGATTTGAAATGAAGTTTATAATAGACAGATTTGAAGAAGAATTTGCTGTGTTGGAAACTGATAATGGGTTAGTTGATATGCCAAAATGTCTTTTACCGGAAAATGCACGCGAGGGAAGTCTTATTGAAATATCTGTGTGTGAAGATGAAACAAATACACGAAGGGAACAGTTACAGAACAGGCTGAATAAATTATTCAAAACAAACAAGGAGGAAAGGTTATGATAAATGACGGGATAGCTAAAACTGAGAATGAAATAATAAGTTTTTTGTTGATAGGACAGTCTAACATGGCAGGCAGAGGAGATTTTGGCGAGGTTGAGCCGATAAATAATGCAGACTGTTTTATGTTAAGGATGGGCAGATGGCAGAAAATGTCTGAACCTGTAAATCCTGATCGTGCTGTTCTTGATGGTGATTTTCACAGCGGAGTAAATCTTGGGGCAAGCTTTGCAGATAGTTATGCAAAACATTTCGGTAAAAAAATCGGACTTATTCCATGTGCTGACGGCGGTACAAAAATTTCTGCGTGGATGCCGGGTGAAATTCTTTTTGATCATGCTGTTTTTATGGCTAAGATGGCTATGAGAACATCTTCTTTTGGCGGGGTTTTATGGCATCAGGGTGAAAGTGACTGTAATGAGCAGGGATTTCCTTGTTATAAAGAGAATTTTAAATATATGATTGGAGAACTGCGAAAGGCTTTGGGAGCTGAAAAGTTACCTCTTTTGATTGGCGAATTGTCTTTGGATATAGAGTCAAAATGGAATGTGGGAGATTATCCTGCAAAAATGAACGGTGTTTTTAAAGAATTAGCGGAAGAAATTCCGTTTTGCACAGTAGTGTCTTCAAAAGGCCTTGCATTAAAGCCGGACGGAATACACTTTGATTCAAAATCACTGAGACTTTTCGGACGGAGATATTTTGATGAGTATATGAAAGTTATCGGTACAGTCTGAAAGAACAAAAAAATCCTGAATTTAAAGTTACGGAATGTACTCCGGTTTTAAATTCAGGATTATTGTTTTTAGTCAGACATTACTTTTACGAAAACAGTTCTGTTTTTCTTGCCGTCGAAATCACATAGGAAAACGCCTTGCCAGTTGCCTAACAGCGGACGACCTTCGGAAACTATGATGTTTATCGAGTTGCCGGTAAGCATGTTTTTCATGAGTGCTGACGTTCTTGAGTCGATTGTAAGACCGCCGGCGGTAGGTACGATGCTGTCGATAGCGTGGAGTGCATGAAATGCGGCTTCGGAATCCCCTGTTTCTGTAAGAACAATTCCGGCGGTTGTATGTGCACAGAATACGGTGCACAGTCCCGAATCTATACCGGACTGCGTTACAATTTCATTGATTTCCTTTGTAATATCTATCATTTGCGTTTTTTCTGTTGTAGTTACTCTGAATCTTGCAAGCATTTTAATTCCTTCTCTCAAATATTATTTAATAATAACAGGTGTTTTGTCGATTATCAAATCTGTATCTGCCGATATAGAAATAGTTGTTCCTTCTGAATCTGCTACAACAATATCGTTGTCGGCACCTCTTATAGTGTTAAAATAATCAGACAATATAAATTCTCCGCCGTCATCGGTTAAAGCTTCAAATGACATAACTATTGAAGCAAAATCTTCGCCTGTTAAGGGGCAGTCGTTTATTACGGCAACTGATTTTGCACCGTAGCCGTTGTAGTTTCCGTTGCTTGCTTCGAGCATTACGGAAGTATTGTCACCCGGGACATACGTTGATTTTATAAATGAAAATTTTTCGTGGTCAAATATAAGACTTCCCGTAAGAGCGGATATGTTGTAATCCTTAAGATGAGATGCATTTGATACCTTGAATGTGATAATTACGGTGTCGCCGGCATTTACATCGTCGGTATTTGCGCTTATTGATAAAACACAACGGTTTTCAGGAATTTCAGCGCCGGGGTTGGTATTTAAAACAACAGCCTGTGCTGCTTCATCCCAGCTTATTTCAAGACCGATGGCTTCAGCAACTGCACGAAGCGGAAACATCGGTACGCCGTCTATAATCTGAGGCGGTACATCGAGTTGAACGTCTTCGCGGTCTGCCTGGAGCAGAGTCTTGTATGTATAAATTTCCATTACAGGGTTATCGATATGCAGAGAAATTCTTTTTACATTATTTTTACTGTCTATGATAAACTGGTTGTTTTCTTCGATGTATTTGGCACGGATGCCGCCATATGCAAGTATTTTGTCGGCCGGTATTAAAATTCTGCCGTCTACGATAACCGGTGGCTCGTCTTCAGAATAGATTGTTCTGTTGTTTATGATAAGTGTTCCTTCTGTCTGATAAGCGAAAGCTGATATTGAACTTATAATGCAGGACAGGGCTATTAATCCTGACGCGAATATTTTTTTATTCATGATAATATAATCCTTTCGTATAATTATAACACTAATGATGTATAAAATACATACTTACTATCATTATAACATAAAATTCAGAGAATTACAATAAAAAAATTAAAATTTTATAAATTTTTTAAAAAAATGTAGAAAAATCTATAAAAGTATGTTATAATAATGTTAGAATACATAAAAACATAATAATAAATGAAAGGAAGATAGCATATGTCATCAGTAATTGAATACATAGCAAGGTATATTCAGCTTGTGAAAATAAGTGATATAATTGATATAGTTATAGTTGCTTTTGTTATATATCATCTTATAAACTGGCTGAGGGAGACCAGGGCGGTGCAATTGGTTAAGGGGCTTATTTTGCTTTTTGCTTTACTTGTAATAAGCGACTGGACGCATCTTACGGTTATAAATTACGTTCTTAATGCGACGGTACAGGTTGGAATGTTTGCAATTGTTGTTATATTTCAGCCGGAGCTCAGAAGTCTTCTGGAGCGTATGGGACACTCGAAGTTTGGAAAAATTATGGATCTTGCTATAAACACCGGCATGAGCGAAGAGGTGACAGAACGTATTTTTGATGAGATATGCACGGCTGTTAAAAATCTTTCGGCGTCAAGGACCGGGGCGCTTATAGTTATAGAAGGTGAGACGAAGCTTGGTGACAGTATAAGGACAGGTACTGAGATAAATGCATCGATAACTTCTGCACTTTTAGAAAACATTTTTGTGCCTAACACGCCGCTTCATGACGGGGCTGTTATAATAAGAGATACGGTTATACGCAGTGCGGGATGCTTTTTGCCGCTTACATCTAACTATAATATTTCAAGAGAGCTTGGTACCAGGCACCGTGCCGCTCTTGGGATGAGTGAGGTTTCGGATGCGCTTATTGTTGTTGTAAGTGAAGAAACGGGCAAGGTTTCTCTGGCACTAAGAGGAAGCCTTACACGGAATATAAGTACAGAGTCTTTGAAAAAGGCACTTGAAAAGTTTATGGCTAAAGAAGTAAGTCAGGAGTCTCTTGACAGAATTAAGTTCTGGAAGGTGCTTCAGAATAAGTCGTGAGGAGGTAACATGTATGACAAAAAAACAGGAAATACATCCGGAGTATGACAGGACGAAAAAGAAACCTGTCAGCAAAATAAAGCTTATGATACTGTCTGTAATAACATCTGTTGTTTTATGGGTTGTAATAGTTCAGATAGTCAATCCCGAGATTGCGTATGAAATTAAAAATGTTCCTGTGACTTTTTCAGGAGAAGGAACTTTAAGAGACAGAAACATAGTGCTTATGAACAAGGAGGAAATAAGCGGTTTTGATGTTAAAATATCCGGAAGGCGTAATGAGGTTATTTCATCGATGGACAGAGTCCGCATTAACATAGATGTGTCTCAGGTGACACAGTTAGGAAGCTTTGAGCTGATGCCTTCTGTATACGTTCCGCCTGCAATAAACTCGGAACAGCATAATATTAAAAGCGTTGTTCTTGACTTTGAAGCTTGTACTACAAAAGAAGTTCCTGTTGTTGCCGGATATACGGGTATCGGCAGAAATGAGGTTATAGAGATTGAGCCTCAGCTGAAGACAGTAACGGTGACAGGGGCTGTATCTCAGATAAATAAGCTGGAAAAGTGTCTTATTACTGTTGACGGTTCGGTAATTGACGAAGAATATGAGGGTGTATATAAGTTTGTTTACTCAGATGCTGCCGGGGAGCCGTTAGAGGAATGTCAGACGTTTTTCTGCAATGTATCGGCTATTAAGGCGGTGAGCCGGGTTTATAACAAGGTTCAGGTTCCGTTTAAGATTGTGAGCGATGACAAATTAAAAGAAAAATGCGTTATAGAGATAGATAAAAACAGTATTCCCGAATATGTTGACGGCGGAATGAGAAATGCGGCGGAGGTTGTTCCTGAGGTAAGGTTTATAATTCCGGACGGAGAGTATGAAAACGGTCGACAGGAGTTTACCGCTGTTTTAGAGGAAAATAGCGATGTATTCATATCACAGAAAAGTATGAATGTTGCCGGGACGGTGACAAAGCTTAAGACAAGGCCGGTGAGAGTGAATATCGAGCCTGTGAATGTTCCCGAAGGAATGTCGGTGAGCTTTGAACAGGCGATAACCGTAAATCTTACCGCACCGGAAAATATTACGGAAACCGTAAAAGGGTTTATAGACTTGACCGGCAAACAACCGGGCGAATATGATATACCCGTAGTTTTTGAAGATGCAAAGATTTTCGGAAAAAATCTGAGTGTAAAAGTAAGTATAACAGGCGAATGATGAGAAAGGAAGAATTTTATAGTGGAAGACATACTTTTAAGAGGATACAGCACAGACGGAACAATAAGAGTTTTTGCGGCAATAACAACAGAACTTGTACGTGAGGCTCAAAGAATACATCATACATACCCGGTAGCAACCGCAGCGCTCGGAAGAACTCTTACCGGTGCGGCGCTTATGGGTGCTACACTTAAAAATGAGGACGACAGCATAACTTTGCAGTTTAAGGGTGACGGACCGCTTTCATATATTGTTGCGGTTACGGACAGCGAGAGCTGTGTCAGAGGCTATGCGGCAAATCCTTATGTGGACCGTCCTTTAAATGACAAAGGAAAATTAGATGTAGGCGGTGCTCTGGGTTCGGGTTATCTCAGCGTAATAAGAGATTTAGGGTTAAAGGAGCCGTATATCGGACAAATTCCCCTTGTATCGGGAGAAATTGCAGAGGATTTAACCTTGTATTATGCAAAAAGCGAACAGATACCGACTTCAATCGGGTTAGGTGTTTTGGTGGATACCGATAATACACCTATTGCATCGGGCGGGTTTATGCTTCAGCTTCTTCCGGGAGCGACGGATGAGGCGGCACGGGCACTTGAAAAAACATTATCCGAAATTCCGCCCGTGACAAAGATGATAGCTGACGGTATGAGCTGTGAGGATATAATTTTTGCTATTACTGAAGGGTTTAGCGTAATAATAGAAAATAAAAGTGTGAAACCGATGTATAAATGTAAATGTTCGAGAGAGAAAATGCGTAATGCACTTATCTCGGTAGGCAAAAAAGAGCTTCAGGAAATGATAGATGATACCGGTGAAGCGGAGTTGACTTGTCAGTTTTGTGATAATAAATACAAATTTAACAGAGAAGATTTGGGAAAATTACTAAAAGAGGCTAAATAATAAAAAAATACTTGACAATTTGATAAAAATTGTGTATAATTAGAAAGGTGTCTTATTTTAACATAATTATAGGAGGTGCATTTAATATGAAAAGAACTTATCAACCGAAAAAGCGTCAGCGTTCTAAGGAACACGGTTTCAGAAAAAGAATGAGTACTTCATCAGGAAGAAAGATTCTGGCAAGCAGAAGACAAAAAGGCAGAAAGAAATTGTCAGCATAATTTTTAAGGGCAAAAAGTTTTCCGCTTTTTGCCCATTTTTCAAATATGTTTTTATACATATCGTGAAAGGTCAGAATTATACATGAAACATACGCTGAAATTAAATAAAGATTTTCGACGTCTGTATGCAAGGGGCAAAAGCTGTGCATACGGATGCGTCGCTGTTTATGTTATGAAAAACAGGCATGGTAAAAGCCGGCTTGGGCTTACCGTCGGAAAAACTATCGGGAAAGCCGTAAAACGCAATCGTGCAAAACGGCTCATGAGAGAAAGCTATCGTCAGATTATACCGGGCATAACTGCCGGGTATGACGTAATTATTGTGGCTCGTTCACGTATAAACGGCAAAAAATGTGATACAGTAAAAAGAGATGTTATTGCTGCTCTGACCAAAATCGGGATTTATAAAACTGAATTTTAATCGGCCGCAGAGGACGGCAAAAAAATGAAAAAGATATTACTATTTTTAATTAAGTTTTACAGACACCATATTTCGCCGTATAAAGGCAAGGCGTGCTGCAGATTTATTCCTACTTGTTCTGCGTACGCATACGAAGCTATCGAAAAATACGGAGCTGTAAAAGGCACCGGGCTGGCTGTACGCCGGATATTAAAATGTCATCCGTTTCATAAAGGCGGATATGATCCGGTTCCGTAATCCGTATCTATTAACAGCAAAGGAGTAACAATATGTTTGAATGGTTAATAACCAGACCTATGGGCTTTATAATTAAACTGATATATGATCTGGTCTCAAACTATGGACTTGCTATTATTTTATTTACCATAGCAATAAAGCTCATATTACTTCCGCTTAATGTTCATTCGCAGAAGGCGATGAGAAAGCAACAGAAAATTCAGCCAATCGTTGCGGAGCTGCAAAAGAAATATGCAAATGATCAGGAAAAAATGCAGCGTGAAATGATGAAGCTGTATAAAGAAAACAATGTAAGCATGATGGGCGGATGCCTTCCGATGCTTATACAGATGCCTGTATTGATAGGCTTATATCAGGTTATAAGAATGCCGCTTAATTATCTTGCAAGCGTTGACTGGAGTACTGCTGAGGCTATAAATAAGGTGCTTGATATTCAGGCGCAGATGGTTGAGAAGTTTCCGGAGGCAATAGGAAACTTAGCTACTCAGTCGGTAGAAAATCTTGCTAATATGAGCCAGATACAGCTTTCAAGCTGGTGTCACACACTTTTCGGAGCTGGTGATCCATGGGTTGTAAACTTTAATTTCTTAGGCATGAACTTAGCTGAGGTTCCGCAGACTGCACTTAATTATATTATGCGTGGTGATTTCAGTCAGCTTAGCGTGGTATCACTTATCATAATACCAATACTTGCAATGTTTTTTACATGGCTTTCATCAAAGGTAACTCAGATTCAGTCGGGAACTAATAAAACACAGGCAGAGCAGGAAGGACAAGCTGCTCAGATGACAAGATCAATGAATATAATGATGCCTTTAATGACGGGATTTTTTACATTTACACTTCCGTCGGGAATGGGTATTTATTGGATTATAAGCAGTGTTGTACAGATATTACAACAACTGTTGCTTAACTATTATTTTAATAAGAAGGGGGATGAAGTAGTTGTCAAACTACCCGATAAAAATAGAAAAAACAGCAAAAAGCATAGATGAAGCGATTGAGGCGGCACTTTTGGAGCTTAATATTTCAAAGGATGATGCTGATATAGAGATTATAGATGAAGGCTCTAAGGGATTTTTAGGGCTGGGGGCGAAGGACGCTGTGGTTAGCGTTAGCGTTAAGGCTCCTGAAGTTGCAAAGGCTAAAGAGTTTTTGGGCGATATTTTTAAGGCTATGAACATGGATGTTGAGATTACAGCAACTTGTGATGATGAAATGTTGAGCATTGATCTTGCAGGCGATAATATGGGAATTATTATTGGCAAGAGAGGCGATACACTTGACAGCCTTCAATATCTTACTTCACTTGTAATAAACAGCAAAAACGATAAATATAAAAAGGTAAGCATTGATACTGAAAACTATCGTGAAAAGAGAAACGAGGCTTTACTTGCTTTAGCGGAGCGTTTGGCTAAGAAGGTTGAAAAGAGCGGTAAGAAGTATACACTTGAGCCAATGAATCCTTATGAAAGAAGAATAATTCATTCAACACTTCAGGATAATGCCTCAGTAACAACATTCTCGATCGGTGAAGAGCCTTACAGAAAGGTTGTAATTGCACCGAAAGACCGCGTGGGCGGACCGAGAAGAAACACTTCTCCGAGACGCAGCAGACCGGTAGACACGGTACAAATGGAACAGCCGGCACCGGCTACTCCGTCACCGGCAACTGAGGCTGCATTTATAGACTATGCAAACTATGCAAAAGAGCGTGCGGCAAGACCGAAGGCTGTAAAAGCCGGAAGCTATGACGAGTATCTTGAGAAACAGAAAAGTTCTGAAGAATAATGCCAAAAACTAACGGCACAGCTCGCTTGAAACGTAGTGACGGGTATGAAAATATACCGTCATCCGGTAACAGATGAGAGATGATTGCTTGTATTTGGCGTTTTGAATATCTGAAAAGGATTAATTTAAAGCTGGAGTGGATTGCTTCAGCTTTTTAAATGTACGGAGGATATAAATGAGTAAACTGATCGGTTCATGGAAATTTTACAGGCGGACATTGCTTATAGCTGTGCCTGTTATGATACAAAACTTAATAACTAATTTTGTTGCACTGATAGATAATATTATGGTCGGACAGGTCGGTACTGAACAGATGTCCGGTGTTGCTATTGTAAATCAATTATTGTTTGTATTTAATCTTACAATTTTCGGTGCTGTTTCGGGTGCGGGTATTTTTTGCGCTCAGTTTTTCGGAAAGGCTGATTATAAGGGCGTCAGAGATACGTTTCGCTTTAAGCTGTTGACTGCGTTTTTTGTAACTGCCATAGGTATATTGATTTTTATTTTTGCAGGTAGTCCGCTTATTACAATGTATTTGCACGATGCCGAAAAGGGTATTGACTTAGAGCAGACATTTTTATATGCTAAGCAGTATATGGGGATAATGATTACAGGACTTATACCGTTTGCAATTGAACAGGCATATTCGAGTACCTTAAGAGAGGGCGCAATTGCAACCCCGCCTATGGTGGCAGGTATTGTGGCGGTTATAACAAACACATTGTTCAATTATTTACTGATTTTCGGAGTAGGACCATTTCCGGAGCTTGGAGTTGAAGGTGCGGCTATTGCTACTGTGTTTTCAAGATTTGTTCAGGTTTTGATAGTTATAGCCTGGACACACTTAAACAGAAAAAAACTTGAGTTTGTGAAGGGGCTTTACCGTTCATTTAAGGTTCCGGCTGTGCTTGCTAAAAGAATTTTTGTGAAAGGATTAATTCCGCTTACGGCAAATGAATGCTTGTGGGCGGCGAGTGTTGCGATTATTACGCAGTGCTATTCGTTAAGAGGGATTGATGTTGTTGCAGGAATTAATATTTCAAGTACTGTAACAAATCTGTTTAATGTGCTGTTTATAGCGTTTGGCTCGGGCGTATCTATTGTGATAGGTCAGCTTTTAGGGGCGAACGATATGGAGGGGGCGAAAAAGGCTGCGCCAAAGCTTATTTTCTTCTCAGGAGTGATTTGCGTTGCTGTCGGGGCTGTTATGGCGGCGTGCTCCGGAGTGTTTCCGCTTGCGTATAATACAACGGCGGAGGTTCGTTCGCTTGCGACTGCGTTTATTTTTATAAGTGCAGTAACGATGCCGATTCACGGCGTACTCCATTGTACGTATTTTACACTTCGTTCGGGCGGAAAAACACTTATAACATTTTTGTTTGACAGCAGTTTTTCATGGGGGGTGAGTGTGCCGCTTGCGTTTTGTCTTGCACACTTTACTGATATTGGGATAATACCATTTTACGTATGTTGTCAGTTGGTTGAGCTGGTAAAATGTGTTGTAGGTCTTGTTCTTATAAAAAAGGGAGTATGGATTTCAAATATTGTTTCTGAGAGAAGCTGAAAGATGAATGGGGCTGTTGCAAATGAGCACTTTGAAAATGCTCTTTTGCAACAGCCCCTTTTAATTCAGATACGAACTTTAACAATGATTTTTTTAACAGCAGTCTGTGTGTTATTAAATGCCATTCCCGGCTTATGGATATCATGCGGCAGGAAAATTCCGTATTCGCCGCTTTCTACTACAACGCATCCGGCTTTGTCGGTGTTTGCGTAAAATTCAATGTCCTTAACCTCGTTATATTCGCTGTTTGAGGTTGCTTTTGAAATATCCATTACTTCCATTGTTTCAATTCCTGAAACGATGTACTGAATGTCGATATACTTCTGATGACCTTCAAATTTGCCTTCTGATTCAAGCTTTGATGTGTATTCAGCAACTGAAGCGTAAAGTTCAGTTCCGTCAATTTCATATTTACCCACCGGTAAATTTTCATCTACAGCCTTTTTTATGAAATCAAATGCTTTTTCAAACTTATCATTCATTCCGTAATAAAGTGTACAGTTTTCTAATTTGTCAAATACCATCGTTTTTCTCTCCTTTATAATTTTTTAAAACTTGCTTAAGCTTTCGAAGAATATATCATGAATCTGAACTCTCGGGCTTGATGTGAGAACGAACATGATAATATCAACAACATCCTCTGCAACCATGAGCTTAGACCTGTCAACAGGACGTGAACCCCAGAAGGGAGTGTCTGTGCCGCCCGGATTGACAGTGGTAACTCTTATGTCTTTGCCTGCCATCTGAAGGAGCATTCCCTGAGACAACATATTAACAGCCGCTTTTGCTGTGCAGTAAAGCGGAGCGTTTCCGTTGGCATTCTTTGCCGCCGCACTTCCTATATTAACGATAATTGCAGGAGTGTCTGCATGATGAGCAAAGTATTTGCCGACAAGGAAAGAACCTTTAACGTTAACGTCCATTATCGCATCGTATGTTTCCATATCTGTTTCGGGAATTTTCGACGGTATTGAAAGACCTGCAAGGTTTGCCATTGCCGCAAAGTTACCTAAAGCGGCAGATGCATTCCCGAAAAATGAGCTTACATCATTTTCATCAGCTATATTAATTGTTTGCGCATACACCTTGATGCCGTACTTTTCTTTTAAATCGGCTTCCTGTGCTTTTAAATCAGCTTCGTTGTTTGAACAAAGTGCAAGATTTGCACCTTGTGCGGCGAGGCGTTCACATAATAATAAACCCATGCCGCCTGTTGAACCTGTTACTACTACATTTTTATCTTTATAATTCATGATTAAACCATCCTTTATATTCTTTTTGTATCAGAAATAACCGCCGTTTTCAACGACCTTAACCGGCGTCATGCCGGAATTTATCATTTCTTTTATTCCTACTTCGTTTTCTAAGATTTGCTCGGCACGCAGAAGAACGTCATACGCTTTTTCGCGCGGAACTACAATACAGCCGTCTATATCACAGAGGATAATGTCTCCCGGATATATATGTACGGTTCCGATCATGACAGGTATCTGATAACCAATCATTCTGAATCTTCCCATCATGCCGTTTGAGGATCTGTATTTGCAGAATACAGGGAAGTTCTGTTCGAGAACTTTATTTGTATCACGAACTCCTCCGTCAACAACGGCGCCACGGCAACCGCGTTTTTTTGCGGCAAGAGTCATGATTTCGCCCCATTGCGCGGACTCGTCATCGTTGCTTGTATCCCATACACAAATACTGTCTTCGGGGATTGCTTCAAGCATCTGCGCTCTTTGCTGCATCTCGTCTTCGAGGTTAAGGTTTTTTGAGCCTTTTATTGTAAAGGCGATACCGCAAACCTTCATATCATCCTTAAGCGGAAGAATGTTGTTTGGAAGTGTATTGTATAAGATACCGTCTTCTCTTAAAACGTCATTAACCATGGCTGTTGTGACTTTTTCGTATCTGTCACACAATTCCTTATCTGAAACGGGGAGAACTGCTATCTCATGTTCGGTTCTTTCTTTTATAAGGTTTTCTATGTTCATTACACTTAAAGCTCCTTTCTTGTATATATGAATACATATATGATACCATTAAAACAGAAAAAAGTAAATTAATAAAAAGATTATTTTTTATAGAAAGTGATTTTATTGCGGTAAAAGATTATATGTTTTTCATAAATTCTGACGGGGTTATTCCTACGTTCTTTTTAAATAGAATGCTGAAATAAAAAACGTCGTTGAATCCGCATAAGAGGGCTGTTTCTGTTACATTTACAGTTCCTGATGCAAGCAAATCTTTTGCTTTGTTTATTCTGAGGTATATAATGTATTGAGTTGCCGACATGCCGTTTATCTCACGGAAAAGTTTACGAAAATATGATTCGCTCATTCCGGCTATTGCGGCAAGCTGTTTAACTGTTATTGAATCTGATAAATGATCCTGAATATACAGCTTTGCTTCTTCTATTTTATCGTAGTGGATATTTTTGAAGTCCTTGTGACGGTTTAAAACGAGTAAATCTACCAGGATACTCTGAAGAAGTGTTTTACATTTTACATAGTACGCTGTATGACGACGTGACCATGTGAAATCTATTTCTAAAAATTTTTTCCGTATTTGTTCATTTACATGGTGTATTGTATTGTACATAAAATCCGGCAACGGTGAGGCATCGTTATTTTCCGGGAAGGAAATGTCAAAGGTTATGGAAATAAAACACCAAGGTCTTTCGGGATTTGAATGTGCAGTTCTGAACTCACCGGGCGGAAAGATACGTACATCATTTTTTCTTAAAGTGAATGTTTCTCCGTTTGATTCATAAAACGCTTCTCCGTCCAAACACAAAGCAATTACATAGTTTTTTGCTGATGAAAAATTTTTTATGTTCCATCCGGCAGTATACGGTCTGCGGATAACGGTTTTTATATCGGTAATCATAAAATCGTAATTTATAAATTGCATAAAAGCACCTCCTTAACATATTATGAATAATTAAAACTGAAAATTAAAGAAATAACAAGAGTAAATGGTTGATTTTTAATAAAATATTTCTTTATTATATAATAACATAAAATATTTATTTTGTAAATAAAAAAATCAGTTTATATAAAAAATAATCATTTTATTTATGGATTTTGAAGTGTTATATGTGTATAATGAAATTATAGTATGTATAAGTTGACCGAAAGGAATTTACAATTATGAAAGCATTGGATTTATCTGAAAAATTATATACTCATTTTGATGAAACAAAGGATTTATGTCATTATTTCGGTATTATAGCGGTTTTTGGATTGTTAAAAACTGCGGAACAGAAAAAGGACGAGGCGCTTCTTAACCGTGCTCTTGATAAAATTCGTGAGTTTGCATTTGAAATGAATCATGTTCCTTATAATTTTCCGTCGTATAAAATATGCGGAATTGCTGCGGCTTACGCTTTTATGAAAGGATATATTCCTGAGTTTAAGGAATTGATAGAGGAATATGCCGAAGAACTTATGCACGCCGACAGAGACTGTGACGGAATTTTGATAAGCCCGAGACAAAAAGACCGTGAACTTATATGGATTGACTGTCTTACAGCTGCTGTGCCGTTTTTGCTTTATGCGGGGCTTGCTCTCGGAAGAGAAGACTACATAGATGAAGCGGTTGATCAGGCTTTAAAGACATATGATCTTTTGTTAGACAAGGATAACGGATTACTTCATCAATGTAAGAATTTTATTGCGACCGGTGTGCTGACTGAGGATCACTGGGGACGTGGTAACGGCTGGGGTTATATTGCTCTTGCGGAGCTTGTACAGTACCTGCCGAAGACTCATAAAAAAAGAAAGACAGTAGAGGAATACTTTGGAATACACTCGGTAAATCTTCTGAAGGTACAGAACTATCGCGGAATGTGGACTCAGGAAATGACAATGCATGAGTCTTATGAAGAAATATCCGGAACAGGTCTTGTTTTATACGGCTACGGAGTCGGAATACAAACGAAGGTTCTTGACCCTGAAGTTTTTTCTGAAAGCTTTGAGCTGGGAATACGTTCGTTATACAAGGTTGGCGTAAATGACGATTTCTCAACAAATAATTGCTGTCCTGCCTGCAGATGCCCCGGAAAGGGAGTGCAAAAGGGTAGTATGGCGGCTTATGTGGCTCATCCGCCTGTGAAAGATGATGTACATAGCTTCGGGCCGCTTATGCTTGCGTTTACGAAGGCATCTGAGCTTGGAATGACTGATATAAATAAAAGCGATATTAATTAAACATGTATGGTGATTAAAAAACTGATGTACAGGAATTGAGGTACGCATTAACATGAGTTTATGGAATTTTTTGAACCAGGGAAAAAGTAGTCAGGGAAATAGTAAAAACGGCGAGAAGATAGCGACTTTTTTCGGGAATTTAGGTGTTAAAATAAAGAAGAATGTGACAGTTGGCAGGCATCCTGTAATAAGTCCCGAATCGAGAATAAATCCGAGACGCGGTAAAATAGAGTTTGGTGATGATATTGTTATTGCTCCGAACGCAATGATACAGGGAAATGTATGTATCGGAAATCGCTGTTCTGTTCAGACAGGCTCTTTGATTGTGGGCGATAATACGTATGGTGTTAAAATAGGTAATGATGTAAGAATTGCACCTTATGTTGTTATAATTTCATCAAATCATGTGTTTGACAGGACAGATGTGACTATTGCGTCACAGGGGTTGCGGGACGAACCTATCATAATAGAAGATGATGTATGGATTGGGAGCAGAGTTAATATTACAGCAGGAGTTACAATAGGAAAGGGTGCTGTGATAGGTGCCGGCGCTGTTGTGACTAAAGATGTAGTGCCGTATACCGTTGTCGGTGGTGTGCCGGCTCGTGTTATAAAAAAGAGAGTGGAAGGAGTTTAAGGGGATGGATATAAAGATTGACGGCAGATGGTGTATTCACAGTTACTATACCATTTCGCCGATTGCCGGAGATAATTCCGGCAGAATACTGCTTTCGGGAGCGGATCTTGATAAGAACTATGGAGAAATATATATTTTAAATTCCGACGGTGAAGTTACAGACACTTTCGGAAGAAATGAGCTTTATCCGGCGTTTTATCATACCGGTTACTGGCAGTCATGGAGCGAGGATTCCCGATATGTATTTTATCAGGCAGGACTTCCGCAAAAACCGATGAACGGAGTGTATGATACTGTAACAAAAAAGGAGTATATAACGGACGGTGATATGGAGGGCGGACCTCCTAAGGGAAGTATCATAGTTTCAGGCTTGTCGGGAATGTTATATGCTGCCGGATATGCCGACAGGAAATATCACAAAGAGCTTTTCCCGATTGAGAGTGAGAAAAGAGATTTACACGGATTATTTACATTTGATCCGTTTTCGGGTGAAAAAAGACTGGTGATGAGCATTAATGATATTATTGAGATGCTTCCGGACTCTGAAAAGCAGAGAATAAAGGATGCCGACAAAAGGGTGAATGAAATTTATGGTGGTAATGAAATACTTACACTTATGTGTTATTGTGTGAGGTGGAACAAACAGGGCACGAGATTTTTATTCTATATGGGAAATCACAGTGCGCCGAACGCAAGACAGGAAGAAAAAATTACGTATATTTTTACTGCCGACAAAGATTTTAATAACATAAAGCTTGCGCTTAATTTAACCGGCAGAAGCGGATGTCACTGGAGCTGGCATCCGGATGGAGAACATCTGGTAGGATATGCTGATGTTGTGACTCCGGGGATATTGTGTTTTGCTGAAGTTAAATATGATGGTACGGGGTTGAAAAAAATTCATGACAGCAACACATATGGTCATGGGTCAATCTGCCCTTGTGACTATAATACGGCAGTTACCGACGGATATGGAAATCCGGGCAGGGTACAGCTTCTCAATTTAGCCGAAAATTCTGTTGAAAAAGAATTTGTGGTAAAAAGATGTAATTGCGAGGTTGAGCCTGCCGGAAGAAACAGAAACAGAGTTTGCAATCATCCTGTTTTTGTCAATGGAGGTAAAGGGCTTATAGTTAATTGTCTTGAAGACAAGAATTCATATGTAAAATATATTGATTTAAGTTAAGGAGGAAAATAATAATGTTTGAAATGGAATGTACTTGTGAACAAGGGAGACACACTGCTCCTGTGAAGGTTGTTGAGGTGTCAGAGAATGCAATTGAGAAGATACCTGAGATTTTAAAGGACTATAAGAGAATTTTTATGGTTGCGGATGAAAATACATATAAGGTTGCCGGAAAGCGTGTTGAGGAGTTGCTGAAAAATGCCGGAATGCTTTCACATACGTGTATTCTTGATGATCCGGCACTTCCTACAAATGCGAATGTAGGAAAAGTTCTCATTGAAGCCGGCATAGATGATGAAGTCTATGATATAAATGCGTTTTCAACCAATCCCGATTATATACTTGCGGTAGGCTCGGGGTCGGTGAATGATATTTGCCGTATGGTAAGCTACCGGCTGGGAATTGAATACGGAATTGCCGGTACTGCTCCGTCTATGGACGGGTATGCATCTGTTGTTGCACCTCTTATAATAGGCAACAAAAAGATTATATACACCTGCTCGATAGCAAGACATATTATAATTGACCTTGATATATGTTCTCAGGCTCCGTATGAGCTGTTGCTTGCAGGCGTTGGCGATATGATAGGCAAATATGTTGCAATTTTAGACTGGGAATTATCTGTTAAGATGACCGGAGAATATTTCTGCCGTAAGGTGGCTGATATGGTGCTTGATGCAACTGCACAGTGCATAGAGTATTCAACGGCTTTAAAGGACCGAAACAACGATACGACTGAAAAGACCATTAACGGGCTTATTATTTCAGGGCTCGGAATTGCATACACAGGCTCATCAAGACCGGCTTCGGGAACGGAGCATATGATTGGTCAGACGTGGGAAGTAATGGACATCGAAAAGGGAGAGGTGCCTAATCTTCACGGAATAGAAGTGGGAGAAGCTACATTTGCCGCAATTGTGATGTATAAAAAGCTGTATGAGGAAACAAAGGAAGAATGGCTTAAAGAGCTTATCGGAAAGTATATTCCGGCGTTTGAAGCTGTTTTAGAGCTTCAGAAGAAAATTAAAATACCGTTTACGGTGACTGATAAGGATACTTTTATTGAAGGTGTTTTAAGGGGCAGAACATTCAGAGTAAGATATACTTTGCTTCAATATTTGTATGACAACAATATGCTCGAAGAATATGCTGAATATGCATATGATGAAACAATGAAATATAACTTTAATTAATTGTAAGGTATAAAAAAAACTTCTTTTGCCTTAAAATGCAAGATGAGGTAATAAATTTAATGTTATAATATGAAGAGGCAGTCTTTACAGGCTGTCTTTTTGTTTAATATTTGTTCGAGGGCTTTTTCAAATCAAAATCTTAATAAAAATATTTATATGAAATTATTAATTAATTAAATAATTCGAAATATAGAAGTGTTTTATTTTGAATTAGCTTGATAAATCAAAATAATCATGTTAAAATGTATATGTGATTTTGATTTAAGAAGGTGTTAAGTCAGAAGATGCCATTGATACTATCAATAAATTATCTGAATTGCATAATAAGAATATTGCTGTTATTGACAAAATGGGCAGAGCTTCAAAAACTGCAAAAGAAATTTTTGATTATCTTGAGAAAAATCCTATAATTGATATCAGGAAAACGTCAGAAGAATTATCTCTTGCATTCAGTACTGTTTCGGCAAGTGTAAAAAGGCTTGAAGACTGCGGGATCCTTATCCAGACAAATAACGCAAATCGTAATCGTGTATTTGCTTATGAGGAATATATTGGAATTTTAAAGAAAGATACTTGATAAAAAGGTGTATAACTTATAAAATTTGTATTTTGTGCTGACTAAAGGGTGATATAGTTGGGGATCACAAGCATCATTTTGACTTAAATTTTTTTAATTTTAAAACTGTCAAACTCCCGAATTTTTGTTGCAAAGTGGCAAACTCGGGACGTGGAGCTTATTGATTCGGTTGTTGACAAATTGATTATTTTGTGTTATAATGTTGTAAATATTGTTCTTGATTGAGAGGAGGAGCTTTATTGTATAAAATAATTATTGTGGACGATGAGAGAGGTGCTTCGTGGGGGATAGAACGCAGTATAATACACAATTGCAAGGATTTTGAAGTAGTAGGTTCTTTTTTAAACGGTCAGGAAGCGCTTTCATTTCTGTATTCAAATTCAGTAGATGTTGTTATAACCGATATAAGAATGCCGGTTATGGACGGACTGGAGCTTGCAAAAAGAATAGATATGCTGGGGTTTAAATGCAAGGTGATTGTTCTTAGCGGATTCGGTGAGTTTGAATATGCGCAGAAAGCCATTGATTATAACGTCTGGAGCTATATTTTAAAGCCTGTCAATTCGGTTATGATAAAAGAGACTCTGGAAAAACTAAAAAAAGAGCTTGTTGACGATGAGGAAAGTGATTATGCACAGATAAGTTTTTTTGCAGATTTATTTACCGGTGCGTATTCAGATGAGGATGAGATGTCGGCGGCCTTTAAGGAAGCGCGCTTTCCTTTTAAAATCGAAAGCTCTAAGGGTGTGTTGGCTGAGGTTATTATACATAATTATGAAGAGTTTAACGATAAGCACTGGGATTTTGAGGCTCAGCAAATGAAAAACGTAATGTATAATATTGCAGGACCGGTTCTTAAAAATATAAATATAATAAACCAAAGTGCAAATCAGAGTAAAATCGTCTTTATAACGGATAATAAAAATTTATGTTCTGATATTGAAAACGGAATGAACAGTGTACTTCCTCTTGAAATAACGATAACACCGATTTTAGAGTTTGACAAGTTCGGTGATATAGACAGCAGTAAAACCATGGAGCTTATGCTTGACTGTATAGAGCCGTCCTATGATGATAAGAGTGATATTACAAACAGAATTACAGCCTTTATAGAAGAAAATTATAACCGTAATCTTTCCCGTAATGAAGTTGCGGAACACGTGTTTTTAAATGAAACGTATATAGGTCGTATTTTTAAAAGAGATACAGGAAAGACAATTCGTGAATATCATCTTGAATGCAGAATGAAGCATGCTGAAAGAATGCTTGAAGCAGATGAAAAGGTAAACGTCATAAGCAATGAACTGGGATATAAGGATAAAAGAATTTTTCTGCGGCAGTTTAAGGCATACGCAGGATGCTCACCGTTTGAGTATAAGAAAAAAATTCAGTCGGGTACAGAATAATGAGAAAATTTTTTAAAATAAGAAGAGATGAAAAAAACAGTCTGATGCGAAGCAGCTTTATAGAGCTGCTTGCAATTATCGTGGTTATTTTTCTTGCATCGTATTTTGTTTTGTACGTAAATACGGTAGACTCAATTGAGGATAAATTTGATGCTTTAAATTATGAGGATACAAAAAAAATATCTAATTTATCGGATATTATGCTTAAAGAGCTTGAAACAGGGATAATAAACGCAAGTGCTGATTCTAATGTGCAGACATATATTTATGCGAATAATCCGGAGGAAATATTTGCGGATATAGATAACAGACTGCTTTCGTGTTTGTCAACGCTTAAAGGAACAAAGTCGTATATAGACTCAATATATGTATATTCCGATAAAAGAAAGACAATATTTTCTGAACAAACAGATTATGCGATTGAGGATTTTGATGATGCCGGATGTTTGGAGTGTTTTTCATCCGCACCGCATATATTTGCTTGGAGCAGACAAAAGCGCGGAGTGTATCCGCATATGATATCGATAATGCTCAAGGTAAGTGAAAGCGGCGATTCGGGAGCGGTAATTATAAATATTGATACATTAAGATTTGTAAAAAATCTTAAAAGCTTCAGCGATATAGAGGAATTTTATATTGTAAGCGGAAATAATGAAATTATGTATTCAGATGCCACACAGGACATTTCTAAAAATGTATCTGAAATAAAAAGCAGTGATATTATACGCAATAAGGATATTGAGAATATAGAAAGAGACGGAGAGAGAGTAAGTGTATCAAATGTAAAATCAAAGTATTATAACTGGAGCTATATAAATGTAAGCTCTGCAAATCAGTATGTGAAAGAAATGAATGGTGTTCTTCGTAACTTTTCTTTTATGCTCTTATGCTTTATATTGGCAAGTATCATTATAGCCTATGCTTATGCGCTTAAAAATATGAAGCCGATAAGAAGTATAATAGATATTATAGAAAAGCCGCCCGGGATTGATGCGGTGCAGAAGTTAAAGCATAGTGAGATTCGGTACCTTGCACGGCAGATTATAATGATGATGGAGGCAAACAAGCAGCTTAAAACGGAGCTTAATGAAACAATTTCAAAAACAAATAAGGCACATACTCTTATGCTGCAGTCGCAGATAAATCCGCATTTTATTTATAATACGCTTAATATAATAAACTGGACCATAGAGGAGGAAACGCAGTACAGGAGCAGAAGCTCTGAAATGATAATAGGACTGTCGGCACTTTTGCGTGAGAGTATTGATTTTAAAAATATACTCATTCCGTTGTCTCAGGAGCTTAAGTATACAATGATATACATAGACCTTATGAAGAGCAGATATGATTCAACGCTTGATGTGGTGATTGATATTGCACATGAATTAGAGGACAAGCTTGTTATAAAGCTTTTTATGCAGCCGCTTATTGAAAACTGTATAGTGCACGGGTTTGACAATATGCAGGCGCCGGGAACGATAAAAATAACAGGAGCTTTGTCGGGAGACCGCATGCAGATAAATATAGCGGATAACGGCAGGGGAATAGATGATGAGACTATTGAGAAGTTGAATCAGAAGCCTGTGTTTGACGAAATGTATGCGGAGAAGCGTGTTGGACTTAAAAATGTCAAATTCAGACTTGATACTATATGGGGTGAGAGTGCCGGTCTTACGGTTAAAAGAGAAAACGGTACTGTTATTGCAGTTAATATTCCTGTTGCATAAGAGCTATCCGGGAAAATAAAAGTCCGGAATTGTCATCTTAAAGTCCGATTCTGCCACTTGATAGGATGGAAATTTTTTGATATAAGAATATTATATGTAAAAAAATGAAAGAACAGTGATAATCATTCCGGAAGGGAGCAGAAGCAGCTTGCAGGTGCGTGGACTGAAAGAGAGCTTTTGAATGAACAGGATTTTATAGAATGCATGAAAAAAAGCGAGGTTAATGTGTTTTCTCTAAATACTGCTTATTTGCTTGTGGGACCGGGTATGATGAAAAATAATTAATGAAGAGAAACAAAAGAGGACTTTTGCAAAAAAGCAATTGTCCTCTTTTTGGTTTTGTAAAAAAAGCAAAAAGAGAAACAAGAGACTACCGGGTAAAAAAGTCCGAATTTGACACCTTGAAGTTCGATTCTGTCACTTGTCAGAATGCGTGCATTGTGGTAAAATAATAATATAATTAAACTAAGGGAGGAAGATATCTTGCAGGATAATGTGATTGCAAAAAAGAAAAATACGGGAGACAAGATAAAAACGCATAAGTTAAGCAGAAGAATGAATATAGAGCTTACATTGTTTTCATTGCCGGCACTGCTTTTAGTATTTGTTTTCAGCTATCTGCCGATGGTAGGTATAATAATAGCATTTAAGGATTTTAATCCTAACCTTGGAATATTTAAGAGTGCGTTTGTGGGCTTTGAAAATTTCAGATTCTTTTTTGAGTCAAACGATGCATGGAGAGTTTTGAGAAATACCGTGCTTTACGGAATAAATTTTCAGATTACCGGAATTATTTCAGCTTTAGCACTTGCATTGGTACTTTATGAGGTTAAATCAAGATTAGCTCTTAAGACATTTCAGACAATAATGATTTTACCGCATTTTATATCAATGGTTTTGGTTGCGTATATTGTATATGCCATGCTTAATCCTAATTACGGGGTTTTAAATTCAGTAATAAACCTTTTCGGAGGCGAAAGCATAGACTGGTATTCAGATTACAGATACTGGCCCGTAATTCTGACTGTAACAAATATATGGAAGCATGTCGGCATGAATTCCATAATGTACTATGCGGCGCTTATGGGAATTGATGAAAGCTTGTTTGAAGCTGCACGCATCGACGGGGCAAGCAAATGGCAAGAGGTAAGATACATAAAAATTCCGGAGCTTTCATCCATAATATGTATTTTGCTTATTTTGGGAATAGGCTCGCTTATAAGCGGAGATTTTGGTCTGTTTTATCAGGTGCCGATGAATATAGGAATTCTTTATCCTACAACGGATATAATAAACACCTATGTATTCAGAGGTCTGCAGCAGGCAAACAACATGGGAATGACAGGGGCTGTAGGATTATTCCAGTCAGTTGTATCTTTAATCTTAGTGGTTACATCAAATGCAATTGTAAGGAAAATTAATCCTGATAACAGCATGTTCTGATAAGGAAGGAGTTAATGATATGGGAAAAAAATTAAAGAAAATACATCCTGTTCGCAGTATTATTCTTGTACTTATGGCACTTATATTTTTAGTTCCGTTTCTTCTTATTATATCAATTTCGATAACGGATGCTGAGGCTATTACTAAATACGGGTATAAGCTTATACCGAAGGCGCTTAATTTTGATGCGTATTACGCAACGCTTAAAAATCCGACACAGCTTATAAGGTCATATGAAGTGACGATATTTTTCGCAACTGTTGCGACTGTGCTTTCATTGATTGTTATGAGTTTGCTTGCGTATGCGCTTTCAAGAAGGGAATTTAAACTGAGAAAAGGAATATCTGTTTATCTTCTCATTACAATGCTTTTTCACGGTGGACTTGTACCGTCATACATATTAATCACAAAGTATCTGCAGCTTAATAATACCATATGGGTGTATATAATCCCGTCTCTTGTAAGTGCGTGGCATGTTATAATAATAAGAACGTTTTTTCAGGGACTGCCTGATGGAATTGTTGAGGCGGCACGTATTGACGGAGCGATAGAAACCGTAATTTTTGCAAGAATAATATTACCGCTTTCAAAACCGGTTTTAGCGACTGTTGGATTTATGATTCTTCTCGGAAAATGGAATGACTGGAGTACAACTCTTATTTACATAACAGACACAAGACTTTATTCACTGCAATATCTTTTGCAGAAAATATTAAGAGAAGCTGAGTTTTTAAAAAACGTTGCCGATACGGGAGCCGGTGCAATGTTTGCGAATCAGACAGGGCAGACCGACAACATGAAGTTTGCTATGGCTATTCTTGCTGCCGGTCCGATGCTTGTTGTATTTCCGTTTTTTCAGAAGTATTTTACAAAGGGACTTACTGTCGGAAGCGTGAAGGGATAAAGATTTAGTGAAAGGACTGAGCTTTAATGGAAATTAATATAGTTGATTACGGTGCTGTTATTTCGGCTGATTTGCAGACAGCGGTTATACAAAAAGCAATTGACGATTGTTTTTTATCAGGCGGAGGTGCGGTAATAATTCCTGCCGGCATTTTTCGCACAGGCGGAATAAGACTTCGTTCAAATGTAACGCTTTATTTAAAAAGCGGAGCAATACTTGAAGCGAGTGATAATCCGGAGGACTATTTCGCATACAGGGACGATAAAATCGAGCCGGTAGATATAGATGAGCCTCTCGGTTTAAGTGAGAAAGTAGATATAACAGCAAGTGTAAATCCGTATAGCAGATGGAACAACGGAATAATAAGAGCGATAAAGGCTGAAAATATTTCAATTATCGGAGAAGAAAATTCGTACATAGACGGAGTTGACTGCTATGACGCAGAGGGTGAGGAAAATTATCGCGGCCCTCATGCAATTAATATGTATAAATGCAAAAATATCACACTTAAAGGATATACAATCCGAAGAAGTGCAAATTGGGCGCATAATATTTATAACAGTCAGGATATTGTAGCCGAAAATATTACTGTTTACGGCGGTCATGACGGATTTGATGTACGGTCTTGTGATAATATAAGGATTGAAGACTGCAAGTTTTATTCGGGTGATGATGCAGTTGCGGGATTCGATAATATAGATGTTGTTATAAGAAATTGTCTGTTTAATTCCGGTTGCAGTTCCCTGAGATTTGGCGGAACAAACGTTGTCGTGGAAAACTGCAAGGGGATTTCACCTACGATGTTCCCGTTCAGAGGAGGCTTAACTCCCGAACAGAAGGCGGCGAGTGCACCGTCAGGATATGCCCCGAAGCGTCCTACACATTCTGCATTCAGATATTATTGTGATTACAGAGCTGACATAAGACAGACTCCGGGAAATATTATAATACGTAATTGTGAGTTTGACGGACTCAGAACTTTGTTTCAGATATTCTATGACGGAAAGCATATTTGGTGTACAAACCGTTCACTGGCGGATATAACATACGAAAATTGTGTATTTAAGAACATTGATGAACCGATACAGGTTTACGGTTCTGAGAAAGAGCCTGTAACGATTAAATTCAAAGATATAAAGATTGAGGCAAAGCAGGGAACAGAACCATTTGAGCTTATGAACGCTGCAAATTATGTGAAAATAAAATTTGAAAATGTGGAATTTGTAAATATAGAGCCTCAGATACTGTGTTATACAGACGGTGAAATTGTGCAGAAAAATTGCAGCAGGGAAATAGTTTTCAAAAAGGAAGATAATATCCTGGATTTCCAAGATAAGCTTCTATATAAATATTAAAACAGTATAAATAAGCAAGAGGTGACAGAAATGTTGTTATTTGATACTTTCAGGGAAATTTCTGATTTGAAAATAAGATTCGGAGAGAATTTTACACCATTACCTAAGGTTAGTGAACGCGAAAAGTGGAAAAAGGTTAATCCGGTTTATCTTGATTCAACTATTAGTAAGGCGGAGGATGAAATGACAAGACCGTGGAATAATCGTACGCTTACACAATACGTTGAAACTTTTACAACCGGAGTATCGTCATTTGTTGACGGGGACGTAGGCGGCGGAAGGCTTCTTAGTCTTATTATGGCTGAATGTATGGAAAACAAAGGTCGGTTTATAAATAAAATTGCCGATGTAATATGGTTCTTCTGTGAACAGACTGACTGGATAGATCTGGCACATCTTAATCACTGTCATGACAGAAAAAAGAACTATATTCCCGATATAGAAGAAAAGTACCGTTTTTTGGACTTGCATACTTCAATGACTGCCGGAACGCTTGCATGGGCATATTATTTTTTCAAAGATGAGCTTGATAAATTGACACCGCTTCTTTGCAAACGGTTAAAATACGAAGTAAAGCGTAAGGTTTTCGATACATTTCTCATACGAAAGGACTTTGGATGGATGGGATTTGTACCGTCTAAAGAACACAAAGTAAATAATTGGAATCCTTTTATAGTTTCACATGTTTTAGAATGTGCGCTCATATTGGGAGAAGATGAAGAATTTGTAAGAGATGTAATAGAAACGGGACTTTTGTTTGTAGACAATTATCTGAATGTTTTACCCGATGACGGAGGATGTGATGAAGGTCCGGGATACTGGACAATGGCTGGTGGATCGGTGTTTGACTGCCTGGAAATCTTATATTATGCAACAGATGGAAAATATAATTTATTTAACAATGACAAAATAAGAAAGATGGCTGAATACATAGAAAATGTCCACATCCATGACGATAAATTCGTAAACTTTGCAGATGCGAGGCCACGCACCGGTGTGCCTGTGATGCTGTGCCGTTACGGTAAAGCAATAAATAACGAGGGATTATACCGGTTAGGATGTTCTTCCGCAGGCGGACATGGAAGCGGATGCAAATTCAGATATTTGGAAGATTTATTCGAAGAAACAATCGGAGAATATGGTGGAGTGAATTATATAGGGCATTCGTGGCTCCCTGACAGCCAAATAGGTACTGCGAGAGAAAAACCGGGAGATTATAAAGGGTTTTATCTGGCATTTAAGGGCGGTCATAATGATGAAAGTCATAATCATAATGATGTTGGAAGTTTTATTGTTTTTTTGGATGCCATGCCTGTATGTATAGATTTAGGATGCGGAACTTATGTGAAAGAGACATTTAGTCCGCAGAGATATGAGCTTTTTAATAATCAGTCAGCATACCATAATCTGCCGACGGTAAACGGTTATATGCAGCAACCGGGCAGCGAATACGCCGCAGCTGAAACAGAATATAAAGCAGAAGAAAAAATGGTAAGAGCATCCATGAGTCTGAAAAATACCTATTCCGAAGAGGCAGGTATAGAGAAATGGAAACGGACATACGAGCTTGACCGGGTAAAAGGTCAGGTTAGCATAACTGATGATTATGAATTAAAAGAGGCATCAGATAATATTGTCTTTTCGCTTATGACTAATAAATGTCCGGAGATTACTGGAAACACAATAAAGATTGCAGTTTCGGAAACTTCTGCAGCATACATTGATTTTTCTGATAACCTAACAGCAACAGTTGAAAAAAGACCGCTTGACGAGATTTCTGATGGAAGAATAAAGGAGTCATGGGGAGAGGTTTACAGAATTTTACTTAAGCAGACAAAATGTGTTAATGCTGATGTAGTCAAAATAATATTTCACAGATAGGTATATGCAATTAAATGAAGAAGGGGGGAAGAGATGTAGAATTTAAGTTTTATAACAGTTTATTAATGAGGTAAGAAAGGAGTTTTTCAAAATGAAAAAAATGAAGAAATCAGTTGCCTGCATTCTTGCGGCTACAATTATGGGAGCACTTGTAAGTTGCGGGAAACAAGAAGAAGATGACGGGAATATCAGGTTAAAATGGGTAATGCCGGGACCGGGAATACAGAATGATTCTCAGCTTGTATGGGATGAATTCAACAAGCGGCTTCAGGAGTATATGCCGGGAGTTACCGTAGATTTTGAGATTTTCCCTACAGCTGATTACAGTCAGCAGTTTATGCTTATGCAGACAGCAGGAACGACATCGGATATTGCAAATGCATATTTACTGGATTTTGCGAAGGAAGTAAGAAATCAGACATTCATGCCGATTGATGAGTATTCCGATATCCTTGCAGGAGCAAAGGAGCAGATACCTGAGGCTGTGTGGGATTATATGAGAGTAGACGGAAAGCTCTACGGAATACCGTCATATCAGATGCTTTGTGTTGAACAGGCGATAGTTGTACCGGCTGAGCTTGCCGGGAAGTACCTTGATGAAGAGGCATTTCAGGCGGCACTATGGAATAAAGAGAGCAAAGAGCCTCTTTGGGATGAGATAGAAAAGTTTCTTGAAAAGTGTAAAGAGGGCGGAGATTTAGGATACGGATTCCAATGGGGCACAACCGTGCGCGGAAGCGGTTATACCAATAATCTTAACTATACATACGCCATAAAAGACGGAGATCCGGAGAAAAAGGTAGTGAATATTTATACAACAGATGAGGAAGTAAGCTACGCTAAGCGCAAGGCTGAGTGGTATAAAAAAGGATACATCAGAAAGGATGCACTTTCTGCAGCTGATGATCAGAAGGGTAAAGAAGGCGGTTATGTAATGTGGCAGGAAACAGCAAGCTCATTTACAGCTGAGAAGCAGTTGAGTGCGAAGTACGGTATGCCGGTAAAGACATACTTCGCAACTAATGAAGATACATGGAATATGCCTATTCAGTATGCGGCTTTGGGTAACTGCATTATGACAAACAGCAAGCATCCGGAAGAAGCAGTTAAGCTTTTAAATCTTATAAATTCAGCTGAGGGCAAGGAATTATATAACCTGCTGGTATTCGGAATAGAGGGTAAGCACTATACAAAAGACAGCGAAACAAGAATAACAGTTGATTATCAGGCACTTCCCGATTCATCATCACCATACGGACTTTATAAATGGATTGTCGGCAATACAAAGAATGCTTATGAAATCCAGTCGGAGCCGGAAGGATATAATGATTGGGTGTTTGATGTTCAGAATGCTAAAGCGGTAACAAGAGCTCCGGAGTTTTTGGGCTTTTCACTTGATACAAGTAAGATAAGCTCAAAGCTTGCACAAATATCAGCTGTTAAGGCTGAGTATTATCCTACACTTCTTGTAGGAGCAACAGAGGATGCAGAGGCTTTGTTTAATGAATATAAGGATAAGCTTAATAAAGCCGGCGAACAGGAAGTAATAGCAGAAATTCAACGCCAGGCGGATGAATTTTTAGCAAATAAAAAATAATTTAGACGGAGGTATAAGAAATGTTTAAGAAAATTTTAGGAGTTTTAGTGTCTTTATCAATGCTTTGCAGCTTAGCGGTAAAGCCTGTAACGGCTGAGAGTACTTTAGAGGTGATTGAGTATCCGATACAAAATACTGTTGAGCTGAACAGTACAAAAGATGATGTTTCGTATCCGTGTCATGATGCAAGAACAAATCTGGGAATACGGTTTGACGATTCGGTAGTAATGACGTCAAGTGAATATAACGGGCTTATTTTTGATAAAATATCGCACCCTGAAGCTATAAAAAAAGTAGAGCTTGAGTTTAAGATAGGCACTTTGCAAGGTTCAGCCAATCCAAACAGAACAATAAATTTCGGAAAATATTATTTTACAGATTCATTGCCGGAAATTCCGGAGCATTATTGTAATACAAATAATAAATCGGCTACGCATTACTGTAACCGCGATACCTCTTCAGAGATTTTTACCACATGGTATGACGAAATTACAAATAACGGAAATCAAATTGATATCCAGGTCAACGGTTTAAGCTCGGCGGTAACAGATGTTCCGAATAGCGATGTTACAACCGCAGATAAGAGAGAAATCTATCAGAAGGCTGATGAAAATGGTGTTGTAAAGTTTGAAATAACCGATTTATTTGAAAATCTTGATACAGAAAAGCAATTCGTGCTTGTTACTGTTGCAGGTGAAAATACAAGTATTTCGGATCCGTTTACATATGCAAAGCTTACTGTTACATATGATACATCAGAATATGTATATGAGACAACACGTCTTTTAGAAAAAGCAAAAGATGAAAATGAAACCGCTGGTTCTTTGTATGAGTATTTTGAAACCGTAAAGGGTTCAGCGGATTTTGAAGGCTATAATTTGACAATGTATAATGAACTTTCATCGCCCGGGAAAGTGTGGGAGGCTGTTTTAAAAAGCAGTCCGGCAGATATCGAAGAATTAAAAGAAGCATTTAATTCTGCAATTGATGCGCTTATTACCACACAGACATATGATGCAATTCATTATATAGAGGTTGACGGTGTTAATTCAGGTACAACATGCGCAACGAGTGCTACACATAAAGGTATTGCAATCGATGACGGCACAATAAGATGGAATACAGAATATATAGGAATAGTTTTTGACAGAATTGAAAATCCGCAAGCGGTTAAAAAAGTCGAGATGAAAATTTATAACCCTACGACAAGTAACGGCAACACTGACGGAAACAGAACTGCTAAATTTAAGGGATATTATTTCAGCAACAGTCTGCCGGAAGTTCCGACAGTAAAAACATGTGCAATGAACGCAGCACATACTCATTATGCAACAACAAGCACAGAGGATAAATACTATACGGCATGGAGAAATGAACTGTCGGGAAATAAAGTTCAGCCGTATGCATTCAGTATGGTTTCGCGTATTGCAGGTACAAGCGGATTGTCAGATACAAATGTTGTAAGTGAGGGAGTAACTTTAAAAAGAGAAGTTGATTCAGAGGGAAATGTAATTGTTGATATAACAGATATGTTTAAAGCTAAAAAAGGATCTTCGACAGAAGAACAGTTTGTTCTGGTTGCAGGGGGCGGAAGTGCATTTAATGCAAGTGGAGCAACTCTTACTGTTACTTACGATAAAACGGCAATAGTTGCTGCCACACAGTCACTTTTTGAAAAAGTAACAGCAGAAGATGCAACAGCGGAGTCTTTGTATACATATTTTGAAGAAGTAAAGACAAAGACTGATTTTGCGAGCTATAATGTATCCGACTACAACGGACTGGCAGTTCCGAAGCACGTATGGACTTTGGTTTTAGACAGTAATCCCGAAGATACAGATGAATTAATGGAAGCGTTCAATTCGGCAATTGAAGCCTTAACGGTTACAAAAAAGATTGTTACTTTAAAAGATGCACTTGTTAGTGGAACGAGTTATACATTTAATTCGGCTGCTCCTACCATGGGAAATGGTAAATTGTTTGTAGGACAGTTCAAAAATTCACAGATTGAAAATGCACAGGTAATAAATGCAGAGTTTAGCATGATGTACACGCTTTGTGAAAAGCTTAATGAGAATTATACTAACAATGTAAATAATAAAGTTGAAATCGGTACGGTATCTACTGTAAAAGAGTTTGCCAAAGGCGGAGAGTTAAGTGAATATTTCGGAGACGGACTAACAACTACCGCAATAAAAAATGATGTAACTTATCCGACAGTAACGACAGCAGTCATGACAAATTCTGCGATATCTGAAAAGATAGCGGATACTGTAACTTGTGATGTAACAGACGCAATTAAGACTGCAAAAACGAATAGTGACGAATTTATTGCGATATACTCAAAACCGGGTATGTATGCAAAGAATTATGGAGCAGGTGAGTATCTGAATGAATCGGTTGATGTCAACGGACAAAGAATTATACCGTTTACTCTTAAAATTACATATGACCGTACGGCACGTGCAGAAGAGGCGTTCAATGCGGTTAGTGGTGCTGAGACATCAGAAAAGGCAATAGAGGCTCTTGATGAATATGAAATTGAAATCGGTATAGACGCATCAGTACTTAACGGACTTGAAGATGCAGATATTGCAGGTATAGGCACACAAATAGCAAGCGGTGAATATCAGAGCTTAAATGAGATAAAAACTGCGTTTGAGGTGGCTGTTGCTGGCAAGAGTGCCGCAAAAGTTAAGTTTGAAGTTTCAGATATTACGATAGGTATGAGGGGAACGAATTCAAATATACCTGTTATAGAAAGTGCAAGTATTAAAAAGGTTAAAGACTATGACGGAGAGCTGAAGGTAGTTGCCGCAATGTATGACGCAGACGGTAATTTCCTGAAAGTTATAGATGCTCAGAACATAGTAAACATCAATTTACTGAAGGCATCTGAGATTGGTGAGATTGTTAATGTATCCTTCGGAACTACTACAAGCACAGGTTCTTACTCAATAGAGGGAGGAACTGATGTTATTAAGGTATTTATACTTAACGGTTACGAAACTTTGATGCCATTATCGGAATCAGGTCAGTTTGATTATGAATAATTGAGCTTAGGGCTTATGGCAGGAAACAACCTTAAAGGCTGTTTCCTGCCACAATGAAATTACAATGGAGAATGACTATGAATAGTATAAGAAAAATAGCATTATATATTTTGTCAATATGTATTGTGACTGCATGTTTACCTCAAACATTTATAGCAGCAGAAAATATATGGGATGCGGATGACTGGCAAGAGCTTACAACCGAGCTTTCCTCATTATCTGAGGCTGAGTGTATGGAATACGGAATTTCTTTGGATGTTTATGAAACATATGAAATGCTCAGATATAAGAAATACGTATCAATGCTTATGCTTCGTGATATGGATTTACTTGAAAATGATTTTGCAGCTTCATTTGAAAATGCAGTAAATGAATGTATCGGAACAAAAACAGCAACTCATCCGTATGATTGCGGAGCTCTTGTAAATCCGGATGCGGAAACGGTTATGAATATGAAAAACGGTGTAACGTTTAATGCTAACCTTAATGTATGGTTGAATAACAAGGGATTTGCATGGATGGAGATACCGGATGCGGAGGCTGTACTTTCATTAACGTTGAATGCGCAGGTAACGCCTGCATCAACAGCTACTACTACAAGAAAAATTAAGCTAGTGGGATTTTCTGTCGATTCTGTTCCGGAAATGGTGAATAAAAGCGGAACGCATTATGCACCCGGAACACCGATTGGTGCTGCATGGATGGAATATCTGGAAAATGTTAATTGGTTACCTGAAAATGAGTGCGTTGTTATGGCAAGTGATGGTACATTTGCACCGAATGTTGTGAAGTTGTCAAAAACAGTGGTAAACGCTGTCAGAGCAAAGCAGAGTACCCAGCTCGCTATTGTTATCGGAAACGGCGGTATAAATGCGTTTTTGAATATATCAGCGGCTACTTCTGCGACCTCTGAATGGCCCCCTACGAGACCATGGGTTGAATATACATATGACAAAACGTTTGAATTTGAAAAGGAATGTGTGACATATCCGGAAAATGGCAGTGTTAATGTAGCAGATTCAAACGAGATTAGATTTGAATGGGAAGATGGAATAGAAGAAGGAACCTGGAAAAAAGAAAATATTGAGTTTATAAATAAATATACAGGAGAACCTGTAGAATTTGATGTAAGATATGATGACGAAAATAACACTTCCATAATACCGGAAGAAACACTTGGAGAAGTTGAGACATATCAGATATGGACAAAAAATCTGAAAAACAAATATTCAGAATTAATGTTTGATCGAATTATAAGTTTTACGACTACCGGTACGTATAAAAGTGCATTTTTTTCGGGGGCGACAAATCTGGCACTTGGAGAAAAAACTCCGCTGAATATTAGTTTGGTGGCATCTAACGGTAGACGTGTTACGATTGATCATACCGATCCTAATCTGATTTTAACAATAGATAATACATTTGGAAATTGCATTTCAGTTGCGGACGGGAATATAGAATCTACCGGATATGGATTTGCGTTTATTAAATATGAATACTACGATATGATTACCGGGACTGAGCTGATGGGAGGTGCCGCCATAAACTGCTATGCAAAGGGTAATAAAAACGATTTTGAGGCCGACGGCGACAGCACATATGCACTGTCCGGAACAAAAAGCTATATAACCGAAAATGCAGAGCCGGAGCAGCTTATATCAACAGAATATACGGAGTTTCTGGCTTCGGGATGGTTTTATGATGATATGGAAGAAAAGGCGGAGGCTTTTTTGGGATTAGAAGGCAGTGAACAAAAAAGAATTGGTTTTGGTGAGAATTTTTATACGATAAATGGTGAAATAACTTCTGCTTACAGAAGCTTAGGATGGCATAATGCGGCGTTTTTTGTAAACGGAGACAGCATTACCGTATATATTGATTCACAAAAGGTTGCCGAATATTTCGGTTGTGAAGGGTATTGCAGATTAATAGCAGCCGGAAACAGAAACCTGTGGATTGATGATGTAAGCATAGGATATATACAGGACTATGCACCGGAGATAACGGATATCGCAACAACAAATACCGAAGGTGAGTTCGCATATTACAGAGATGTTGTATCGGCAGAGTATGTTTATTATGATTATGATAATGACGCTGAAAACGGAACGAGTTTTTCATGGTACGTTGCAGATTCTTCGGATGGTAAATTTTCAAAGATAGCTGAAGGAGAAAAATCTTTAAATCTTGAAGGAAAATATATAGGAAAATATATTAAGTTTTGTGTTACGCCGACAAACTCACTCAGCACCGGAGAAGAATATTCATCTGATATCTTTAAGGTTATAATGAAGGAAGATTTACAGACGGCAATAGAGAAATTTAACAGTGCAAATATGATTGAAAAAATTGATATTGCACAGGAATACGGTAAGGTTTTGGGAATTGATATAAACGGAAATTATACATACATTTCGGATCCGTCCTTCGTTTATGGTGAACTTGAGGGAAAGAATTATGATAATGTATATAATTTGCAGAATGATTTCAAAACGGCTGTAAATAAGCTCTATAAGCAGAGAACTGATAAAACGGCACAGTATGTGCGTGAATGTACAAGTGTTCCCTCATATAATTCCATAGGTGCCGGAGATATAGGAAAGATAACATTTACATTTAATGAAAAGCTTGATGCTGCTACCGTAAATAATGCAAGCATGAATATGGTTAATGTAAAAACAGGTGAAACGGTTACCTGTACACCGGCGCTTAGCGGAACAAAGGAGATTACTCTTAAAGTTACGGGATCTGTAGAGCCGGAGACTGTGTATAAGGTAACGTTTACCGGAATACAAGCAGAAAACGGAAATGTTTATGAGGAGAGAAGCTATTATTATTTAACATCCGGAAACTATGATGCATTTGACATATACTTAAATACATCAATGAAAATAGGTGAAGAATGTGTTCCTAAGGCTTATGCCGGTGAGTATTATTTAAAAAATGCATATACGGCCGAAACGTCGGATGCAAGTGTTGTAAGTATCGAAAACGGAACTTTGAAAGCAAACAAAAGAGGAAATGCAATTATTACATTTACCTTCACCAATTTCGATAAAACCCAGATAAAGAAAGCATTTAATGTTACCGTGTATTCAGACGCTGTATTAAAAGACTGCGAGGAATATGATGGCGAAAAGGCATATATGGGTAATTCATCTCTTAAGACTACCGGACAAGAGGTGACCGCTATTAGCTTCGGGCAGGGATATACCGCTGCTGAGTGTATGTTTTATGATGATCTGACGGACTGCGGATATATTAAGGCAGGCGACAGCATAACGGCTTCTGCAGACAGCGGATATTATACTCTTAACGGAGTACTGTCTGCGGTTAACAGAACAAAAGGCTGGCATCAGTTTTATATAAGTATAGCTGATGATAAAGCTTTGGTGTATATTGACGGTATTTTAGCAGATGAGATTTCAAATGCGTCTTGTGCAGGGCTTGCAGTCGGCGGAACAGGTATGTTTGATAATTTTGTGGCTTATAAGGTTCTGGGAAATACTTGCTATGCGGATAATGTTTCTGTAAGGGGCAGCTATAAGGTAAACAGCACGCTTGAAGGAATATACGGTTATTTTGATGATGATAATGATACAGAAACAACGTCAGAATATAAGTGGTATTCATCACGTACAAAGGACGGAGCATATACTCCGATTTCCGGTGCTGTTTCAAAGATATTTACACCAAATGGCGTATATTCGGGACAGTATATTAAATTCGGAGTTATACCGGTAAATGAATATGAATCGGGAAAAGAGGTTTTAAGTGATCCGGTGCTGATTGCGGCATCCACCGTTACAGGCGGAGGCAGTGGCGGCGGAGGCGGAGGCTCGTCCTCCGGCGGAAGCGGAGTTACTTATACAAAGAGTGATTCATATGTATCACCGTCAGAAGAAGCAAAGCCGGAAGATAACATAGTCTCAGACGGAGAGTTTTCTGATTTATCAAAGAGCCATTGGGCATACACTGATGTTATGACACTTAAGGAAAACGGTATTATATCAGGTAAAACAGATACGCTTTTCGATCCTGAGGGAAGTATTACAAGAGCTGAATTTATGAAGCTTATAATCGGAATGATAGGAGAAGATATTCCGGAATATGCGGGCATTTTTGAGGATGTTTCCGAAAATGCATGGTATGCAGGCTATGTTGAGGCGGCATATAAGAAGGGTATCATTTCGGGGTATGAAAATAAATTCAGTCCCGAAAGAGAAATTACCCGTGAGGAAATGGCAAAAATCATAATTACGGTATATACAATGAATAATCCGATGCCTGAAAGCGATAATGTTGATATTAAGGATATGGAGAAGGTGAGCGATTGGGCAGCTCCGTATGTTCGTGTGGCATATGCGGCAGGACTTTTAAACGGAAATGATGACGGAAACTTCAATCCTGATAAGACTACCACAAGAGCCCAGGCGGCAGCTGTTATAAGAAGATTATGGCAGAAATAATTTTCAGAAAGGAATGGTAATAAAAAATGAAACGAATACTTTGCATAATTGCGGCACTTGTCATATTAATGACAAGTCCGTGCCATGCCTTTGTAAAATTTGCAGATATTGATAGTGACCGTGCTGAGGAGGCTATATCGTTTTTCAATGATTTAGGCTATATAGACGGATTTGTAGACGGAAGTTTTAAGCCGGAGGTAGGTATAAACAGAGGAGATTTTTCCATTTTGATTGCAAAGCTTAATAATTGTGACGAATCGGGATATTCATCTGCTGAAAATCCGTTTAAAGACATTTCTTTGGACGAACTTGCAAAATATGTTAATTTTCTTTATGAACGCAACATTATACGAGGTGTGTCGGAGGATGAATTTGCACCGAACAACGGAATTGCGCCGATAGAAGCGGTTGCGATTGTACTTAGAAATTTAGGCTACAATGAGTTTGCCGAGGCACAGGGTGGATATCCTATGGGGTATTTAAAAACTGCAACAAAGCTTGATCTTCTTAAAAATATTGACATGAGTGCCGAATTTCTGACACGTGGTGATGCGTGTGCTCTTCTTTATAATATGATTCGTGCAAATGTTTTAGAGCTTTACAGCATGGAGGACGATAATGAAACATATGCTACCGGCGGTACATTCATGGAGGAGGTAATGGATGTAACGGAGCTTACCGGTTTTGTTACTGCAACGGCGTACGGATGTGTTTATGATAATATAAATGTTGACGACGGAAAAATATCCATAGACTATAATACTTACAGCTGTTCAATGCCAAATTCCGATGACTTACTCGGATATAATGTAAGATACTATGTAAAGAATCTCTCGGACAGTCCGGTTGTAATATCAGCGTATCCGCATGATAATACAACCATAGAGCTTGAATACCATGAGATATCAGATAAGACTGATACACATACTGTTTATTATTATGATGATGGGGACAGAGAAAGAAGTGTAAGTCTTGCAGACAGTGCATATTTTGTGTATAACGGACGCGGCACGGCGGATTTAAAGACTGTTAAGCCGGAATACGGAAGGCTCAGGTTAATTGATCAGGACAGCGATGAAATATATGATACTGCGATTATCGAGGATTATGAAAACTACAGGGTAGACGGCGTATCGGCTTCAACGCTTAATATTTTAACAACCGATAATACAATTATAGAAACAGATGATGATAGTGTATCGATTGTTAAGGACGGCGGGAGTATTACAGCCGATAAAATTGCAAAAGACAATATAATATCTGTTGCCGTAAGCCGTGACGGGGTGAAAACTAATATTTATGTGTCTGATAACACAATAAGCGGTGTTATAGAGAGAATTAATCCGGAGGATAATTCGGCAGTAATAGACGGCACAGAGTACAGAGTTCCCGGCAATGAGGTTTATTCCGAGATTATTCCCGGAAACAGAGGAACGTTTTATCTTGACTTTTTGGGCAATATTGCCGATTATGATGAAGAGGAAGACGATAAGTGCGGATATTTAAGAAAAGTGTTATATTCTGATGATGATATGGAAAATGAATATGCGCTCAAGATTAAAATCATAGACTTAAACGGGCAGGAAGTTGTATTAAATTGCCGGGAAAAACTGAACATCGTAAGCGATGGGATAAATTCGCTTGTTTCAAAACCGGAGATTGCATATAATATGCTCATTGAATGTGAAAATAAATTTCTCATAAAATATAAGACGAATGAGTCAGGTGTAGTTACGGAAATTGAAAAACCACGGATGAAGAGTCTTGCAGATTGGGGAATGGATAATTTCACATGCAATTTTGACACAGATCAGTTTGCGCTTGAAACGGGAAATCCAAAGACATGCAGATTTATGAACAGCTATGCAATTCTATATCCGAATGCGGATTTAAGAAATAAGTATGGTGTTCGTACTGATGAGAACACAAAGTTTGTTATCCTTGACGAAGCAAACGGTCAGTATAAGGTGGGCAATTCGTCAAAGGTTAGTGCTACAACTACATATGACGGCATGAAGATTTTTGATGTAAATGAGTTTGGCATAGCAAAATACATTGTATTTTATCAAAGTGTGCAGAACACAACCTTCAGTGCAAATGCCGATTATTTTATAACCGTTACCGGAAGCGGAAAAATGGTAAATGAAGATGATGAAATAGTTCAGTATGTTGAAGGCTATGCTTTGAAACAGGCGGAAAAAGTAAGATTATACGTTAAAGAAGAAAATTCAAAGTGTTATAGTATGAGCTCATATGATGGACTTATGTATAAAAAAGGGCTTACTGATGATTATGTGTGCGATGTCAGTGATATAGGACCGGGCGATGTTCTGCAGTTTCGAACAGGTGATGATCCTAATGAAATGGTAGCATTCAGAAGACTTAATAAGTGCGGAAATACGATTGAATACAGATACGGATATGAAACATCAGATGAAGTAGCACAGGTTCAGGATCTTTCATTAAACTTTTTGTACAGTCCGCTTACAGCATACGGTACGGTAACAAAAACAGGGAATAATTATATTGTTATGGAAAACAGTGAGTTTTTTTTACCATATACTATATCAACGCTGAATTCTACAAATAGAGTTGTAATAGTAAAAAATGGCGGAAGAAGTGTTGAGCTTGGAAACTTGTCCGATGTATATTGCGGAGCAAAGATACATATTTGCTATAACGGACTTATACGTTGGTTACAGCTGACAATTTATGAGGAGTGATTTTCATGCTAAAAAGATTATTTTCGCTGATATTGTGTTTTTCGTTTGTTTTGCCGATGGCAGGTGCTGTTGCGGAAGAGTCTGAAAAACAATATCAGATAGAGCCAAGAACCGAGACTGCATATCCGACAAATGGTGAGGGTAAAAGATACACGGAGCGTAAAAACATAGGTGGAATAGACGTGCCTTATACAAGTGCGCTTGCGATTTACAATGATACCGTTATAAAAGAAACAGCAGATAAGCTTTTCGGGAAAATGAATCCTGTGCGTGAATTATCTTCGCAGGCAATGGAATTGTACAAAGCCGGATATTATCTTGAAGCGTTAGGTGTGATGCGTAATTATTTTATAGATGAAATACGAAAAACACCGTCCGAGGGTATGAAGTCTGCATCGTTTTATACATATCTTGATAAGGATTACAGATATCTTGAACAGTACCGGTATATTTATGATATAGGTTCTGTTGTAATGGGAGATATGACGATTGAAGAATATACTGCTGAGAATTCGGATGTAGGTATGGTACCGCTTATTGATTTAGGCGGAGTTTTGAAATATCCGGACGGCAAGCAGGATTCCGATATAGACTGGACATACGAACGTGGTTACGGAGCTCCGGGAATAAAAGGAACCGACGTGTTTGGAATGGCGGCATATCCGCTTGAGTCTATACTTGCAGGACGATATCTTACAACGGGCGATGTGCGTGTAATAGAGAAATGGTCGCAGTTTATGAATGATATGGCATTAAATCATAGAGCGACATTTGATAAGATGCTTGAAGGAATACCCAAAAATCAGGTTGTTAAATTCAACCGTTCAAGTAAATTCAGCCATAATCTCTATACAAACTATATAACGCTTACGTCTGCAGATATTTTGTATATCGGAGATAGATATACTGAACATATCGCAATGCTTGCAGCATTATTTAAAGGACTTCCCGATCCGGAACGAGAGACGGATTACGGTCGTGCATTATCGGATTTAATACGTACAGGCATGCCTGTAAGAACTGGATTACCTGATGAAAGCTATAATCTCATAGATCCGGTGAGATTTGCAAATATATTGTGCTATTTTGCGGAAGACTGTTTTTATAAACTGACGAACTGTATTTACATGAACGACCCGCTATATCAGAATCAGGTTATAAGTATAGAAAATGCTTGTGTAATTATGTATGGAGTATGCAAGGATTTCAAGTATCCCCAGTCTTGCAGGGAAGACATGGTAAATAAAATAAACAGTAAAATGATAGGATATTTACAACCTGACGGTGGATATCTTGAAGTAGCATTTAACTATAATACAACGTATGATAATCCGAGACTTAAGCGTTTAGGGCAAGTACTGGATGTTCTGTGCCCGGAAATCGCAGACAGATTAACTGCAGACCTTGTAAAACACACTACATATTATGACCGCATACAGGAGGCATATACGTCTCCGATAGGTCTGAGAACCAATATAGGAAATACATATTATCATACAACATTGCCTTACTGGAAGGATGAAAAGGCAATGGCTGATTTAAGAGAGGCAAATAAAAAAGTTGAGCATGCATATAAATCTGTATATTTTCCGTACAGCGGATATGGTGCAATGAGAGAAGGCTGGGATCCCGAAGACTTATATCTTGCATTTTTCAATAACGGAAGACGTCAGCAGGGACATCATATAACAGGAACAAATGCAGTAATGAATCTTACGGCATATGGAAGAACGATGCTTGTTTCCGGCGGACAACCATTGTATTTCCAAAGTGTTGTAGATCCCAATCAAAGACCATTTTTCTATGAAAATTTCTATGAATTCAATTCGTATATGTATGAAAGCTCAACTGCAAAGCTTTCCACAATTATGGTAAACAAAAAGTCGCAAAACAAAGCTGAGAGCAAGTTTAATTCAGATGGTACGTATGGGGACGTAAATGTAAATACAGACAAAGACAGGCTTGCAACGGTCTCCGGAGAAGTGCTTGATTCAAGATGGCACACAAGTGATAACTTTGATTTTGCAGAAGGCTCGTGGAGATTCGGATATTCAAATACCGATGATCAGCGCCCTAATCCCGGAATACCGGGAGAACCCGGAGCAATAGAGCTTGATGCAATTCATGACAGAAAGTTTTTCTTCTTAAAGGATGCTGATTTGTGGGTTTTACTTGATAATCTTGAAAACGGAACGGGAAAGAAAAATACATATCAGCAGATATGGAACTTTGCAACATATACAGATGAACCGTATCAGAATAATCAGCCTATGACAGGCTACAAAGAAGAACAGGTGCAGATTGACAATGAAAACATGGTTGCATATTCGTGCGATAATGAAGGTCCTAATCTTTTTATTCACAGCATAGGGACAAAGCCGATAGAATATGTAAAATACTACGGTTATTATAAAAAAGGTGAAATGGGATTCGGATGGTCAAACGGTCCTTCAACTGTGGGTAAGGAATTCGATTCAAATTATACTCCGAGGGTTGATATTCATGCCGAGTGGCAGGATGACGGTATAATGGGACAGAACACACGTGTAATAACCGTTCTTGCACCATCAAGAGATACAAGTGATCCTGTAAAAAGCAAAGAAGATATTTCTGATAAAGAAAGAGAAATAGTTGCGGCGAAATTTGAAACAGTAAACGGGAAGACAATTTATTATTATAATTCGCTTAAGCCTCAGGTAATAAAGCATGAAGGAATTGAGACTTTATGTAAGGATTTAATTGTAATAGAGGATGAGAATACAGTAAGAGGATTAGTCCTTGATTGCGGATTTTTTATCTATAACTCAATAAATGCAGGATACAGCATGAGTGAAAATTTTGAGTTCGAGCTTACAAAGGATTATAATATGGATAGTTCGGACAAATTTTATAAGCCTGAGAGTTTTTCATGGAGGGAGCTTGACAATGGACTTTATGAACCGGAATATAAATAGTAAAATAAGAAAAATTACAGCGCTTGTGCTGACGGCAGCTTTGTTGCCGTCGGCAACATTTGCCGCAGAAGTCACAAGGCATTCCGACACAGGAAATACAGTTATAAAGGGAACGGCAGAAGAAAACGCAATAATAGGGGCAGTAAAAGACGGAAGGCTTGTTTTTATAGATGAAAAAGAGGTTGATGAAAACGGCAATTATTTTATAAAGACAAGTGTTGATTCCGATGCCCGGATTGTTGTAAGCGAAGATAAAAATGAAGGTCATAGTCCTGATGTAACAACTGTAAACGGTATAACAATGCAGCTTGGTGTGAGATATGAAAACGGCTGTATTGTTATGAATATAAACAATGTATATGATAATACAATATCAGAGAACAGGCTTATTACGGGAGTATATGATGATTTCGGAAGTCTTGTGGATGTTAAGGTTTTTGATGATATTCTTATTAAATATAATGAATTTGATAAAGAGCTTTCGTTTGAATACAAAATGCCTGATAATGCATCACGGGTAAAGATATTTTTATGGAAAAACAGCACAAACGGAGTGCCTCTTGCAGAGGTTGCATCGGGAGTTTTTGATTCGGAGTCTGGGATGATAATTCCTGAGGGCAGTATTTTGGATGTGTATTCAGATGAGGATATAGAAAATGCAGCGACAAGGCTTATGAACATGATGGATGTTCATGACAGTGCAACAGAAGCATATGCGGAGCTTTATGAAAGCGGAAGATATGAGGAAGCACTTATTCTTTACAGAAATCACTTTGTTGACATAATACGCTCATTGCCGGCGAAGGATATAGGCTTTGGGGAAAGTGATACAAAGGAGTGGGCAGATATTGTTGTTGGAAGACTTTCTGTTGAAGAATTTAACGAATCTGTTGCTGACAGTAAAACAATATCTCAGGTACAGGATACAGGAAATTTCACAAATCCTGAATATTTAGATCCTGATGTAATAAGTAACTTTGACTGGTTTACATCAGCTGATGAAGGATATAATTCGCTTAACTGGCGTGTGGGAAGAGAGACATATAACTGTCTTGCAAGAACCTTTGCAGCGAGCGGAGACGAACTGTATCTTAAAAAATGCATACAAGTGCTTGATGATATGTCAAGAAATCAACGTGTGCAATGGGACAGCGATCCGGGATTTGTCGAAGCGCTTGAACGTTCACAGGCAGAAGACGCAGACTGGCGTGATAAGCAGGCTGTTATAACATATTTAAGAAATGCTCCTAATTCCAACGGATATTGGTATTTAGGCGGAAATCTTACATCTGGCAATTGTGTATATATCTATCAGCGTGCGAGAGGGATTATGAACTGTCTTGCAACAATATGCAAGTCTCTTCCGAATACATACGAGGAGCAGTACTATTCAGGATATTACGCCAAAGTAAATAATAATGTGCAGCTTTTAAAGATTCCTGAGGAAAGCTATGATCTTATAGACCCTGTAAGACTTTCAAATATTATTTGTAATCTGGTAAACAACGAATTCTGGAGAACAACGTATTTTCTTACCGATAATGCACAGCCGGGATACCAGAATATGGTTATTGGAGGGTTGTCATGTCTTGGAATGTATATGTATATGTTAAGAGATTTCAGCTCTGTTACCGAAAAAGCCGGAGCCTTTGCCGGTAAGGTTAATGAGCGAATGGATGTTTTTGTTCAGCCGGACGGCGGATTTTTAGAGCAGGCGTTTAACTATAACGAGGAAGATATAGCAATGCTTACCAATCTGTCTGAGATTGATTTTTCTGTTGTTTCCGGTCTTGACGACCTCACAGACTTTAACAGAATAAAACAGTACTGGAACAGGTTAAAAGAAGGCTATACATCACCTCTCGGACTTCTTAGCAATATAGGAAATGAATATAATGTAGGTACGCCGGCAATATGGGAAGATGATAACAAAAAAGAAAGCTTTTCTGATGCTCTTGATATAAAAGAGCAGGCATACACATCTGTATATTATCCGTACAGCGGATATGGTGCAATGCGTTCGGGCTGGAATATAGACAGCTTATATATGTCGTTTTTCAATAATAACCGCCGTGCACAAGGGCACCATCTTACCGGAACAAATGCGGTTATGAACCTTTCGGCATACGGCAGAACGATGCTTGTTTCGGGCGGAGCGCCGTATTATGGAAAATCATACGTTTCAAATAATGATGAGTTTTTAGAAATCTATGATGAGCTAAATTCATATTTCCTTGAAAACTCAACAAGAAAGCTTTCGACTGTAATTGTAAATGATAAATCGCAGAATTATAAAAACTATACCTTTAATGAAGACGGAAGCGTTAAGGACACCGATAATGACGGCGATTTAAGCGATGAGGGAACAAGGCTTGACAGAGTAAGCGAAACAGTACTCCCGGAAAGATGGTATTCAAGTGAAAAATTTGACTTTGCGGAGGGCGTATGGGACAGCGGATATAATGAAATATATGACCGTGAAGCGTCTCTGGTTCAAAAATCGGAAAGTGATACAGGTGCAGTTTCTCTTGATGCAATTCATGACAGAGACATGATTTTCGTAAAAAAGGCAAATCTCTGGATTGTACTTGACAAGCTGAAAAATATGAGCGAATCACAGAATAAATATACAAGTATCTGGAATTTTGCCGGATATGAGGAAGGAAGCAATGTTCTCACAGGCTATAAAGAGGAACAGATTGTTATTGATGATGCTGATAACACAGTCTATACAGCAGATGCAGGAAATCCGAATTTGTTTATAAAAGCATTCTCAGACACTGAGCTTAGCTTTAATAAGTATTTTGGTTATTATGAGCCGGGCAAGATAGGATCAGGCTGGACAAACAGAGGCATAAGCGAGGCTACGGGAAATTATGCTCCAAGCGCAGATGTGCATATGAGCTGGACTGATGACTCAGATATAAGTCAGGTTGCTTATGTTCTTGCACCGTCAGCGGATGAGATAAGCCCCATATTTTCATCAGAAGACTTGTCAGCAGACGGAGTTATTGGTTTTAAGCTTGAAACAGCGAACGGAGTAAAGGTTTCGTGTCAGAGTGCTGATACGGAGCAGATGCTTTCTGTAAACGGTATAGAACTGGAAGGAGAACTTCTTATCGTTACTGAAAAAGACGGTATTTTAGGCGGTATTTTAATAAGCGATATGGGCAGCTATGAGTTTAAACTGGAAAACGGAGCAGTCGTAAAAATAAGTGATATTACAGCACCGTCAGGATTTTTATGGCAGGAGAACGGCAGCGGATATATGCCTTTGTATAACGCAGAGTAAGGAGGATTGGGGGTATGGACAGTTTATTTATGAGATTTCCCGATTTTAAGTCAAAAGCAGTAACCTTAAGCTATGACGATGGGCTGATACAGGACAGACGGCTTATGGAAATACTTGATAAATACGGACTTAAATGTACATTTAATATAAGCAGCGGCTTTTTCAATGACGATGATAAGGCACGTGAGTACGGACGTATGACAAAAAAACAATGTCTTGAACTCTATACGGGTTCAGGGCATGAGGTGGCAATCCACGGAGAGAACCATAAATACATGGAGCAATTGCCGATTTCTGCGGCAATGTCGGAGATAATAAGCGACAGACGACGGCTTGAGAGTGTCTTTAAAAATATTATAAAGGGAATGGCATATCCTTACGGAACTTATAATACCAAAATTCTTGAAATATTAAAAAATGCCGAAATCAGCTATGCAAGAACAACAAAATCAACAGAAGAATTTGCATTGCCAGAAAACTGGCTGATTTTAAATCCGACCTGTAAGCATACAAATCCGAAGTTTAAAGAACTTACAAACCGGTTTATAAGCATGGAAGTAAATACTGCACCGCAGATGTTTTACCTATGGGGACACAGCAGTGAATATGACCGCGATAATAACTGGGAGGTCATAGAGGAATTTGCGAAAAAAATCGGTAAATGCGATTGCGTATGGAAAGCAACGAATATAGAAATTTACGATTATGTAAAAGCATATAAAACGCTTGAATTTTCGGTTGATATGACAATTTGTTATAATCCGGCTGCAAAAGAGATATTCTTTAACTATGGAGGTTTTGATTGTAAAATATCACCGGGTGAGGTAATTAAACTAAAAAAATGAGACAATGCGTCTCATTTTTTTAGTGCGCCTGGCGTGGAGTTTAACCCGGCGGGAAAAGTATTAAATTGCCACCTGTAAGTACTGATTTGGTACTTGTTAAAATGAGCAATTTGTGATAGAATAAATTATAGTTTAGCGGCATGATTAGTAGGCTGTCAATTATGCTTTGCTAATAGGCTCCCTTGTGTAAAGCAATACTGTCAACTTAAGAAAACAGCTAAATTTTGCACAGTGGTGCAAAGCTAAATTATCTCACAAAAATGTTCGATAGCTAAATTATTTCTGCGAAATAGCTAAATAAAATTCGCTTATAGCTGCCGTAAGGCAATTTAGCTACGAAGTAATTTAGCGTGCCGAAAGCACATTTAGCTCGCGAAGCGAATTTAGTTGCAATACTGTAAACGTTAAGTTGACAGTATTGCTTGTGTAAAGGGAGCTGTCGCTGAAAGCGACTGAGGGATTGTATTTCAAGAAAATTAACATTTTTAAGGAACAATCCCTCCGACATGGCTTGCGCCATGCCACCTCCCTTTACACAAAGGAGGCTTGCAAAGCGTCACCCAAATCCTACTACTTTATCGCAGATAAACTATAATTTACAGGAGGAACAGAGATGGATATAAATATAATTGATTACGGTGCGGTTGTTTCGGCTGATTTGCAGACTGAGATTATACAAAAAGCAATTGACGATTGCTTTTTATCCGGAGGCGGTAAGGTAATGTGCAAAAACGGGGACGTCAGACTGTCGAATAATTGCTGTTTTCGGAAATTTTGCTTTTGACAAATATCAGTTTAATACGATTTGTTTAATTTGATTATGAATAAATTTTGAGTTTTCCGACAGTCTGACGTCCCCAAGTATCAACGACCCGAGTATCAACCGGTCCTCGAGTATTAACACGTTTTTTTAAATGTGCAATTTCGGGCACGTAAAACTGCCGAACAGGCTTAATTATTGTCCGCTCGCCATCAAAAGACAAATACAAAAAACTTCCCTGATGAACTCAGGGAAGCTTTTTTTCTTAAGAAACCGGAACGACAGTATCTTTTGAGAAAGAGTATATATAGCATTCCGCAACTTTTTTGTTTAATATTTGCTCAAGAGCTTTTTTATACCAATAAATCTGGTTTTTGTATTTTTCTGCAAGGTCTTCGGGATTTGTAACGTTGTCTGTTTTATAGTCTATGAGTACAATATCGCCGTTTTCGTTGTAAAACCAGCAGTCTATGATTCCCTGGATGAGTATTTCGCCGTTTGTTCCGGGGAACACCTCTTCGGATGATACCATTATTTCAAAAGGTGTTTCACGGTTTAATTCTGATGATTTCAAACGCTTTCCGAAATCGCTTTCAAAAAATGCGAATATCTTTTCGGGGTTTATTTTTTCTTTCTCGTGCTTTAGAATATACCCTTGTGTACATATTCTGTCGAGCTCAGCTTGTATGGATAAAATATCCGTAACGGATTTTACATCTATAACCGACAGGACTGTATGATATGCTGTTCCGATCTGCGCTCCCGAAAGTGTTGCTTGCGAAGAAAAATCAGGGCGTTTTATAAGGTCGGGAAGTCGGAAGCTTTCTGCATCTGTATTTTTAAGCTGAGTAACATACATTCTTGACGGTATGTCGGTTTCATCTGAAAACAGATATTTTCTGCTTAAAACAGAGTTTATGTCGGCATCGGTTATACAGTCTGTATATTCTTTATCGACTGTTGCGGTTTTTGAAATGCTTTCAGCCGGCGAGGAAACATCGCAGATTAATTTCCACAACGGGTCGGCATTATCCTTTTCGGCTAAAATACAGGGCCCGATCCAGTCTGCATATGATTTTGCTGACAGTATTTTATTGCTTTCACAGGAAGCTTTGCCCTGCCAGGCGTTTATGAGAGCGGTTGAGCCACCGCCTTTGTAGTTCCCGTTCACGTCATATTTAAACGGCCCGGCAACTGTTGTTATGATAAGCTTTTCTTTTGGTCTTGTCATTGCAACGTAGAGTTTTCTCATGTTTTCGGCAAGAGCTTCGGCGGATTTTATATTTTTCAGCACAAGAGCCCATACCGTATCGGCGGTTTTTCTTGTTTCATAGTTTATATACCTGAGTGCTATGCCGTAGTCTTTATGCATGACAAGTGAGGCTTTGTCGTTTGAAAACTGCTTGCCTGCACCGGCGATAAATACAACGGGAAATTCTAAGCCCTTACTCTTATGAATTGTCATGATACGGACGCAATCTGATTTTTTCTGTGTTGAAACACTTTGTATTTCAACATTGTTTTTGCGAAGCTTATCTGTATAGCAGGAAAAGCTGTATAATCCTTTATATCCCGTTTTTTCATAATCTTTTGCCATTTCGGTGAAAAGACGCAGGTTTGCACAGGCATCTTCGTCATACAAAATTCCTGCCATGTCATACAGACCGGTTTGTGAAAATAAGATCCATAAAAGCTTGCAGGGGCTTGTGTATTTTGAAAGCTTGCGCCATTCGGTGAGACGGTTGATAAAGGAGATGCACTTACTGTCGCCGGAAGTATTTGCATAATGCTTTAATGCCGGATAAAAGTTTCCGCCTGAGGATATGCGTATTTTTGCAAGCTCATCCTCCGTAAAAGAAAACAACGGGGAGCGGAGCACGCTGATTAGCGGTATATCCTGTAAAGGGTTGCAGATGATGCTGATGAGACAGCATACAAGTTTTATTTCACTTCTGTCAAACAGAAGTCCGCCTTCTGAAACGGCAGGGATGCCGCTTTTTGAAAGTGTTTTTAAATAGTCCGGACCAATGTTTTTCACCGATGTTGAAAGTATTGCAATATCGGAATATCTAAGCTTTCTGTGAACACCGTCCTGAAGAACATAAAAGTCGCTTTTCATGAGGCTTTGTATCTGATTTGCAATGTAGCGTGCTTCGGCAGTTGTTTTTGTGAGGTCATCCACTTCGTCACCGTCTTCGGCGGTGTCCGATGGGAGGTCTATAACATGGAACTCGCTTGTGTAGGTATTGCCCTCATATTTATTTTTGTCAAGGTCGGTATTTCCGCAGTTGAGCCTTTGGGAATCATTGTATTCAATTTCGCCCGTTTCCTCGTGCATGATACTTTTAAAAAGACAGTTTACACTTTCTAAAACCTCGCTACGGCTTCTGAAGTTTTTTGTAAGATAAACACAGTTTCCGAGCTGAGGATTATCACGAAAGGTTTTATCCTTGTTTTTAAATATTGCCGGGTCACTGCTTCTGAAGCGGTATATACTCTGTTTCATATCACCAACCATGAATCTGTTGTCTTCTTTTGAGATTGACGAGAAAATAGCTTCCTGAAGTGCGTTTGTATCCTGATATTCGTCCATTAAAATTTCAGCGTATTTTAAGCGGTATTCTTCTCTTACTTCCGGATTGTTTTCGAAAAGCTTAAGACACAGATGCTCGAGGTCGTTAAATTCGTATTGGTTTTTTTCGGTTTTTCTATCAAATATAAGTGCATCAAATTCTTTTGAAAGCTCGGTAAGTGCTTTTATTATCAGGTATTGCTCCTTTAAAACTTCATCCTGCTTATCTGTTGTAAACGGGAAGTATTCCGATAGCTTATAAAGCTCATCGCAGGCTGATGAGATTACATCCGTCAGCGAGCTTGAGAATTTTGAAAATTCGTCACGCTTTTTCGTTTTTTCAGGAATGTGCGGGAGTGTGGTTAATATTTCCACAGTTTTATTATAATCGGCACTCTTTAACGCCGAACAAATGCTTTTCCCGGTTTTCAGTGCGATGTACAAGGAATCGTTTTCGGGAAACTCACATTCGTTTTGTTTCTCAAAGTCTTTTATTAATGATTCGGCAACACTGAAAATACTTTTCGCATTTTCAAAAGCCTTGTTTTTTTCTTTTATTGCACCCTGCTCCCATATACTTCCCGAAAATGGCTCTTTATATCGTGCGGCACATTCGTCAAGCCAGCTGTCCGGCCAGGGAAGTGAACGGGTGAAGTTATGTATTTCGATAAGCATTTTGATAAGATTGTAATTATCGCCTAAGCCTGAATACAGCTTATTTAAAAGTAAGAAACGCTCGTCTTCGTACAGGCTGTCACAAAATTCTTCTGCAAGCTCTGCTTTTAAAAGGTCGGCTTCGGTTTTGTCCATAACGGAAAATGACGGCTCTATTCCGAGTAAATGAAAATTACTGCGTACTGCTTTTATACAAAAGGAGTCTATGGTTGTGATGTCACTTTGATTTACAAGCCTGAGCTGGTTTTTGTAATGGGTTTTCAGTTCGGGCGTTGGTGCTGATGTCATGTATTCGCTGAGCGCTTTTTTTATTCGGTCCTGCATTTCGCCGGCGGCGTCTCTTGCGAACGTTACTACAAGAAGATTTGTAATATCGGTATAATTTCCGCTTTCGTCCGGTATGAGCTTTCTTATTATACGTTCGGTAAGAACTGCCGTTTTTCCGGAGCCGGCAGCGGCATTTACAAGAATGTTTGCCGGATTATCTATTGCTTTTAATTGTTCGTCTGTCCATTCGCGTGCCATTTTAAACCTCCTCGTTTAGTTCTTCGTTCATTTTTCCGAAAATATCGGACTGACTACCGCTTGTTATACGATAGCACTCGTTTTTCTCACGGTCAAAGGTGCATACATCCTTGTAGGGACAGTATTTACTGCAGCCTGTATCATTACTACTCTTTTTGTAAGGCATGATTTCTATTACGCCGGAGCGTATTTGTTTGTCGGCGTTGACAACTGCTTTTTCTATCCAGCGTTTTAGCGTTTCGACGTTTTGGAATGAACCAACGGAAGACAAACGCTTATTAAGTGTTGGCTGTGCTTTATTGGCGGAAAGCTTTATATAGTTGGTTTTATGACTGATGCAAAAGTCGGAGTCGATATAGCTTAAAGACTCGATGGGGAATGTTTCTTTTCCTTTTACTTCTTCTGATTCGATGAAGGCAATTCCGTCGAGAGGCTCATTTTTCGGCTTTTCCGCTGAGGAGGCCGTTTTTATATCACTCTTTGAAAAATCGTCCGTAAGCTTATCATAAAATATTCCGCTCACTTGCGGAGTAAGCTCTCCGCTGTGTGGAATATCACCGTTTTTGTAGGCGTATTCTGCGGCTATTGCGTATATGCCGAGCTGTAAATCAAGCTTATTGTAAATCGACGGCAGTGAAAATGTTTTTGAGCCGGATTTATAGTCGATAATTCGTATGTATGCTTTGCCCGATACCGGGTTTTCATAAATATCAAGTCTGTCTATGATACCTCGGAGTGAAACCTCGTGCCCGTTATGGTTCAGTGTAAGATTGTCGAAGCTCCATTCATAGTCGTATGGTGTGAACATACTGTTTTTAAAGCTGAGATTTACTGTCGGGATTGCACGAAGCAGAAGGCTGTGCGCTTTTCCGAGCGTTGAGAGTATTTTTCCGTTATTGTCGTTTGCCTTGGCTTTTTCACGTGCTTCCTTAATAATCCGGTCTATTATTTTCCGGCTCTTTTCCTCTGTAAGCGACAGCCAGTTTTCATGCTTTTGGGCCGGTGTTCCGCCGTCATCTACGATACGGCAGTATTCCTGTATTGCCCAGTGGAGGAGATCGCCGAGGTCGGATTTTTTTATCCTGCGTTCCTCGCGTTCTTTTGCTTTTATGCCGTTTTCAAGGAAATACCTGAACGGACATACATAAAACGTTTCAAGACGGCTGGTGCTGTATTTTATATAGTTTTTGTAAAGTTCTATGGCGTTTTCCGGCTCTAACGACGGAGAATAGTCGGTGAAGTTATCAACTTTGTCTATAAGTGACAGCTTTTCGGGCCACTTTTCGCCGTGTTGTAAAAACCAGGAATATACCTTTTGACGGAGCGGATTTTCACGGTCCTTAAACAGGAGCAGTTTTTTTAACGTAACCTCCGGTGAGGAGAGTATCAGCCTTTCCTCATCGGAGGGCTTTGAAATCTCAAGATTTGGAAAAATTCTTTTAATATCCGAGATGATAAGCCCCGGGCGCATTGCGTCCGCCGAAGTGTCACGCAGGGCATAGCTGATATGCAGATGCATGGCAGGTGCTGAAATAAGCTTGAAAATCTTAAATTCTTCGTACAGGTTTTTCGATAAGCCGTGCGGTGCAAGTGTTACACCGGTGTTGTTTATAAATTCACGGTCGGAATCTGATAATATTCCCTCCGAGCCCGAATATGACGGGAGCTTTCCGGAGTTTGCTCCGAGAATGAACAGGATTTTTGTGTCTGCTGACAGGGTGTCGGTGCATGAAGCGAGAGTAACTCTGTCGATTCCGGCAGGGATGATGTCCATGGTGCTTGCTTCAAGTCCGTTTTTTATGTAATAGTAGAGCTCATCAAATGTAATTTTTTCGTTTGAAAGGACGATGGATGCCTGGATGCAAAGCTCTGTTAAGAGATTCCATATTTGTTCAAAACGAAGTGCTTCGTTTGGATTTTCGGTGATAAGACTTTCGGCTTTTTGCCTGATTGAGGCATAGAGTCCTGTTTCGTCAAAAAATTCAAACAGCGCATTTGAGAAATATTTTGCTGTGTTTTTCTTGCGTACTGTATTGCAAAGCTTTTTTAACGGCTCTGTAACGGCGGACAGCTTGTCCCAGAGCGGGAATGTTTTTTCCACTGCGGGGGCGGAGGTGAGATGCTTATTTGCGTATTCTCCTATTATTGCATCGAAAATGCCGGTTTCATCCGAAGACCAGAATTTTTCTGTATTCCACATATCACCGCGTATACCGCGTTTTAATGCCATGTTTTCGATTTCATCAATATCATCGTCTGTGAGGCCGGTCTTTGTTACAAGTCCTGTTCTTAAAAAACGTAATACCGAAGCGGTGCTTCTGTTTTCACGTATCATATCGGAAACCGAGGATATAATCATAGCGCCGGGATGTTCTGATATTGATACCGGAGTATCGCAAAAATATGGTATGTTGTATTCTTCAAATATTGCCTCTGCAAACGGGAAATATGCATCCGGATCGGAAACTGCAACGGCTATATCGCTGTAACGGAAACCATACTCAAGAGTGTAGTCGCATATGGCTGTGGCTATGTTGTCTATTTCTTCGTAGATATCTGCACTCTCACTCAGATGAATATGCTCGGGAATGCTTTCGGAACATGATTTCGAGGTTTCGTAGTTCTCTATTAAAAATTCAAGCTCGCTGTTTTTTGTCCGGTGCGAAAGTATGCTTTCATATTGGAACATAATTCCTTTTTTCTGACACATTCCGATTAGGCCTGAAGCTGTTTTTTCTGAGTGTCTGAATATGTTGTTTTCGCTTGATTCGTCAAAGCTGCACGGCAGAAAAACAACTGTTTTTTCTGAGTGCGAAAGCACAGCATCGATAACCGAGAGCTGTGTCGGGAAGAAATCGTCAAAGCCTGCAAACCATACTGCTTTGTTTTTGAAATATTCGTTTGATTCGAGTATTTGGGAAATTTTAATTAAATCGTCGTCGCTGTCGAAAAAGTTTTCTTCGGCAAAAAGTAAGTTGTATTTTTCATATATATCTGATATTACAGTTAATTTTGAGGCTAATGTCTGATTTTCTGTTTGTGATGCTGCAAAGCGGAGCGTATCGGGGGTGACGTCGTATCTTTTGAATTCGCTGATGAGCTTACAGACTGTATCGGCAAAGCCCTGCTTTTTAAAAGACGACGCAAAGATACCATCTGTAATATCGACTGATTTTACAGCACGAAAGAAAAGCATTCTTTTGCCGGTATCCGTAAGACGCAGATCGGACGCAGGGAGAAATCGTCTCGTCATTTGATGAAATGTCATGGTTTCTACTCCGTTAAGCCCTGTTCCGCCAAAGGTTTTTGCCATAAGACGTTCTGCTGTATGCGAATGACTGTCGGGTACTATAAGAACAATACCCGAGTTCGGAAAGCTTTCACGATAAGAGAGCATATCGGGTATAAAAACCGAAGATAAATCAGTATCAATTGCTGTACGAATTAATTGTAGCATGGTGATATCATTCCTTATAAATTAGTATGATTTTATTATAACAGAAATGAGTTGAGTTGTCAATAATACTTATAATGTTAATTACGGTTTTTGAATGAAATTATAAATTATAGTTTGTCGGGGAGGTTTCCATGCGACTCATTTTTGTTTGTAATTTTAAGATTATGTATATATTATAGCGATTACTTATCGAGTTGCGCAAGCACACGCCGCTTTTACGTCAAAAGCGGCACCAAAACCCCAAAGGGGATTTTCCCCTTTGGAAACCCCTTTAGCAAAGCACGCCTTTTTTTCTGAATGATACATCTACTAATAAACCGGTAAAGAACGGCAAACGGCGCGTCTGATGCGAAGGAAAAGGCCGCACCGTTTGCCTTAACTTGGATTTTAGATTGTCCTGT
>JAZTZP010000168.1:0-19262 GCA_045637525.1 Clostridia bacterium | reverse complement strand
CCGAAACCTGTCGCATAGCGACAGATTTCACCCATGCTTTGCGTGGATTTCACTCACACGAAGTGTGAATTTCACATTTTGCTGAAAGCAAAATATTTCACTATTATAGTTTAGAGGCGCTCCGCCTATAAACTATAATTTATATTTTCGTTAACAATTTGTTTGCTCGTTTAAAAAACGTGTAATTTTCCTGTCGTGCTATTGACAAAGTGGTGAAAATATGGTAGTATAGTGTTATGCAGTAAATAGTGAATGAGGTAGGACAGATGAAGAGAATTTTTGCTTTGTTGATGATTTTTATGATGGTGGTCGGTGTTGCTGAGGCTTCCGGGGTGACTGTGTATGCGCCTGACGGCAGGACGCTTTTGATTTCTCCGGCAGAGGTTCCGGCTTATAAAAATGTTGGTTGGTATGAGAACATTGAGGATGTAACAAAGACTATGTATGCACCTGACGGGCGTGAGCTTGTTGTATACATATCCGAGATTGAGGCATACAAAAATGTTGGGTGGTATGAGAATATTGAGGATGTGACAAAGACTATGTATGCACCTGACGGGCGTGAGCTTGTTGTATACATATCCGAGATTGAGGCATACAAAAATGTTGGTTGGTATGAGAACATTGAGGATGTGACAAAGACTATGTATGCACCTGACGGGCGAGAGCTTGTTATATACATATCCGAGATTGAGGCATACAAAAATGTTGGTTGGTTTGAGAATATTGAGGACGTTACACAGGTGATGTGCGCACCTGATGGACGAAAGATAACGGTATACATATCCGAGGTTCCGGCTTATAAAAATGTTGGCTGGTATCCTCAGCAGGGGGCGATTGACCCGGCGAAGCCTATGGTTGCACTTACCTTTGATGACGGGCCGAAAACGGCAACAACGGGCAGAATACTGAATGCTCTTGAGCTTTATAATGTAAGAGCAACATTTTTTGTAGTAGGGAATATAGCTGAAAATAACACGCAGTTGCTCAAAAGAATGAAGTCCATAGGCTGTCAGATCGGAAATCATTCGTATTCACATCCGGATCTGGCAAAGCTTTCACAAAATAGTGCCTCGGAGGAGATAAGGAAGACTTCAGAAATTATTAATAACGCTGTCGGGGAATATCCTACTGCGATAAGGGCACCTTACGGCTCTTACAGCAAGACGGTGTATGCCGTGGCGGACAGGCCTTTGATTTTCTGGTCGGTTGATACTCTTGACTGGAAATACAGAAGGGCTGATTATGTGACGGACAAGGTGTTGTCTACTGTCCGGGACGGCGATATTATACTTATGCATGATATTTATGAGTCAACGGCTACCGCAGCGGAGCGGATTATTCCGGCTCTCATTTTAATGGGGTATCAGATTGTTACGGTTGATGAGCTTGCAATGTATAAGGGTGTGGAGATGTCGGCACATCAGTCGTACAGCCATTTCAGATAATAAACAGGGAGACGGTTATGATTACAAAAGAGCTTATAGGACAGGTTTTCGGGATATTCGGACTTTTAGCGGCTGTTTGCTCGTTTCAGATGGGCAAAAATAAGGTTTTCTTTATTTTTCAGGGGCTTAGCGGACTTATGTTTTGCATAAATTTTGTGCTTGTCGGAGCGGTATCGGCTGCTTTATTTAATCTGACTAATTTAGTTCGCGGAATTGTATTTTCCAAAACTGACAGGAAAATGTGGAAAATAGTTGTTATTCAGATTTTATATACGATGTGTTTTATATTTGCCTTGTTTTTTATAAAAGGCGATTGGTTTCAGATATTTCTTTCTGTACTGACGTTTTTGTCACTTGTGGTAATGAGTGTGTTTATGTGGTATGGAAACGGGAAATATATAAGGTATTGTCAGGTCTTTTTCACGTCACCGGCATGGATTGTACATAATGTATTTAATTTCACATTAGGCGGAATTTTATGTGAAGTATTTAACATGGTTTCGGTTGTTGTATCGTTTGTGAGATTTGGCAAAAACGGATTTTGCTGATAAAATATAATTTATCGGTTTAAGCTAAACTATATTTTATGAAAGAAGGAGTGTTTAAAATGAAGGTAGTTGCTGTAGGAAACAGTTTTTCGGAGGATGCTACTCGTTATTTGCATGATATTGCGAGGTGTGATGGGGTTGATATTGAGGTTATAAACCTTTATATAGGCGGATGTTCATTATTTACTCATTATAAAAACATTACAAATGATGCGTGTGCTTATACTCTTACATATAACGGACAAAATACCGGTGTGCCGGTATCGGTGCGTCAGGTTTTGCAGAGCAGGGAGTGGGATTATGTGACGCTTCAGCAGGTGAGTCAGTGTTCGCCGCGATATGAAACGTATCAGCCGTATCTTAATTATCTTTCCGAATATTGCGAGGTGTATGCTCCGAAGGCGAAGCAGCTTATACATCAGACATGGGCTTATGAGGAGGGAAGCGAGCGACTCACTGGGGAGCTCGGATATGCACATCATGAGGATATGTTTGCCGATATTAAGCATGCATACAGAGCGGCTTCCGACGACTTAGGCGGTATAGGGATAATACCATGTGGTGAGGTTTTTGAAAAGCTTATTGAAAACGGAATAAAGACTGTTCACCGTGATACTTTTCATGCAAAGCTCGGTGTCGGAAGATATGCACTCGGACTTACGTGGTATGGGTATCTGACCGGGAATGATGTTACCTTGAATAAATTTGACGCTTTTGATGAGCCGGTTACGCCTGAAGAGGCAGAGATTGTTAAAAAATGCGTCAGCGAAGTGTTGAATAAATAATTTTAAAAGACGAAGATGATCTCCCGGAGACTGTTTTCGTCTTTTTTTTCGGGAATGTATAATTTTCCTGATTACTTTTTTGTCGGAATATTGACTTTTAATAATATATATGGTATAATATATACAGCATATTTTGAGCTGTGGTTTTTTTAGTTAACCACAGGATACGTGAGGATAAAGGAGCATTTTGCAATGTACAAGATAGGTGATAAGATAGTTTATCCGAGCTACGGTGCAGGGATTATCAGTGCTGTGGAGGAAAAGCTTATTCAAGGGATAAAAATAAAATATTATGTTTTGGATATACCGGGAAGTACAATGAAGGTTATGATCCCGATGGATAAGTGTGTTCAGCTTGGCGTGCGTGAGGTAATCAGTGCCGGCGTGGCTCAGGAGCTGCTCCGTCGGTTCAGGGATGAGAGCATAGAGGATGATTCGTCCTGGAATAAACGATACAGGGACAGTATATCCGTCATTCGCTCCGGAGATATTTTTGCGATTGTTAAGGTGCTTAAAGGGCTTATGTACAGGGAAAAGGTTAAGGGACTTTCGACAAGCGAGAGACGACTTTTTAATTCCGTAAGGCAGATGGTGCTCAGCGAGCTGGAGCTCAGCGGTATTGCGGACAGAAAAAATTTAGAAGATATAATGGAGGATATTGTTGCCGGATATGGCGGCAATACAAAATAATTATGGTAAGTGCGGTGATTGTGGCGGCAGGATCAGGTACGCGTATGAATGCCGGCATGAATAAGATTTTTATGGAGCTTGACGGGAAGACTGTTATTGAACATACCTTATCCGCTTTTTTAAAGAGCAGGGCTGATGAGATAATAGTGGTTGCGTCGCCTTTAGAGATTGATGAAATGAAGCGGATTACGGATAAGTATTCTGTTGATATTATGGTTGTTCCGGGTGGACACGACAGACAACATTCTGTATTTAATGCCCTCGGTCGGGCTTCGGGGGAGGTTGTATGCATACATGACGGGGCGAGATGCCTTGTGACTCCGGAGCTGATAGACAGTGCGATTGATGACTGTTTAAAATACGGAGCGGCGGCTGTTGGAGTGAGCTGTAAGGATACAATGAAGCTGATTGACAGTGAGGGCTGTATAAGCTCGACGGTGGACAGGGATTTGCTGTTTATGATTCAGACACCGCAGGTTTTTATGAAGGACAGGCTTTTGGAGTATCACAAACGCGCGGAGCGTGAGGGTGTTGTGGTTACTGATGACAGTGCGTTATATGAGTTGTATGGCGGTAAGGTATATATTTCAGGGGGAAGCTATGATAATATTAAGATTACAACACCTGAGGATATTTTTATAGCCGGTGAGATATTAAAAAGGAGGAAATCCAATGCTTAGAATTGGTCAGGGGTATGATGTACATAAGCTGACAGAGGGGCGCAGTCTTATATTGTGCGGCGAGAAGATAGAGTATGAAAAAGGGCTTTTGGGACATTCGGATGCGGATGTTGCTGTTCATGCGCTTATGGACGCAATGCTCGGTGCGTTGGCTTTAGGAGACATAGGCAGGCATTTCCCGGATACGGATGAGAAATATAAGGGAATATCAAGCATGGAGCTGTTAAAATACGTGACTGCACTTTTAAAGGAAAACGGTGCAGGTGTTTCTAATCTTGACCTTACGATTGTAGCCCAGAGACCGAAGCTTTCGCCGTTTATAGAGAAAATGCGAAAGAATATTGCGGATGCACTGGGCATTGATATACGTTATGTCAGTATAAAGGCTACCACTACCGAAAAGCTCGGCTTTGAGGGACGTGGTGAAGGGATTTCTGCCATGTGCGTTTGTATGGTTAAGACGGAGGACGCTGATTGATGAAGATAAGGTTGTTTTTATATATCGTTTTACTTTTTTCAGGCACAATAGGCCTTTCGGCGCAGGCGGCACGGGAGGGAGCTTTTATAATGATTCCTGAAAGTACGAATGCGTATTTTTATGACGGTACATATATAAGCGGCGTGAGCCTTATGTCGGAAAACGGCGCGAAGGGGTGTCCGTATATAAGTGCGTTTGGGGATGTGTATGTTTGCGTTGATACTGTATATGATATTCTGGCTGATGAGTCTGAGAAGGAGACGTATTTATATGACAGGGAAAACGCAAGTCTCACCTTAAGATTAAACGGGAAAAAGGCGGTTCTTCCTGTTGGGAAGAAGTTTATGATACGCAGTGACGAAAATGCCGAGTCTATGTTTGTTTATGAAATTGGCGGAAGCCTTTATGTGCCGGCGAGAGTTATTTCGATGATGTGCGGCGGCGATGTTTTATACAATGAGGAGTGCGGATATATAGCGCTGTTTACGGATAACGGGCTTAAGGCGGAGGTCGTTTCGGAGGACGGAAGCCTTAAGGAGGAGTTTGAGGGGCGGCTTTCTTATAATCCCGGAATGAATAATCTTTCGGGAAACAACAAGTATCTGATGCCGGATCTCGATACAGTTACTGAAGTGCCGGACGCTGAATGCGTGTTCAGAGTTGGTACTGAGGTTTTTTATGTGAACGATTACAAGCTGTATTCTATGGTCGGAGAAAAGACCGGGCAGATTGTTTTTAAGAGCAGGAGCGGAGAAACGCAGGAGATATATGTTAGCTCGGCGATAGCGGCTGAGGGGCGTATATACGGAATTGCGGCGACTCACAAGGGTGGAAAGGCCGGAAGGGTTTTTGTATGCGATTATGATGGTACGGGGTTTATGTATATAAATAATTTGCCTGTTATGGGGCTTTTTAAGCAGACGGCGGGGAACAGGGACTGGATTTATTATATTTCTGCCGGCAGGGAATCGAAGATATATATGTATGATGTAAGCGGTGGGGATGAATATGAGCTGATTATTCAGAACAAGGACGGGAAAAACGCGATAGGAACTTCGGAGCGGTTCGGGATTATGAGTAACGGCGTTTTTACTGTGGAGGCTGATAAAAAATCTGTTACTCTTATACGCTTTGAACGACCGCTTTATGAATGCGAATGGGTGAAAATCCGAAGCGACAGGAAAATCAGAAAGATTGATAAATACAGCAGTGGTGAGGCTTTTTCTGAGATTGTATGCGTGAATTATGACGTGGATAACGGATACATATATATCGTTGATAAAAAAGACGCGGTGTATCGGTTGTTGACGATCAGTGCTTTTAATTCGACTGTTGAAATTGTAAAGGAATACACCGATGAGGTGGTTAATGTATGCTTATTTAAAGGTGTAAACGGCGATAAGCTCTATGTTGAGGGCGACGGGAAGACTCTTGATATTATTACACCTAAAAAAAGATGATAAGGAGATTGACCGGATGAAAAAACTTTTGATTGCTGTGCTTGTTATATTTGCCGGGTTTACAAGCGGGGCGTTTTGCGCCGGGGGCGAAAATGATATTGTTTCTGTTATGTATCATGATGTGACAAGAAATCCGTTTTTATATTCGCAGTACAGGATAAGCGTTGATGCTTTAGAGGAGGACATTAAAGGGTTTTTGGACGCAGGGTATACGTTTTTAAAGGCGACTCAGGTGAATGACGAATATATCGGGGCTCATGAAAATAATAAATTTGTTGTTATGACGTTTGATGACGGGTATGAGAGCTTTTATACGGAGGTGTATCCGCTTCTTAAGAAATATAATGTTCCGGCTTCCTTTTATATTCTGACTTCTCAGATTAACAGAAATAATCACCTGACCACAAATCAGATTGCAGAGCTCGGAAAGTCGGAGCTTGTGGAGCTTGGCGCTCACACTCATTATGTGCACAGATTAGGGCGTGACGGTATTATGGCTGTTTATAAGGATGACGCTATATGGGATGCTGCCGAGGACTATAAGACGAGCATAGAGATAATTGAGAAGATAACCGGAAATGAGGTTACTTCTGTTACTTATCCTAACGGTATATATAATGATGATATTGAGTGGATTTTGAAAAATAACTTAGGGATAAAGGTGACGATAAGCACTTCTTTTGGGAAGGTTGACTCTTTTGATAAACCTTTTAACAGAATAAACAGAGATCTGAATTTTACATCATCGGGATTTTTAGAGCTGATAAACGGACTGTTTGATAAATTATAGTTTATCTGCGATAAACTATAATTTACAGTGAAATTTTTTGCCACAGGCAAAAAGTGAAATCCAGCCATGCGGCTGGGTGAAATTCGCATAAATGCGAGTGAAATTTGCGGCCAATTTGCCGCAAGTTATGGAAAGAAAATCGACAAACGATTTTTTGATTTTAAATTCGGAAATTGCAAGCAATTTCTGCCGAAATCTGTCGCATGGCGACAGATTTCACTCACACGAAGTGTGCAATGTTTATAAAAAAATTAATTCATTCAAAAACCGTATAAATTATCTCAAAAGGTATAGACAAACTATGAAAAATATGATATAATAGGAATATTAGTGTAAAAATATCGGAAACGGCGAAAGGAAAGATACGGATAATGATAAATGTTACTGATGTCAGCTTGAATTTTAGCGGGACAAATTTGTTTTCTGATGTGAATTTAAAGTTTACATCCGGAAATTGTTACGGAATAATAGGTGCTAACGGAGCCGGTAAATCAACCTTTTTGAAAATATTATCGGGTGAGCTTGAACCGACAACGGGTGAGGTAAGTATAAAACAGGAATGCAGAATGTCGGTTTTGAAACAGGATCACTTTGCTTTTGATGAATATACGGTGCTTGATACTGTAATAATGGGAAATAAGCGTCTTTATGATATAATGATAGAGAAAAACGCTATTTATGAAAAAGAAGACTTTACAGATGAGGACGGAATAAAGGCGGCGGAGCTTGAAGCTGAGTTTGCTGATATGGATGGCTGGGAAGCGGAATCGAATGCTTCAAGGCTTTTACAGGGATTAGGTCTTTCGGAGGATTTGCTTTATTTACAGATGAGCGATATTGGCAGTAAAGAGAAGGTTAAAATCCTTCTTGCACAGGCGCTTTTCGGAAATCCGGATATAATTTTGCTGGATGAGCCTACAAACCATCTTGACATAAATGCAATAGAATGGCTTGAAGAGTTTATTATAAGCTATGAGGGTACTGTTATTGTAGTATCGCATGACAGATATTTTCTTAACATGGTATGTACTCATATAGTTGATATTGACTATACAAAGATAAAGATGTATGTTGGTAACTATGAGTTCTGGTATGAGTCGAGTCAGTTGATTGAACGGATGATAAAACAGCAGAATAAAAAGGCTGAGGAAAAGATTAAAGAGCTGCAAAGCTTTATTCAGCGTTTTTCGGCTAATAAATCTAAATCGAAGCAGGCAACAAGCAGAAAGCGGATGCTTGATAAACTGACGATAGAAGAGCTTCCGGCATCAAGCAGACGATATCCTTTTGTTGGGTTTGAACAGGACAGGGAAGTCGGAAGAGATATTCTTACTGTGGACGGACTTACTAAGGAAACGGACGGAAACGTATTATTAAATAATATATCACTTAGCCTTAATCATGATGATAAGGTTGCTGTGATAGGAGGGAATGAACTGGCTGTTACTGCACTTATGGAAATACTTGCCGGCGAGGATGAAAATTATTCGGGTACGGTAAAATGGGGAGTCAGCACATCAAGAAGCTATTTCCCGAAGGACAATTCAGCATTTTTTGATGATTGTAAATTAAATCTTATTGAGTGGTTAAGACAGTATTCTGCTGATACGTTTGAGGCTAACACAGAGTCTTATTTAAGAGGATTTCTGGGGAGAATGCTGTTTTCCGGTGAGGATGTATTCAAAGAGGTTAGAGTATTATCCGGTGGTGAAAAGGTGAGATGTATGCTTGCAAGGATGATGCTTTACGGCTCGAATGTGCTTTTGCTTGATCAGCCTACAAACCATCTTGATCTTGAGTCCATTACGGCGGTGAATAACGGGTTGTGTGCTTTTAAAGGTAATATAATTTTTACATCTCACGACCATGAGTTTATACAGACTATCGCAAACAGAATAATAGAAATTAATCCGGACGGAAGTATAACAGACAGAATGTGTACTTTTGATGAGTATCTTGAATTCAAGAAAAATAGGGACACTGTATAAATCCGGAAAGGAAGGGTAGAGTTGAAAAAAAATCTGAAGGTCATAAAATGGATTTATGGAAATGGGAAGAGATGTATTCCGTCGATATTGCTTTTAACGGTTCTGTCGGTTTTATCGTCGCTCGTTGCACTGAAGTTTACATCGGTATCGAAGCTGGTGCTTGATGTGGCTACAAATCAGGCCGAGGGAAACCTTGTGAATGTCGGTATCTGGTTTGCGGTGCTTCTTTTGCTTCAGCTTTTAATAAGCATAATTCTAACTTTTGTAAATGTTCATGTTAGCGCGAAAATGGACATTGAAATGAAAAGGAATATATTTAAAAATATCATTAACAAGGATTTTATAGCTATATCAAAGTATCATTCGGGAGACCTCTTAAACAGACTTACGAGTGATTTATCTGTTATAATCAGCGGAATAATAACGCTTATACCTAATGTTGCACTTTTGCTTACAAACATAATCGGCGGATTTATTATGCTTTACGGTTATGATAAGTTTTTTGCACTTGCAGTTCTTGCGGCAGGTCCGCTGTTACTTATAAGCGCAAGGCTGTATTCTTCAAAGTATAAACAGCTGCATAAGGATTGCCAGGCTGCATCGGGTAATATACGTTCATTTATGCAGGAGGCTATGCAGAACATTCTTGTTATAAAGTCGTTCAGCAACCAGACAAGCGTTTTAGACCATAACGAGGGACTTCAGAAGAAAAGCTATAAGCTGCAGATTAAAAGGACTAAGGTTTCTGTGTTTGCACACATACTTATGTACATAGTGTTTAATGCAAGCTACTATCTTACCATCGTATACGGCGCTTTTATGCTTGCGATGGGACGGATGACATACGGAACGATAATGGCTATGTCTATGCTTGTAAACAAAATTCAGGCACCGTTTAAGAATATATCAAGTCTTATTCCGCAGGTGCTTGGAATAACGGCTTCGGTAGAAAGAATTTTGGAAATTGAAAATCTTCCGGAGGATGAACGGGGCTATGAGCTTATTTCAAGAGACGTTTACAACGATGTGAATTCGATTGAATTTAAAAATGTTGATTTCTCGTATGATGAGGCTAATCCTATTATAAGAAACATGAGCATTTCCATAAAGAAGGGGACTTCTGTTGTAATAGCCGGCGAGTCGGGAGCGGGAAAGAGCACTGTGGTGAAGCTCCTTATGGGGATTTTACATAAAAACAGCGGTGAGATTTATCTTGATACGACAGAGGGAAAAGTGCCTTTAGGTGCAAGTACGAGAAATCTGTTTGCTTATGTGCCGCAGGGCAATCTTGTTTTGTCGGGAACGATACGTGAGAATATTTCATTTGCTTGCGGAGATGCAACTGATGAGGAAATAATAAAGGCGGCAAAAATAGCGCAGATATGGGATTTTATCGAGTCGCTTGAAAACGGACTTGATACTGTGCTTGGCGAAAAAGGCTTAGGATTGTCGGAAGGTCAGCTGCAAAGAATATCGATAGCACGTGCAATTCTTTACGATGCGCCGATACTGCTTCTTGATGAAGCGACCTCGGCACTTGACAGTAAGACGGAAATTAACTTCTTAAACGCTGTTAAGGAGCTGACAGATAAGACTTGTATTTTAGTATCGCACAAAAAAGCGGCTTTTGATATGTGTGATGAGGTAATACATTTTGATGATTACAGATAAACGAAAGGAAATATATAAATGAGTTACGCTGATAAGGTATTTATAGAAAATTGTAAAAGTATAATTGAAACCGGATTTTCTGATGAAGAACTCCCTGTAAGACCACGCTGGGAGGACGGAGCGGCCGCTCATACGGTGAAAAAGTTCTGTGTTGTAAACAGATATAATCTTTCGGAGGAATTTCCGATACTTACAATAAGACGCACGTATTTAAAGAGCGCAGTTGATGAGCTTTTATGGATATGGCAGAAAAAATCAAACAATATTCATGAGCTCGGCAGCCATGTATGGGATGAATGGGCTGATGAAAACGGCTCGATAGGTAAGGCGTACGGATACCAGCTTGGTATTAAGCATAAATATCGTGAGGGCGAGTTTGATCAGGTTGACAGAGTTATATACGATCTGAAAAACAATCCGTCGAGCAGACGAATAATAACAAACATATATAATCATGAGGATTTGCATGAGATGAATTTATATCCCTGTGCATATTCCATGACTTTTAATGTGAGCGGTGATGTTTTAAACGCAGTTTTAAATCAGCGTTCGCAGGATATGCTTACGGCGAATAACTGGAATGTTTGTCAGTATGCTGTGCTTGTTCATATGATGGCTAAGGTTTCGGGATTAAAGGTTGGTGAGCTTGTTCACGTAATAGCCGATGCGCATATATATGACAGACACATCCCGATAGTGCAGGAGATAATGGAAAAGCCGCAGTATGACGCGCCGAAGTTTATTCTGGAGGATACAGATGATTTCTATAAGTTTACTCCTGACAGCGTAAAACTTGAAAACTATGTGTATAATACCCTTGATAAGAAAATACCTGTTGCGATATAAGAGGAGAAAAAATAATGAAAATGATAGTAGCTGTTTCGGAAAATTGGGGAATAGGAAAGGATAACAACCTTTTGTTTTCCATACCGGAGGATATGAAGTTTTTCAGGACAACTACGGCAAACAGCGTAGTTATAATGGGCAGGAAAACACTCGAATCTTTCCCGGGAAAAAAGCCGCTTAAAAACAGGATAAATATAGTTCTTACGAAAGACTCCGGATATGAAACGGAGGCGATAGTCTGCACTTCAAAGGACGAGGTTATGAAAGTTCTTGAGACAACAGAGAATAAAAATGTGTTTGTTATAGGCGGAGAAAGCATATACAAGCTTTTTGAGCCGGAATGTGATACGGCGTATGTGACGAAGGTTAAGGCTTTGGCTGATGCTGATACGTTTTTTATCAACCTTGATGAAAGTGCAGATTGGGTATTATCGGAGCAGACGGAAGAAAAAGAGGATAACGGATATAAGTTCAGCTTCTGCACATATATAAGAGAGGAGAAAAATAAATAATGTTTGATAAATTAGAGGCTTTGGAGGAACGTTTTAATACGTTGGCGGAACAGATAAGCGATCCTGAAGTGATAGCTGATATTGAGAGATGGAAAAAGCTTTGTAAGGATCATGCGGATTTATCACCGATCATAGAAAAATACAAGGAATACAGAGCGGCAAAGCAGACCATTGCGGATGACAAGGAAATGCTTGATGCCGGTCAGGAAAAAGAGTTTGAAGAAATGATAAAGCTTGAGCTTGAAGAGGCTGAGGAAACATTGGCAAAATGTACGGACGAGCTTAAAATTCTTCTTCTTCCGAAAGACCCGAACGATGAAAAGAACGTTATTGTTGAAATAAGAGGCGGAACAGGCGGCGAAGAAGCTGCTCTTTTTGCCGCAGATCTGATGAGAATGTATTCGATGTATGCCGAAACAAGACGCTGGAAAATAGATATTTTAAATTCAAATTCAACGGATATAGGCGGATATAAGGAAGTATGTTTCTCTATCGAAGGTCAGGGGGCATACAGCCGTCTGAAGTTTGAAAGCGGAGTTCACAGGGTTCAGAGAGTTCCGTCGACGGAATCAAGCGGAAGAATACACACATCTGCCGTTACTGTGGCGGTTCTTCCTGAAGTGGAAGAGGTTGAAGTTGACATAAATCCCAACGATTTGAGAATAGACGTTTTCAGAGCCGGAGGCCCGGGCGGACAATGCGTAAATACAACTGACTCCGCTGTAAGAATTACACATATGCCTACGGGGATTGTGGTGTCGTGTCAGGATGAAAAATCACAGCATAAGAATAAAGACAAGGCAATGAAAATTCTGCGTTCAAGAATTTATGAGGTTATGGAGGAACAACGTCATAAGGAAATTGCGGATGAGCGAAAATCTCAGGTTGGTTCAGGAGACAGAAGCGAGAGAATAAGAACTTATAATTTCCCGCAGGGAAGAGTGACAGATCATCGTATTAACCTTACACTTTATAAGCTTGAACAATTCTTAGACGGTGTTATGGATGAGGTAATAGATGCTCTTATTACAGCTGATCAGGCAGAAAAGCTATCGCACGAGGAATAATAGAAAGAAAGTATAAATATAAAATTTCATAGTTTTAGAGTAGGAGAGAGGTAGACTGAAAAGGACTACCTCTTTGCATATTCTCCCGGAGTTGTATTAAAAAATTTCTTAAAAGCTCTGTTGAATGACCGCGTGTTTGAAAAACCGCAGGAATAAGCGATGTTTGTGATTTTTTCGCTGCTGTTATCAATTAAATTTGTCGCTTTTTCGAGTCTGTATGCTGTCAGGTAATTATAAAATGTAATACCTGTTACATCTTTGAAAAAGTGAGAAAAATAATACTGTGAATAGTTGCAGGTGGTTGCTATTTCTTTAAGTGAAATTTGTTGTGTATAATGTTTTTCTATGTATGAATTTACTTTTTCAATCATGGTTAATGCACTGAGATGTTTTTTTCGTATAACGTCATCGCTCTTTTTTACGTTGCAATGGCGTAAAATGTCACATATAAGTCTGTTCTGACAGCTGTTTGCGGAATAGGCATATCCCGGTTTTTTGTTTTTTGTTTCATATGCAATTACGTCTATTGAGGCCTTTAGAATTTTCCCGGTTTCGGTATTGCAGTTTATAATTCTCGGCTCAATAAACAGGGAATAAAAATCCGTTTTTTCAACAGAGTTTTTTACATTAAGTTTTAGTATGTATAAATGATTGCTTTTGTGTGAAATAAAACTGTGGATTTCGCCGGGCATGAGAATACATATATCGTCTTTTTTTGCGATGTAGCTTTCTTTTTCACACACAATATTTACTTCGCCTTTTATTACAAAAATAATTTCTATTTCCTCGTGATAATGTGATAGATAATTGATGTTTCTCATGTTGCCGTCAAAATACGGATAGTCACGAAAGGCGTTATGGAAATTTTCAAAAAATATTTCGGACATGGTAATTTATCCTCCTTATTAACAGTATATCATAAAATTTAAAAAAAAGCAATATGTGTCGCAAAGAAAATTATGGTTTTTGAATGCATAAATAAATTATAGTTTAGCGACTTAAATAAGTCGCTAAACTGCGATATAAATCCCTGCGGGATTTTCGATATGTGGTAACGCACGCGATATGCCTTACGGCGCGATATGTTTGCTACGCAAACGTTATGGAAGAAAAAATGCAAAGCATTTTTTCAATATTTAATCAAACAAAAGCAAAGCTTTTGTACATTAACGTTCGCCTTTGGCGAACATATCGCGTTGACTTCAGTCAACATATCGCTATTATAGTTTATCGCAGATAAACTATAATCTGTAATTTTGTTTATAAAAAATTAATTCATTTAAAAACCGTGCTTATAAATTTTAAACTGAAATTGAAAGTTTTTGAATTAAAAGGGTTGCTATTTTTGGGGGATTGTGGTATAATGAGTCTGTATGAATTTTTTGACACTTTCAGGGGGAGAATATGAACATTTTACGCAAGAAAATAGAGAATAAAGAAAAAATATATGGTACGCTTGTAAGTCTTACCGATCCGGCGTTGTGTGAGATTGTAGGAAATGCCGGTTTTGACTGTGTGTGGATTGATATGGAGCACACTTATATGTCTTGCAAGGAAGTGCTTTGCCATCTCAATGCAGCAAAATCAGTGGGTATGCCTGCTGTGGTAAGGTTGCCGCAGTATGATCTGACTTTTACAAAGAAAGTGCTTGAAATGGAGCCGGACGGAATAATTTTCCCTATGGTACGCACGGCACAAGAGGTCAAGAGCCTTATAGATATGACTCTGTATCCTCCATTAGGCAACCGTGGTTTCGGTCCTATGAGGGCAATCGGTTATGGTAGTGTAAACGCAAAGGAATATACAGACAAAAAGAGTCTTGAACTTTGCAGATTGATGCAGATTGAGCATATTGACTGTGTGGAAAATCTTGAAGAAATCCTGAAAATCCCGTATATTGACGGATTCATATTTGGTCCCAACGACCTTTCGGGTAGTGTGGGTGATATGCTTAACGTGTTTGGAGAAGATACAGTTAAATATATGAAAAAAGCGGTAGAGATACTAAAAAAACATGGGAAATATTTTGGTATCGCCTGCGGAGCAGATGAAGAAACGTTAAAATTCTGGACTTGTTTTGAGCCTGATATGATTTTTGCTGGTGCAGACTGGAACTTTGTGTATAGCGCAGGATGCGACACCTTGAAAAGGCTACATAAGCATTTGAAGTAAAATAAAATCACAAAGCGATTTTTTAACACAATTATTAATCATTCAATTTATTGAGTTGCATCTAAAGTGTTCACTGATTTTATAATGATTTCGTCGATGATGAAATTATTGATATAAATCTCTTTCTCGATATGTCTGACTGTTCGATACGTTGCTTACGCACCGAGATTTATGTCGTATTGAGTTTTGAGTGAAACCAAAAATATGTCGATTTTACTAAGTAAAAATATCGAGTAATCTTTTGAGTGCATATCGGCAAAAGGAGAAAAACAAATGATTACCATATTCAACCGAAAACAACTTATAATTACATACGATATAACAATTCAATCAAAGATTCGTGATATTCTTGCGGCAAATAATATTGACTACACGATAAATCCAATTATGGGTTTATATGGTTCAGCTCAGGCAGAATATAAGATTTATGTTAATAAAAAAGATTATGAGCAAGCTTGTTATTTGATAAATGATGTTTTCAGATGATTTTTTTTACGGCTTGACGTGAGAATTATGTTCGTAAAAATATGGGTGTTTTATAAATTGCATTATATCCATTATAAATGAGTTTTATCAAATTCTGGCGAAAGGATAATGTTATGAAAAAAATATTGAAAATTTTAACGGTTTTTTTTATTATTGTAATAATCATTTTGGTTACTGCTTTTGATAATCGTCTTAAATTAGTTAATTACAGAATAAAAACGGATAGTATTTCGGGTTCTGTAAAAATTGCACTCATTGCTGATTTACATTGTTGTTTATATGGAGAGAATCAATCAGAGTTAGTTGATGCAATTGATAAATACCGGCCTGACGCTGTGCTTTTGGCAGGAGATATTTTTGATGATTATTATGTAAATGATAACAGTCATATTTTAATAAATAATATTGTACAAAGGTATAAGACATATTATGTAAGCGGCAATCACGAATGGTGGAGCGGAAAAATGCACCAGCATTTTGAATATTTAAAAAATGCCGGTGTTACGGTTTTGAGAGGTGACAGTGATTACTTAACTGTTAATGATAATACCATTGTTATAAGTGGTGTTGATGATCCTGAAGTGAATATTTATGATCCTTCATATAAAACATATGAAGAACAATTAAAAACAATTGCGGATGATATTACTTCTGAATATTATAATGTTTTACTTACTCACCGTCCGGAAAATGCAAATCAATATTTTGATTATGATTTTGATTTGGTTTTAGCGGGTCACGCACACGGCGGGCAGGGAAGAATACCTTTCATATTGAATGGCTTTTACGCACCTAATCAAGGTTTTTTTCCTGATTTAGCAGGTGGAATTTATGATTTTGATAATAAAAAGATGATTGTTAGCCGTGGGTTGTCAAGAGAAAACACAGAACTGCCCAGAATATTTAACAGACCGGAATTGGTGTTTGTTTCTTTGACAAATCAGTAATGTATCTATATTTTCTTTTGTAACGGGATATACTATATCTGAGGTGAGAAAGTATGACTGATAAGAAAAAACATGACGCTGAAAAAACGGCGACAGATAACAAATGGGTTTCTACCGGAAAAGATCGTCCTTTTGATAAAACTGAGCGCAGGGACGGTCCCGGTGGTGAGGATGCAAAATAAATTGCATCCTGATACATAACATACAGGGTACTGTATGTGAAATTAATTTTAAAATAATATTTATTTAAAGGAAAGGTTGAGTAATATGAAATACATATTTGATAATGATTTACATATTCATTCAAAGATATCATCGTGTTCTAAAGATCCTGAACAGAACACAGGGAGGATTTTACGGTATGCGGAGGAAAATAATTTAAAGACTATATGCCTGACAGATCATTTCTGGGATGAGACTGTTGAAGGTGCGTCGGGGTGGTATATGCCACAAAATTTCGAGCATATATCTGCGGCAAAACCGTTGCCGGAATCTGATAATGTGCGTTTTTTATTCGGATGCGAAACAGAGCTTAATCGGTTTCTTACTTTGGGAGTGTCTGCGGAGCGGATGGATTTATTTGACTTTATAGTAATCCCTACGACTCATTTTCATATGAAAGGCTATACCTTATCAGATGAAGAAGCGTCAAGCGTCGAAAGCCGGGCGAAAGCATGGGTAAAAAGATTTGACGCGGTGCTTAACATGGATTTGCCTTTTGAAAAAATAGGTATTGCACATTTAACCTGCGGACTGATTGCACCTACACGTGAAGAGTTTTTAAAGGTTATTGAGCTTATACCGGAAAATGAAATGGAAGCTTTATTTAAAAGAGCGGCACAGCTTGGAGTCGGAATTGAGATAAATTCAGATGACATGAAGTTTACGGATGAGGAAGCTGATATAGTTTTGAGACCTTACAGGATTGCTAAGGAGCAGGGCTGTAAATTTTACTGCGGAAGCGACGCTCATAAACCGGCGGCGCTTGATGAGGCTAAGGCGATATTTGAAAGGGCGTTTGACCTTTTAAAGCTTGAAGAAGACGACAAGTTTCTGATTTAGCGTGTGTTTGTTTTATATATAGTGACAGATGTTAATGTGAGCTTTAAATTGAAAAGAGTTTGAAAGGATAGGGTAAAAATTTATGATTGAAAGAATTGTAGAAAATGTGAATGATGCACTTTATACATATGTGCTGATAATAATGTTGGCACTTTGCGGTGTTTTTTTCACCGTGAGCACTAAATTTGCACAGCTTCGTCTCTTTGGAAAACAGTTGAAGGCTGTGACGGAGAAGCCGGTGGACGGAAGAGGAGTTTCGTCGTTTCAGGCGCTGATGGTATCTACTGCATCAAGAGTCGGAACGGGAAATATAATCGGGGTATCTACGGCGCTTTGCCTCGGCGGTTTTGGATCGGTGTTCTGGATGTGGGTTATTGCGGTTATCGGTGCTGCATCTGCACTTGTAGAAAGCACACTTGCACAGATATATAAAAGACGCGGTCCTGATGGCTGGTATGGCGGACCTGCGTATTACATTGAAACGGCATTGAAGTCACGACCGCTTGCGATAGTGTTTTCGATTTTCTTAATACTCACATACGGTTTCGGATTTAATATGCTTGCTTCATATAATCTTCAGTCTACATTTTCATCATACAGCTTTTATAATGCACAATATTCGCCGTGGATAATAGGTATTATACTTGCGGTTCTGGTAGGGTACTGTTTGTTCGGTGGCGGAAAGCGTATTGTGAATATAACGAGTTTTCTTGTGCCTGTGATGGGGGTTGCTTATATTGCTGTGGCTTTATTTATTGTAATTATAAATGTCACGGAGATTCCCGGCATTTTTGTGCGTATATTCAGCGAGGCTTTTGATTTGAAGGCGATATTTGGCGGGTTTAGCGGTTCGTGCGTGATGTATGGAATAAAAAGAGGCTTATTCAGTAATGAAGCCGGTGTAGGCTCGGCGCCTAATGCATCGGCATCTGCTGAGGTTTCACATCCGATAAAGCAGGGGTTGGTGCAGATTCTTTCTGTGTTTTTAGATACATTGCTCGTGTGTTCTGCAACTGCGTTTATGTGTATGTGCTCCGGCGTTGAACCAAGTGCGGCAATATCAGGTGCACCGTATGTTCAGGAATCACTCAGGACGGTGCTTGGTGCGTTCGGACCTGTGTTTATCACAGTTGCGATGATTTTGTTTGCGTTTACGACGCTTCTCGGAAATCTTTATTATGTAGATCAAAGCTTGTTTTTTATGCTGAGACATAAGCCCGGTAAAGTGTTTTTACGTACGTATTATGTTTTAGCTTCGCTTGTGATATTTATCGGAGCAGGACTTAGTGCAGACCTTTTATGGGGAATAGCGGATATTACAATGGGTGCGATGGCGCTTATTAATATTCCGGTAATGTTGATATTGGGAAAATATGCGTTAGCGGCACTTAAGGACTATGAAGCTAAAGAAAAGCTTGGCAAGGAAGTAACATTTAAAGCTAAAGATATTGGTCTTCCGCATGAGGTTGACTGCTGGAAATAAAATTTATTAGGTAGTGTAAAGTAAATATGAAAAAATAGCAAACGATTTCGTAGAAAATCATTGATTTTCGCTAAAATGATTGTAAATGCTCCCACTGCAATTTGTCAAGGGTAAAATAAACGCGCAAAGCGCGCCCTGTGACAAATCAC
>JAZTZP010000167.1:0-3053 GCA_045637525.1 Clostridia bacterium | reverse complement strand
AAGTCAATTCACCTCCAGGGAGCTGTCGCTGAAAGCGACTGAGGGATTGTTTTCTAAGAAAATTAACATATTTAAGGAACAATCCCTCCACCGCAAGCGGTCCCCCTCCCTTTAGGCAAGGGAGGCTTGCAAAGCGTACCGAAATCCTACTGTAAACACGCAGATAAACTATAATTTATATTTCACATCTGAAAACAAAGAATCCGTTTTCTGTTACGAAGGAATATATACCGTAATTCTTTTTAAAAGAATTACAGACTGTAAATTAAAAAAATCTTATTGATAAACCTGCAAAGATAAATAAGCGGTATTGCTAATAAAAACCACAGGCAGGTATATGGCAGACAAATTTGACCTAAAAAATTAAACGGTATATTTGTATAGTCCCATACGTGCCAGTTTAGGAGCTTGTTTACTATCAACCCGATAAAAAGCTCTGTGGCTGTAACAAACAAAGCTCCGAGACTGCATTTTAAAAGCATGGATTTTTCTTTTATTTTTTCGTCAAGTATATAGATAACAAGAAAACATATACCGCCGGCTATTTCCATTGTCCAATGCGAATAACCGCGCCATAATATTTCTATAAACGGATATCCTGCCGCACCTATTGTAAAAACAATCATTTTTTTCATAAAATTTTACCTTCCGATTATTATTTCACTGACTATTATTCGCTTTTTTTTATAAAATATTATTTGTCATACAGTTTTTGCTTAGTATATATCTGAAAAAAAAGCTTAAACTATGTTTGAAGTTAATCAAAAGTGATTGCTTCATCAGAAAAAGTAAAGAGAGGGCGAATATATGAAGATTCCTAAAAAAGAAAAAAGTCATGTTGTGAATGAAGTTGATATGTTTTCGGCATCAGACAGAGAAATGACAGGCCTTTTTGTAAGACCACCTTTAAATCCTTATGAAATGGACTCATATAAAGAATTATACCCGTTTCGTGCTGACTGCGAATTTGATATTTATGAAGAATAGTAAAAAAAGATTTTAAAATACTTGAAAAATTTGCGATAGTATGATACAATGATATTATACTATTACGAAAGAACAGGTTATGAGGATGAGTATTTTAAATGTAGAGAATGTGACTCATGGTTTCGGTGGACGAAGTATTTTAGAGGATGCATCGTTTCGCCTTTTAAAAGGTGAGCATATAGGTCTTGTCGGCGCTAACGGTGAGGGGAAGTCGACGTTTCTTAATATAATAACGGGGAAAATTACTCCCGATTCCGGTAAGGTGGAGTGGTGTAAGCATATAACAACGGGATATCTTGATCAGTATTCAACGCTGGAAAAGGGTAAAACTATACGCGATGTTTTACGTGATGCGTTTTCGGAGCTTACAAAGCTGGAGGCGGAGATGCTCTTAATATATGATAAAATGGGAGACGCCTCTGATGAGGAAATTGATAAGATGATGGAGGAAGTCGGAGAGATTCAGGAAATCTTAGAGACCTCCGGTTATTACACCATTGATACGAAGATAAACGAATGTGCAGGCGGGTTAGGTCTTAACGAGATAGGATTAGATCGTGATGTGTCGGAGCTTTCGGGCGGACAGCGTGCGAAGGTACTTCTGGCTAAAGTGCTTTTGGAAAACCCGATGATTTTAATTCTGGACGAGCCTACAAACTTTCTCGATGAAAATCACGTTAATTGGCTTAAAGGATTTTTACAAGAATACGAGAATGCGTTTATTCTTGTTTCGCATGATGTACCCTTCTTAAATGCGGTTATAAATGTAGTTTATCATATAGAAAATTGTGTTCTTACGAGATATAAGGGTGATTATGATGAGTTCTTAAAGATGCATGAACTGAAAAAGCGTCAGATCGAGCAGGCGTATAATAAACAGCAGAAGGAAATTGCCGATCTGCAGGATTTTGTCGCAAGAAACAAGGCGCGTGCCGCAACGGCAACGCTTGCACGTTCTCGTCAGAAACAGCTTGATAAGATGGATGTTATTTCTCTTGCACCCGAAAAAATCAAGCCGTCATTTTCTTTTAAAAGTGCCAGAACTACGGGCAAGGTGGTAATAGAGGCAACGGAGCTTGTATTAGGTTATGATGAGCCTTTGACAAAGCCTCTGCACCTTGTTATTGAAAGAAATAAAAAGATAGCAATTAAGGGCGTAAACGGTATAGGAAAGTCGACACTTTTAAAGACATTGCTCGGCATAATAAAACCTTATTCCGGAGAAGTTTATACTGATCAGTTTGTATCGACCGGATACTTTGAACAAGAGGAAACAGACTCCGGAAAAACAGCTTTGGAAGAGATGTGGGATGAGTATCCTTCTATGACAAATGCAGAGGTACGTGCGGCTCTTGCGCGGTGCGGTCTTACGACGGAGCACATAACCTCGCAGATGAAGGTTCTTTCAGGTGGTGAGAACGCAAAGGTTCGTCTGTGTAAGGTTATGCAGAAGGAAATTAACCTTCTGGTTTTAGACGAGCCCACTAACCATCTCGATGTGGATGCTAAAGAGGAGCTCAAAAGAGCTGTAAAGGAATTTAAGGGGACTGTCATTTTGGTAAGCCACGAACCTGAATTTTACAGCGCTGTGGCAGATGAAGTCATAAACCTTGAAGAGGTTTCAAATAAAATATGAATATTTGCTTTTTCTTATCCCCCGGCGGCAGTTTGCCTTCCGGGGGATACATATTTTTTTTCACGAATTCTTTGGTTTGGAATATTATATAGTAAATTATAGTTTATCTGCGATAAACTATAATTTACAGTGAAATTTTTTGCTACAAGCAAAAAGTGAAATCCAACCATATGGTTGGGTGAAATTCGCATAAATGCGAGTGAAATTTGCGGCCATTTTGCCGCAAGTTATGGAAAGAAAATCGACAAGCGATTTTCTGATTTTAAATTCAGAAATTGCTTGCAATTTCTACCGAAACCTGTCGCATGGCGACAGATTTCACCCATGCAAAGCATGGATTTCACTCACACGAAGTGTGAATTTCACATTTTGCTGAAAGCAAAATATTTCACTATTATAGTTTAGCGGATATGCCGCTAAACTATAATTT
>JAZTZP010000166.1:0-35536 GCA_045637525.1 Clostridia bacterium | reverse complement strand
TTTATTATATCACATCTTTTTTGATTTGTCAATACCTTTTTCAAAATTTTTTTAATTTTTTTTGAAAAGTTTTAATGCATACCTTTTATGCACTTTCCGACGCCTCTCTTGATGCGACTTTGTTATTATACCACGTATTTCGTCTTTTGTCAACACTTTTTTACAAAAATGTTGCACAAAGTATTTATTGTTTTTTTCATTTCATTTGGTTTGTTTATCGAAACCATCCGGAAAGAGAAAAAAATTGGTATTGCTTAACACAATACCAATTTAAAAATTTATCCTTCTATAACGTCTTCATGGAATTCCGGGATTACGCTATCTTCTTCAACTTCCTGACCATCGACAGTTATGTTTATATCCTTATATAAATTCATACCTGTACCGGCCGGTATAAGCTTACCGATAATAACATTCTCCTTAAGACCTTCGAGCGGATCCATCTTACCTTTAATAGCAGCCTCGCTAAGAACCTTTGTGGTTTCCTGGAACGATGCAGCTGATAAGAACGAATCAGTCGCGAGTGATGCTTTGGTTATACCGAGAAGCACCGGCGATGATGTCGCAAGACGACCTTCGCTGTTATTGTTGAGCACTTCTTCGTTTGCAGCCTCAAAATCAAACTTATCAACTAACGAACCTATCAGGAGATTTGTGTCACCTGCATCTTCAATTCTCACCTTTCTGAGCATCTGACGTGTTATAACCTCAACGTGCTTATCGTTTATATCAACACCCTGCATACGATATGTTCTCTGTACTTCACGTGTAATATAAACCTGAACAGCCGCCGGGCCGTTTATTCTTAATATATCGTTCGGATTAACAGAACCTGCAGTAAGTTCAGCACCCTTTTCGATCATCTCGTCGTTCTTAACCTTTATAACAGCGCCATAAGGGATAACATAAGTTCTTACATCGCCTGCCTCATCATCTGTAACAGTTACTTCACGCTTATGCTTAGCCTCTGAAACACTTACGCGTCCGGCAATCTCTGAAATAATCGCAACACCCTTAGGACGTCTTGCTTCAAACAACTCTTCAATACGCGGCAAACCTTGTGTTATATCGCTTCCCGATGCAACACCACCGGCATGGAAAGTACGCATTGTAAGCTGTGTACCCGGTTCACCAATTGACTGAGCCGCAATAATACCAACAGCTTCACCGACATTTACCATGTCACCCGTTGCAAGATTTACGCCGTAACACTTAGAACAAACACCGTTTTTACACTTACACTTAAGGACGCTTCTTATTGAAACCTCTTTAATCTCAGCTTTATCAACCTTTACAGCATCCTTGTCGCTTATAATCTCACCATCAGGAACAATTACTTCGCCCGTTGCAGGGTTTATAATGTCGCCCTTTGCGATACGACCTACAATACGATCCTTAAGTGGCTCAATTACTTCATTTCCATCCATAATTGCGTATACAACTTCGCCCTCATCGGTTCCACAGTCTGTTTCACGAACAATTACGTTCTGAGATACATCAACAAGACGTCTTGTAAGATAACCCGAGTCAGCAGTTCTGAGCGCCGTATCGGTAAGACCTTTACGAGCACCATGCGATGAAATAAAGTATTCGAGAACATTAAGACCTTCACGGAAGTTAGCACGTATAGGAATTTCGACCGTTCTACCCTGAGTATCCGCCATAAGACCACGCATTGCCGCGAGCTGACGAATCTGGTTTACGCTACCTCTCGCTCCGGAGTCAGCCATCATAAATATCGGATTGAATTTTCCGAGATTTTCCATCATGGCATCTGTAACTTTTCCGGATGCATCAGCCCAGATTTTAATTACCTGGTTATAACGTTCCTCATCAGTTAAAAATCCTCTTCTGAATTTCTTTGTTATAGCCTCAACATCAGCCTCAGCCTGAGCAAGTATTTCTTTCTTCTTTTCAGGAACCTCGATATCAGATACCGAAACAGTAAGTGCACCCTGTGTCGAATACTTATAACCTGTCTCTTTTATAAGGTCAAGAACTTCAGCAGTCTTAGTAGTGCCATGTTCTCTTATACATTTATCAATAATCTGCTCAAGCTTCTTCTTTCCGGCTACGAAATTTATCTCAAGATCAAACATTGTTTCGGGATCTGTTCTGTCAACATATCCTATATCCTGCGGGATATTCTTGTTAAACAGAATTCTTCCGACAGTTCCGTTTACAATCTTGCTCTTCATAACTCCGGCAACTTTCTTTTCAACTCGGAATTTTATAGGTGCATGAAGTCCTACAAAACCGTTATAGTATGCCAGCAATGCCTCATCATCACTTGAAAATACTTTACCGGCTCCCGGCTCATCTTCTTTTTCAATAGTAAGATAATAACTTCCGAGTATCATATCCTGTGTAGGAACCGTAACAGGATGTCCGTCCTGTGGCTTCAACAAGTTGTTTGCCGAAAGCATAAGGAATCTTGCTTCCGCCTGAGCTTCCGGTGAAAGCGGTACATGGACAGCCATCTGGTCACCATCGAAGTCAGCATTATACGCAGTACATACGAGCGGATGAAGCTTCAAAGCTCTTCCTTCAACAAGACGTGGTTCAAACGCCTGAATACCTAATCTGTGAAGTGTAGGAGCACGGTTTAAAAGTACCGGATGCTCTTTGATTACCTCTTCAAGCACTTCCCAAACCTCTGCACGAGCACGTTCTACCATTCTTTTCGCACTCTTTATATTATGCGCCTTACCTCTTACTACGAGTTCTTTCATAACAAAAGGCTTAAACAGCTCTATTGCCATTTCCTTAGGCAAACCGCACTGATATATCTTTAATTCCGGACCAACTACGATAACCGAACGACCTGAATAGTCAACACGCTTACCGAGAAGGTTCTGACGGAAACGACCCTGCTTACCCTTAAGCATATCGGACAAAGACTTGAGCGGTCTGTTTCCGGGTCCCGTAACAGTTCTTCCGCGTCTGCCGTTGTTTATGAGAGCATCCACAGCCTCCTGAAGCATACGCTTTTCATTTCGTATGATTATATCAGGAGCCCCTAACTCAAGAAGTCTCTTAAGTCTGTTATTTCTGTTTATTACACGTCTGTATAAATCATTCAAGTCACTTGTTGCAAATCTTCCGCCGTCAAGCTGAACCATAGAACGGATTTCAGGCGGAATAACCGGCAGAATAGTAAGCACCATCCACTCCGGACGATTTCCTGATATACGGAAAGATTCAACAATTTCAAGACGCTTTATAATTCTGACCTTTTTCTGACCCTGAGCAGTTTCGAGTTCTTCTTTAAGCTCTTTTGATAATTCTTCAAGGTCTATGCGAGCTAAAAGCTCCTGAATCGCCTCAGCTCCCATAGTCGCCTTAAATTCATCGCCATACTTTTCGTATGCTTCACCATATTCACGTTCTGTAAGAACCTGATTCTGCTGAAGCTCTGTTCTGCCGGGATCAGTTACAATATATGATGCAAAATACAGCACTTTTTCAAGCTGTCTCGGCGAAAGGTCAAGTATAAGCCCCATGGATGACGGAACACCTTTAAAATACCATATATGTGATACAGGTGTTGCAAGCTCTATGTGACCCATACGCTCACGTCTGACTTTTGATTTTGTTATCTCAACTCCACATCTGTCACATACAACGCCTTTATATCTGATTTTCTTATACTTACCGCAATGACATTCCCAGTCCTTTGTTGGTCCGAAAATTTTCTCGCAGAAGAGACCGTCCTTCTCCGGCTTCAATGTACGGTAATTTATTGTCTCAGGCTTCTTTACCTCACCATACGACCAACTAAGTATTGTCTCAGGTGATGCAAGACCTATTTGTATTTTTTCAAATTCTTTCATTTAAAAACCTCCATAGACCCGAACTTAATCATCTAAATCTTCATCATAGTCATCGGCACTGTCAAACATACTGTCATCCATATCGTCAAACTCATCTGAATCGGCATAATCATCAAAATCATCTTCCTCATCATCATCGTCGGCAAAGCCTTCTATTTCATCAAGTATCATACTTGCTTCATCATATTCTTCGCCCTCAATTGAATTTGCACCTTCATGTTCTTCAATAAGCTTGATAATATCATCATTCGGCTTTACTCCGTCGTCATCATCTTCGTTCTCATCAATATCGATTTCTCTGTTTTCATGATCGATAATCTTTATATCAAGAGCCAAAGCCTGGAGTTCTTTAACAAGAACCTTAAACGACTCCGGAACACCTGAACGAGGTATATTCTCGCCCTTTACGATTGCCTCATATGTCTTTACACGACCTATAATATCGTCAGACTTAACTGTAAGAATTTCCTGAAGTGTATAAGCCGCACCGTAAGCTTCAAGAGCCCAAACTTCCATTTCTCCGAAACGCTGTCCGCCAAACTGAGCTTTACCACCCAGAGGCTGTTGTGTAACAAGAGAATACGGACCGGTGGAACGAGCATGAATTTTATCGTCAACCAAGTGATCGAGCTTAAGATAATACATGACTCCGACTGTAACATCATTATCAAACTTTTCTCCGGTTCTTCCGTCATATACGGCTGACTTAAAGCTCGGATTAAGCCCTGCCTGCTTAAACGCCATCTTAAGATCTTCATCTCTTGCGCCGTCAAATACAGGAGTTGCAATCTTGATGTATTTACCATCACCAAGCTGCTCCTTAGTCTCAAGAATAACTTTCTTATACTCAGGATCGCAGTCTATCGCCTCTATCTGCTCACGTGTCATAAGACTGAGGTTTCTGTATGCATAACCAAGATGCATCTCAAGCACCTGTCCTATATTCATACGTGAAGGCACGCCAAGAGGGTTAAGAACTATCTGAAGTGGTGTACCATCTTCTAAGAACGGCATATCTTCACGTGCAAGAACTCTCGATACAACACCCTTGTTTCCGTGACGTCCGGCCATCTTATCTCCGACAGAGATCTTTCGTTTCTGAGCTATATAACAACGTACTACCTCATTCACGCCGGCAGACACTTCATCACCGTTTGCACGAGTAAATTTCTTTACGTCAACTATAATTCCGCTTTCACCATGAGGAACTCTCAAAGATGTATCTCTGACCTCTCTTGCCTTTTCGCCGAAAATCGCACGAAGAAGCTTTTCCTCAGCAGTAAGCTCCGTCTCACCCTTAGGTGTAACTTTACCTACGAGAATATCTCCTGAATGAACTTCAGCACCTATTCTTATGATACCTTCTTCATCCAGATCCTTTAAAGCATCATCAGATACATTCGGAATATCACGGGTAATTTCCTCCGCTCCGAGCTTCGTATCTCTTGACTCACACTCATATTCCTCGATATGAATTGAAGTGAAAACATCATTCATAACAAGCTCTTCGCTGATTAAAACAGCGTCCTCGTAGTTATATCCTTCCCAGGTCATAAATCCGATAAGAATATTCTTACCGAGTGCAAGCTCACCGTTATCCATTGCAGGTCCGTCAGCTATAATCTCACCCTTTTCAACAGTATCTCCAACCTTAACTATCGGTCTTTGGTTTATGCAGGTACTCTGATTAGAACGAGCAAATTTTATAAGCTTGTGAGTATGTCTTTCACCCGATTCACCTTTTATAACAATCTTATCTGAATCAACCTTCTCAACAGTTCCGTTTTCTCTCGCAATTACTGCCGAACCGGAATCGTGTGCCACCTTATGCTCTATTCCCGTTCCGACAATCGGTGAATCCGTTGTAAGAAGCGGTACTGCCTGACATTGCATGTTAGATCCCATGAGCGCACGGTTAGCGTCATCGTTTTCAAGGAATGGGATACACGCAGTAACAACTGATACAAGCTGACGAGGTGATACGTCCATGTAATCTATTCTCTCAGGCGGAACTTCCAGAATTTCATCACGATAACGTGCCGAAATCTTCTTATCCATAAATCTGCCTTCTCCGTCGAGTGGCTCATTTGCCTGTGCGACTACATATTTGTCCTCTGTATCAGCAGTCATATATATTATTTCATTAGTAACTTTTCCTGTCGCCTTGTCAACTCTTCTGTAAGGAGCCTCAACAAAACCATACTCATTTATTCTTGAGAATGTTGCCAGCGAAGTTATAAGACCGATGTTCGGGCCTTCAGGAGTCTCTATCGGACACATACGTCCGTAATGCGAATAGTGAACGTCACGAACCTCAAATCCTGCACGTTCTCTCGACAAACCGCCCGGACCTAATGCAGATATTCTTCTCTTATGACGAAGCTCTGCCAACGGATTTGGCTGGTCCATGAACTGCGAAAGCTGTGAAGAACCGAAAAATTCGTTTACTGCCGCAATTATAGGTCTTATATTAATAAGAGTCTGCGGTGTGATAATCTCGCTCTCCTGAACCGACATTCTCTCACGAACAACACGTTCCATTCTTGCAAGACCAATTCTGAACTGATTCTGCAAAAGCTCTCCAACACATCTTAAACGTCTGTTTCCGAGATGGTCAATATCATCAATATAGCCCGTACCGTTTGCAAGGTTTATAACATAGTTCATCGAAGCAAACATATCTTCTATCGTGATGTGCTTAGGACTGAGCTCGTCTATTCTTACTGCAATCTGCTCCAATGCATCTTCTTCATTCTCAGCGTTATCAAGAATTTCTTTAAGAACGCTTCTTCTTACTTTTCTGTCGCCGATTGAAGATATATCAAAATCAGTATACTCGCTGAGGTATACCATATCATTTGAAAATACCTTAACAACTTTTTCTTCTATATATAAATATACTTCATTTACACCGGCTCTCTCAATTTTCTCAGCATCCTCAATTGAAAGTGTATATCTTTCGCCGTTTTCGCCAATAGCCTCAAACAGCACCTCGCCTGTACGAGGGTCTACAACATCCTCAGCAAGCATCTTGCCTTCAATTCTTTCACCGATTGCAAGCTTTTTATCATATTTATATCTTCCGACTCTTGCAAGATCATAACGTTTCGGATCAAAGAACATATTAGTTATAAGAGATTCAGCACTCTCAACATTCAAAGGCTCACCCGGGCGAAGCTTCTTATAAATCTCAAGTAAGCCTTCATCCCTGTCTGTTGACACGTCCTTCTCTAAGGTTGCCTTTATCTTTACATCCTCTCCGAACTTATCGAGAATTTCGCCGTTAGACTGAAGTCCCATTGCACGCATGAGTACTGTAACAGGTATCTTTCGTGTTCTGTCTATACGCACCCAAAAAACATCGGACGAATCTGTCTCATACTCAAGCCATGCACCCCTGTACGGTATTACAGTAGATGTATAAAGCTTTTTACCTGACTTATCACGCTCAAAACCGTAATAAATACCCGGAGAACGAACAAGCTGACTGACAATAACACGTTCTGCACCATTTATAATAAACGTGCCCTGCTCTGTCATAAGCGGGAAATCACCCATAAAAATTTCCTGCTCTTTTATCTCGCCTGTTTCTTTGTTTCTGAGTCTTACGCCTACTTTAAGCGGTGCGGCATATTTGGTATCTCTTTCCTTACACTCCTCAACAGTGTATTTTGAATTGTAATCGAGTTTATGATCGAAAAATTCCACTTCAAGATTACCGGAATGGTCAGTTATCGGAGATATATCACGAAAAACCTCTCTTAAACCTTCATCCAAGAACCATTTGTACGAATCTTTCTGCACCTCGATAAGATTTGGCACCTCTAATACCTCTTTGATCTTCGAGTAGCTCAAACGGGTATTTTTGCCGAGTTTTACCTGATGTACCATGCTTGCTTTTCACCTCATATTTCAAATTTAATATTATATGGAAAATTATGCCTTTCTGTCATTTCGGCACAACTCACCATTTTATAATACTATTACAATTTTATATTGTAACACATAATCCTTTGCTTGTCAATACCTTTTTCAAAAATTCTTTGAATTTATTTTTTCTTAAATTATTTTCCAACAAAAAAATCTCTTTTAAAATTCATAACACAAATTTTAAAAGAGATTTTTTTAAAAACTATTTATCAATCAAATTCAACCGAACCGGTGTAAAAACCATAGGGATTACAATACAATGTCGCTGTATAATAATTTCTGACTTTATACCCCCATGTATTATTTGCTTCCACCCAGCCCTCAACCTTATACACAGCCTGACTCCCCTCTTGCGAATCGAGCCAGAAGTATATTTCGTCGTTGTTCACTCCGGGATAATATGCACTCTTAGGATAATACAGACGATTGCTTATAAGATTTTTTGCGTATTGATATGCATCCCTTTTCATATCCGAGTAATATTTTTGCGGAGTTTTAAACCACACACCGGAGCTTAAGTAGCCATCAAGCTCTTTTTTCTGTATGTATAAGCTCATTCCGCTTTTCGCATAAATTGTAAGATACTCCTCCATTTCGCTTTCATATGCATAAATCTTATATTTGCATTCTTCTTCAAATTTCGCGAGTACCTCAAGCTGTGAATCTGAGCATATACTTTTTTTACATTCACCTATAATTGCATATGCACCATAATAATCTCCACTCATCATAAGCTCGGAAATATATTCTATCTTTTTCTGCGTTTCTCCCGCTAAATTGTTGTTACAATAAGATATAATATCATTAATTTCACTAAGTTGTTGCTCGGTTATATCATTACGTGCCTTTATTTTGTCACAAATCTGAATTGCTTCATAATAATAACCGTATTGATATGTCTTAAATGCTGCAAGTATCAGTTCCTGAACATTTGCAGTCGCAGTTGCTCTCTTCGTTTTTTCAATCATTGAACTTATGCAGAACTTTTGTAGGTTTTGTCCTTTTAATCTGTCACAGTTATCTATATCATATGTGTCATAGTCATCTATGTTTATGAGTGTAATCGCCTCATATCCTATAATACTGCTTATTCTACTATGTTCCTTTTCAAATTCTTCCTGAGTAACCGTGTTACCGTTTACTTTAAATACAGACCACTCGTATTTGTTTGTAAACTCTTCACTTGCAATTTCTGTGGTATATCCGTTGTCAGTAAGTTTTCCTTCATAATACTGTATGTCCGGTGCATAAGTTTCATAATAATACGCTTCATAAATATAGTTCTTTGATTTTTTTTGTACTATCTGTGAAATCCATCCCATACCACTTCCACCGCCATAACCTGCAGTCGAAAACCATTCATATACATCCCCATTTTCACATTTATATATAACCGCTCTGCCATATTCTTCATTTGAAAACAAAGCCACAAGCTCAGGATAATCATCATTATCAATATCTATTGCATATGCGTCCTCAAAATTACCATTTCCCAAAGCTATTCCATCATAAAACGGCGGCACATCTGCCGGCGGGCTGCATTGCCAGTTATCACCTTTTGATTTTATGAAGTTTTTATAAACCTCCAAATAATCAAATTGCACCAACACGACATCGAGCTCCTGTCCTGCAATCTTGTCAGCATCCTCTTTACTGTACCATCCCACATTCTTATACGCCTGTACTTCTTCTCCGCCAACTTCAATTGTTCGTCCGTCAAGTGCGTACAAAGTAACCATAGGTTCTTTAAACCAGCCAACATTTTTATATGCCTCAATCTCCGATTTATTTACACGTATAGTTCTTCCGCCCGGTGCATACATTGTAACAAAAGGTGAAGTGTGCCAACCCACTTTCAGATAATCTCCAAGCTCCGATACCGGTATCTGTATAGTACGTCCGTCATATGCATACAACAAAATCTTACTCTCTGCATTACATAACATACCTGTATTCAACAAACAAATTAAAGCTCCTGCAATTATTATTAATTTCTTCAATACATTCGCCTCCGAATTAATATCTTATATCCTGATTTTATCACAAATCAAATCATTTGTCAAGTAATTTGCTTTTTAAATTTATTATGTATAAAAACCCCCCCATATTTATTGACTTTTTGATTTATATGTATTATAATTTAATTAGAATTAATTATTGAAGATGTATTTTCTTAACCGGACAAGAGATAAAAAAGGACTGATTTAAATGGATAATATTAATAATCATTTATTTTCATTACAGGATACCGAATACAAAAAATTCAGCTGTAAGCTTATGCCTACGGTAAACCCCGATACAGTTATAGGCATACGCACGCCACAGCTGAGAGCTTATGCAAACGAAGTTTTCAAAAGCGAATATGCAGAAAAATTTTTATCTGCTCTTCCCCATAAATATTACGAAGAAAACAATCTGCACGGTTTTTTAATTGAAAAAATCAAAGATTATGATATATGTATCAAACAACTCAATAACTTTCTGCCGTTTGTTGATAACTGGGCAACATGCGATCAGTTAACGCCGAAAATATTAAAAAAACATACCGATAAATTATTAAAACAAATTGAAATATGGATTACATCAAAACACACATATACTGTGCGGTTTGCTATTAAACTGCTCATGAATTTTTATCTGGACGAAAATTTCAAGCCTTATTATCCAAAAATGGCAGCTTCGGTAAAATCAGATGAATACTATATCAATATGATGATAGCCTGGTATTTTGCGACTGCACTTGCAAAACAATATAATGAGATAATTCCATATCTCGAAAACAAAACACTCGACAAATGGGTACATAATAAAACAATCCGGAAAGCAGTTGAAAGCTACCGCATCACAGATACTCAAAAATCCTATCTGAAAACGCTCAGGATAAAATAATCGTCATAATAACGCAACGAGGCCTGTCTTTTGACAAGCCTCATTTTCATCAGAAACAAACCTTTCCGGGATTTAAAATATTCTTTTCATCAAATACCTTTTTAATACCCTGCATAATCGAAATAGGAGTATCTCCGTACTGTTTTTTCAAATACTGTTTCTTGGCATATCCGATACCGTGTTCTCCCGATACAAGTCCGCCTATTTCTTCAGCCTTTTCATACATAAGCCTAAAGCAATCGTTCAAAGTCTTCTGCCACTCTTCTTCATTCAGCGAATCACGGCAGATGTATATATGTAAATTACCGTCCCCTGCATGACCGAAACTCGGAATACGAACATTAAACTTTTCAGCAAGTGAATGAGTAAATTTAATAAACTCATCAACCTTATTTACCGGAACTACCACATCACACTCATCCATTTCGGTAGTTGAAGCCTTAATAGCCTCAAGGAACGCACCTCTTGCCGACCAAACCGATTTCTTTCTTTCGTCCGTATCAACTATATACGCATCAATTGCACCAATTTCAAGGCAAAGATCTGCAACACTCTTCATATCTTCAGAAACCTGAGCATCCGTATTTCCGTCAAATGTAAGAAGAATGTATGCATCATTCTTGGTATCCGGGAATTTCTTTCCGAGATAACTCTCAGCAAAAAGTATTGTGTCCCTCGACATATATTCGATAGCAGTCGGTGTAACCTTCGAGCCGAAGATTTTGGGAACAGCCTCTATCGCGCTTTTCATATCCGGGAAAGGAACAAGAAGACTCACCGAAATCTTAGGTAGCGGAATTAATTTCAGTACCGCCTCACAGATTATACACAAAGTTCCCTCGGAACCCACAACCAGATCTTTTAAGCTGTATCCCGAGCTGTTCTTTGCAACCTTAGCTCCGAGTGTAACAATCTCGCCGTTTGGCATAACAACAGTAAGCGCCCTGACGTAATCTCTTGTTACGCCGTATTTTACAGCACGCATACCACCGGCATTTGTAGAAATATTACCGCCAATTGTTGCAGATTTTTCACCCGGATCAGGTGGATACATAAAGTCATTTTCTTCAGCAAACGCAGCAAGCTCCATAAGGAGAACGCCCGGCTGAACCGTTACCGTAAGATTATCATTATCAAGCTCAATAATTTTATTCATACGGGTTGTTTCAATCAAAATTCCGCCATATGTCGGAACTGCCGCTCCTACGAGTCCCGTTCCGCTGCCTCTTACGGTTACAGGAATATTCTTATCCCATGCAAGCTTCATAATACCGGATACTTCTTCCGTAGAAGATACCTTCACAAGCACCTCAGGCATCTTTTCGATACCGCCAAGCTCATCATGACCATAGTCAGCGCTTATCTCATCGCCGAAAAACACATTATCGCTTCCGGCTATTTGCTTAAGCAAAGCTACATCTTCACTCGTTACCTTATTATACATCAGCCTTCGCCTCCTTAATCTTTTCTATAAGACGCGGCACAATTTCCTGTACATCGCCTATAATGGCATAGTCCGCCACATCAAATATCGGAGCAGTTTTATCTGTATTAACAGCAACTATCGTATCAGAGCCTTTCATTCCGGCAGCAAACTGTACAGCGCCTGAAATTCCAAGACAAATAATGAATTTAGGCTTAACCGTTCTTCCTGAAAGTCCTATCTGACGTTTTGCGTCATAAACATTTGCCTCAACTAAAGGCCTTGTACAAGCCACCATTCCTCCAAGCAATCCGGCAAGCTCTTCTGCATTCTTACGCATACCCTCACCCGAAGCACCTCTTCCTACCGCAACTATAACATCTGCTTCGCTTATGTCAATGTCTTTTGGCTTTTCAACAGCCGAAACAATTTCAATTGCAGAAGAAAGCATATCATCTTCAACCGACATTTGTATAATCTCGCCTCTTGCCTCTGTCTGAGGCTTCGGCTCAGGAAACACCTTATATCTTACAGTACAAAACTGCGGACGCGTATTCGGAGATACAATCTGTGCCATAATGTTTCCGCCGAACGCCGGACGTATCTGCACAAGATCTGTATTTTCCTTCATTTCAAGCACAGTACAGTCAGCAGTAAGACCTGCTTTACATCTTGCAGCAATTCTCGGAGCGAGCTGTCTTCCAAGATTTGTAGCACCTACAAGTATTGATGACGGCTTTATCTTCTGAACAAAATCATAAAATGCCGCCGTATACGGCTCTATCTTAAAATCTTCAAACGCCGGATTATCATACACAAACACCTTGTCTACACCGTAAAAAAGGAGTCTGTCTGCGGCATCCTTTATACCGTTTCCGATCATCAAAGCATAAACCTCTTGTCCTGTCACCTTTGCAAGCTCAATCGCCTTTGCGCAAAGCTCATATGTAACCCTGTGTATTTTTCCGTTATAGTGGTCAGCATATACACAAACGCCGTTCCATTCCGATTTATCAACCGTTACTTCTGCTTCTTCCTCATATTCTATTACACCGCCGCCTTTTTTTACGCACATCTTACACATCTTACAAGCGGAAGAAATATCAAGTACTTCATTCTGATATGATATAGCGCCAAAAGGACAGAGCTTTATTAGTTCTTCCGCTTTTTCGGAAGTAATAAGTTTTTGGTTAATTACTAATTTTCCCATGTCTCTCTCCTATATAAGTTTTTGTTTGCATATAAGCTCAAAAAGACTGTCCGTCTGCTCCGAGCTGCTTCCTGTTATTGTAAGTCTTTCTTTCTTCTTCTCCGGCGGAAAAATTCGTTCTACCTGAGTTGCCGAACCGGAAAGTCCGTAATGCTTCTCATTCTTATCCTCAAAATCATCCATTGTTATAAACGTTACAACATCATCAGATATTGATTGTTTTATCTTGTACGAAGGAAGTCTCGGCGTATTTATATCACCGTCAGCAGAAATAAGACACGGAAGCGACACGTTCATTTTTATCATCTTCTCATCCAGAGCTGCTGTTAATGTAACCTTACCATCCGCAATATCATCAACAGAAACTACATTCGAAACATTAGGCAATCCAAGATATTCTGCAACCTCAGCACCAACCTGAGCCGTATCTCCGTCCGTCGTCTGTTTTCCGCAAATTATAAGGTCGTATTCACCGCTCTTTCTTATACCCTGTGATATGGTATAAGCAGTAGCGAGCACATCAGCTCCGGCAAACTTTCTGTCAGTCAATACCGTTCCTTTTTCAGCACCCATACATACCGATTCAATAATAATCTCTTTTGCCTGCGGCGGACCCATCGTAAGAGTTTCAATACTTCCGCCATACTTTTCACAAACAGACAACGCCAATTCTATTGCATAAAGGTCATACGGGTTCATTTTACTTTTAATTCCGTTTCTTTTAAGCACTCCGGTAACCGGATCAACCTCAACCTCACTCGAACCCGGCACCTGTTTTACGCACACAAGAATTTTCACGTTAACACCTCCAAAATAATTTATATAATTAATATTATAACATACATCACTCAATTTGTCAATTTCCGGTGATATATTTATTATACATCTTTTTGTACCATTACAGCTATACCATCCGGAATGGCAACAACTTTAACATCTTCTCTTCCTATTATCTGCTTTGCTTTTACCATCGCTTCATCAATAGAATGTGCCGGTATCATATGCATATTTTCTACAATCTCATCGGGCAACTCAGAAACATATATAACTCTTGAATGCAAAAGAATTCTGATGAGAATTTGCGCTTCCCATTGATCCGGAACTGTTTCATTGCGTTTTCGCCCCAAAAACGCAGTCATTGTTTTGGATATATCCTCTTCGTCAGCCAACTGATGATAAAAATAATCTCCGCCCGTACCGTCATCTGATGCCGCAAGCATTATTATCACGCCATCCTTCTTAACAGTAGCCTCAGCCGCAGTCATTCCTTTTACCGCCTGATATACATTCTGGTCTAACGGATAACCACCATTTGTTGAAATAACTATATCCGCTAAAGACGCTTTAACTCCGCAAAGCTCCGACAAAAATTCTGTTCCCTTTTCATGAGCCGCTTCAACATCTCCGGCTGTTGCAAATATAACCTCTTTTTCAGCGTTTAATACAACGTTGACAATAAATTTTAACTTCGCAGTTTTCGCAGCCCAGAGCATATCCTTATGTATCGGATTATCCTTGAGAATACCCGTACGGGAATTCGGATGTGCAATAAACTCCGAACAGTGGTTTGCAAGCACCGTTGTTCTGCCTGCCACCCCCGGCAACACACTTTTTCTTCCGCCTGAAAAGCCGGCAAAAAAATGAGGTTCAATAAACCCTTCCGCAACAAGCAGGTCGGCTTCATAAGCAATCGAATTAATTTCACACTCACCGCCCGAAGGTAATGTGCCGATATTTACAAGCTTTTCACGTTCATCACAGTCATGAATATATATTTTTTCATTTTCTACAATGTCGTTTCCAAACTTATTAACAAGCTCCTCCTTTGTAGTCCCGCGATGACATCCTGTCGCTATAAGAATTGTAATATCAGCATCAGGATTTCCGCTCCTGATTTCGCGAAGCATCGCCGGCATAATTACTTTACTCGGAACAGGGCGTGTATGATCGCTTGCTATGATAACGATTTTCTTCTTCCCCTTTGCCAGTTCAGATAACCCCGGTGACCCGACAGGAGCCTTCAGCGCTCTTTTAACAAGCTCTTCACCCTTTATTTTCGGCTCATACTCCTCAATCGACGATGTAAGAACTGCCACCAGCTCGTTATCATCAAATTCATAGTTAAGCTTTTTCTTTCCGTAAGGAAAGCTCACTTGTGTCATTTTATCCCCTCTCTCTTTAAAAAATGCAGTTTAAAACCGAATTTCATTATTATAATTAGTCGGTAAGCCATCCCTGTACAAATGAGAATCAGACGACAGTGTCATAACTCTCGGAATTGCAAATCCGTTTTCTTCTTTAAAGTCAACAACCGTCATTCCTGTATGACAAGTATCGAAATGAATACAAAACTCCGGATAAGGAATATCCAAAAGACAACTGAAAAACGCCATTGCAAATCCCTGATGTGCAAAAAGAGCCACTCTGTCGTCATTTGAATTAATCACCCTATATTTGCCGGTGTTTCTCATATGCTCATATCCCAAAGACGCAAAAAACTCATCAACGTCATTATAAACTCTGTCTACACCCTTTTTATACTCCGACATGCCCGGATATTCATACCACTTGTCACCTAATTTACGAAACTCTTCACTTGCAAACTTAAGTCTCGTATCAGTATCCTGAAAAAGCCATGTCTTCCTGCCGTTTTTTTCAACTGTAAACTCATTCCATACATGACTCTCATTACAAAAATCAAGTAATACCTTTTCTTTTTTCAACAATTCGCAAGTCGGTTCCGCCGTTTGTATCGCACGATTAGATGTTGATGCATATATTTTATCCACACCATAAAGTGCAAGACGCTTTGCCACAGCCTCAGCCTGTCTTTTACCCAGCGGAGTGAGCGAATCCGGATTATATATCGGATCTCCGTGACGTATATAGAAAAAAATCATAAATCAAACCTCCATTATAACCATTAAACTCGCAACAGCGAACTAAAAATCAAATTATCCGATTTTATTATATCATAATCACGGTTACAATTCAATAGCTTTAATGTTACTTATATATCACAATTCTCCGTATAACCCTATATAAAAATATTATCATAAAAAATCGAAAAAAACTACTATAATCTTATCTGATTTTTTAGAAATCTTAACAATTATTTCACTCCCGTACACACAACCAAAACAAACGCATTTCCCGAACAAAAAAACGGCTCAATTACAAAAAAAGCACCCATAAAATCTCAAAATACGGATTTTATGGATACCTGATAGGAGATTTACTCCATTTTTTTGATATGAAATACAAGATTTTTGCATAATAGGATAAAAAATTTTTAACAGATATAAAAAAACTGCGTAAACTCTAAATTCCGTGTGGGGGTTCCACCCACTAAACCATCCGCCCTTTTCTGAGCGCACTTACCCTTTAACTCCTCCAAGATTAATTCCGCCAATTATATATTTTTGAAATATCGAGAATATTAACAATTGTGGCAGTATTGCAAATATAATCCCCATCATCTTAATATCATCAGTTAAATTAGCTGCAACAGCATTCTGAATTTTATAAACCTGAACCCCAAGTGTATATTTTTCCGGATCTGTTATTACAAGATTGGGCCAAAAGAAATTTCCAAACTGTCCATTAAATGTGAATAGCGATACTGTCATAATTACAGGAACGCTAAGCGGCAGCATAATCCTTATAAATATCCTTATATTCGAAGCACCATCAAGCTTAGCTGCCTCTACAAGAGAGGTCGAAACACCATCAAAATTAGTCTTAAACAGCAATATATTAAACATATTTGTACCTGCCATAAGCCACATAGGCCAATATGTGTTAAGCATACTCATACCCGGAATAATACCATCTTTAAATGTGATATATAATGGCACAGTCGCACCGGTTGCCGGCAAAATCATAAGACAAAATACCATTCCTAATATTAACTTGAATCCTTTTGGTTTTAATCTTGATAAAACGTAACCGGCAAGTCCGGATACAAATAAGTCTGATATAACACATCCTATCGCTAAAAAGAAGGTGTTTATATAATACTTCTGATAATGCAAAGTATTCCATGCATGTACTAATTTTTTAAAATCAAATTCTTTGGGAAAGAAAGTAGCATTTTGGCTTGCATTGATTTCTGCCGCTGTTTTAAAACCTGAAACTGCCAACCATAAACAAGGAAGAATTACTATTGTAAACCAAAAAAGCATAATTGCCCACAAAAAGACATAAAATATTTTATATTTTACCTGCTTCATATCCGAGGTACATAACGCTCCCGAATCCATATTCTGAAACTTTCCTATTCTTTTCTTCATTTTCCTTACCCTCCCCTTACAGTTGATTTTCCTGTATTTTCTTATCAAGGAAGAAATACAATATAGCAAAAACAGATAAAATCACAAACATCATAACACCGAGTGCAAGTGCGTATTGTGCATTCTTACCTCCGTTTTCAAAAGCATAACGATAATTTAAAAGTCCTAATGTAACAGAAGCATTATTAGGGCCTCCCCCTGTCATCTGCAATACCTGCTCCATAACATTGAACACACTGATAATTTGTCTAATACCAAACAGAATAAGCATTCCGTACATATAAGGAAGTGTTACTATTTTTACTCTTCTCCAATACCCGGCACCATCAATTAAAGCCGCTTCATAAAGCTCCCTGTTTATTCCCTGCATTGCAGCAAAGTAATAAAGTGCAGTTCCGCCACAGCCATTCCATGTCATTGAAATAACAATCCAAAGTATTGTAAATCTTGAATCCTGAAGCCATTGATAAGGTTCTATTCCAAACTTCCCTAAAATCATGTTCATAAGACCACCGGCTGATGGATTATATATAAACACCCATAGCAGCGAAATGGCCATTGCAGGCATAATATTCGGAAAATACACCAATACACGTGTTAGTTTACGGAAATGCACAAGCTCGTTCATAACCAAAGCCAGCATAAACGGCAACGGAAAACCTATAAGCACAGAATATAAAACATATATAAAAGTATTTTTAACCGTCTGCAAAAAGTCTGGACGTGATAATACTGTTATGTAATTCTTAAATCCTACAAATTCCTGCGGCTGATACATCACCATTTTATGAAATGACCAATAAACACTTAAAATCTGAGGTCTCAAAGTAAAATAATAAACGCAGAAAAGCATAGGAATGAGTAAAATCCATGCACCAAAGTCGCGGTTTATAAATCTTGTAACCACATTATTCTTTTTAGTGCTTAATGTTTTATCCTGTATAACATCTTTTTTTAGCATTTTTTTCATACCTTTCGTTAATTTAAATAAATACGCAGTATATAAGTCTGTGAAGGCTATGCAAGCTATATACGCCTACATAGCCTCATATAATCAGCCGTTATTTACTGTATCAAGAGTTGTCTGAAAGTTTTTGCATGCTTCTTCAATAAGCTTAGCACAGTCTGCATTTTCATCTGTCAAAACAGCCTGAATTGCATTATCAAGTACTGCATAAAGTGCCTGTGCTTCTACCGGTTCTTCCTGTTGCCACTCAATGTTTGATTGGTCATTATAAAGTTTAACCTGATTCATGTTAACATTTGCCATATCTACAGTATTAAGTTGAATTTCAAAAGCACGTTTGGGATCATCATCAGTATAAGGTGATGAATTTAAAACACCAATTTGTTCACCATTATCAATTTTAAGCTGAATATCTTCTATCATCTTTGATTTTACTTCGTCATCAAATTTTCTACCTAAGCCAACCCAATCCAAATATTTAAATGCTGCATCAATCTGCTCATCCGTAGCATTTGAGTTAAATACGTTGTATCCTCCACCAATTAAAGTAACATGACGAACAGGGCCTGCAGGCATTTGAATAAACCCAAGATTATCTTTTTGCATGCCACCTGCTAAGAATGCTGTTGTTGATGAACCTTCTGCAAATGTCATAGCAGCTTCACCGGCACCAAATGAGTTTCTCTGTTTGGCATTATCTATAAGTACATTTTCAGGAATAGCATTATACTTCCATTTCAGATCTTTAACCCACTGCAAAGCCTGCACACATTCAGGAGTGTTAAATGTAGCCTGCCATTTACCATCTTTATCCTGTTTCATAAATTCAACGCCATACGCCCAAGCAACAGGAGTAAATCTCCAACCACCAGCATTACCTGTTGTAGGAAGGATAAATCCGGGTTTGCCTGTTCTCTTTGTAATTTCTCCTGCCATTTCAGCAAGTTCTTCAAATGTTGCAGGCTGATGCGGAGTTCCGTCTTCCTTAACATATCCTGCTTGCTTCATCAAATCCATGTTTACGGCAATACCTACCGAATAAACTGATCTAGGCATAAGATAAACTTTTCCATCTTTTACAATGTTCTTTTTTATCTTTTCATCTATACCTGTAAGATATCCATATTCTTCCATCCACTTCGTGATATCTTTTCCATACCCTGCCTCCATGATACCCTTAGCTTCTGTTAATGGCACATAATAATATGTAGCAAGCTGATTGCCTGTTGCCATAGCTGCATAATCTTTTACATTATAGTTATAATAATGAGGCTCTATAGAAACACCTTTTGAATTTGGATATTCTTTCGCATAAAAATCTTCAAATTCTTTATATCTTTCTATTGACTTATTATACTCCTCTTCATTAACTTCTTTCTGAGTCGTTGAAACTTGAAGCAATATCTTCCCGTCTTCTGTTAAACCAGCCTCCTTGTCTGATGAATCACAACCCACCAATACACTTGCAACAATCACACCACTCAATAAAACTGATACTAATTTTGTTAAATTCCTTTTCATTTTAAATTCCTCCTAATTATAATTTTTTTAGCATACTTCATCTTAATCTCCAAAGACACAAAGATATTATATAACCTTCATCTCTTGATACACTGAAATTTTAGTTTTTCATTTATTAAATACCGCCTTTCTATTTTCATAATCATACCACAATATTTTTTCTCACAAAGATAATGGTCGCACTTATCGCCAATTCTTATAAGCTTAAACTCCCAATATTTATATCAACCGATACAACAAAGTGTATCATAATTTTTGTATATACAAATCAATATGCCATTGTAGTCATCAGTGTCATTTCTGCCTGTGAAACATCCATCCTGCTATACTGACAAACTATCGGTACATTACTCTGTACCAAAAGTGCATACGGAACATCTTTAGGAATTACCATTTCATCTTTATTTATTAATTTATCAAGTCTTATATGCTTTCCACGCATCGATAAACATTCAGCGCAAAAACCGCTAATTGGCTCTCTGTCCTCAAAAAACACAGTCATTTCTATATCTGCTTTTTCATTTGACAAATTAAGGACACATACAGATTCATGACTTTCATATGGACCATTCTTTGTGCTGTTTAAGTATCCATCAGGTATTACCCATTGTTTTTTTCCGCAAATTTCCATAATCTCTAATCCTTCTTTCTCAATCATCTTACTATATCTTATTCTTCCGGCTTAGTTTCAAGAGTTAAATCAAAATCCCCGAGCTTATTTACCTTGAAATTATTCTTTTTATATTCTTCGTAATCAAATGCTTCAAGTTCATCTATTGCAAGTTTATGGAATTCATAGAAATTATGCCACCATTCGTAGCCACTTCCGAGTTCGGCATTTAAATATGCATCTGCTATATCACACCCCATAGCTGGTGCAACATAGAATGCACCCATAGCTAATACATTTACACCATTTCCCGTAATCGCACGAAGAGCAGCAGGAACGCTCTCAACCACTCCTGCATGAACATGAGGACATTTTGATGCCGCAATATGTATTCCCATTCCTGTTCCACAGAAAAGTAATGTTCTTTCAAACTCACCCTCTGAAATCATTGCTCCGGCTCTAAGTCCCACTCTGTGAAACATCAAATCTGTATCATCAGGATCAGAATCAGCTTTTACACCTACATCTGTAATTTCCCAGCCCTTTTTGCGGAGATGCTCACAAACCGCCTCTTTTAGCGGATAACCTGCAAAATCCGCACCAACCAAAATTTTCTTATCTTTTACCATTTTCATTACATCAACATCCTTTCTTTTAATTAAATTATTTACTTTAGTTATTTTATATCATAGGTTCCTGTGATGGGAGCGAGTGATATTTTATTCATATAGAATACACGAATAGTGTCGGTCGTATCATTAACGGTTGTATTCAAAACAACTTCAGAACCGTAAGCCTGTGAATCCTTTGAAGCATCAGCAATTGTTACATTTTTTAACCTTCCCTTTGAATACTGTGCCAATGCAAGCATCCCTGCAAAGTCTGTATCAGGAACATCAAAACCGCTTAATACAACTTTAATATCCCTGCCGGAAGAAATATCGGTCATAAATTTTACTGTCTCACCGCCGGATGTAACCGTCATTTCAGGAATTACCTTTTTAAATATAAATTGCTTTTCCTGTAAATCATTCAAAGAATTTGAGTTTAAATATAATGTATATTCTCCGGAAATCTTTTCAACAACAAATTCAAAGGAATATTCTCCCGCAGCAGAGGTTTGTGACTGTAACACATAAGCAATTTCATCTTCATTAGCCGACTTATTTTCAATCGCTGAGCCGGGTTTCATAACCAGAATAGAAACATTATCACCTTTAGCTTCAGTACTTCCAAATACCGCAAGCTCGCCGGTGTTGTAATTTGCTCTCATTGATAATAAATGTGTATCATCTTCACCAACAAGGGGAACATTCCAAACATCCTTGATTGAATCGATTTTTTCAATAATTTTATTCGCAATTCTCCGATCTTCAGCAATATCAGGATGTCCTACATTAGTACTGGTGAACTTATCAAGCTCAAGCATATAAAACCTGTTCTTTTCTCCACGGGATTCATCGTTTACCACTTCAAAAATCACATCATAGTACATCGAGCCCACAAGTGCCATATTCAGAATCACAGCATTCGGATACTTATTCCTTACGTTGTCAACAAGAGCAGCATAAGCGGTTCTGAACGTATTCTGTTCTACCTGTGCCGAAGCATCATTTGTGCCGAGCCAGATTATAATAAGCTGCGGTTGATATTTATAAAATTTGTGCGATGCACGAGTTGACATATTGCGTTCAGGGACATCTACATAAATTTCTTCGTATTCAAACTGATGAGACATCGTATCACTAAGATTGCTTAAGCTATAGTTTGCATAAACACCTTTACCCTGATAAGCGATAACATTGTTATCAGCATTATAGTGTCTTGCAACAAAACCTGTGTATGAATTCCAGTTATCCGTATTTTCTGCACAGTAGTTAGCTTCCGACGAAAGATCAGGCGAGTTGCCGTAGCCTGCTGTAAAACTGTCACCGATAAACTCAATAAGCTTTGCTCTCGGAGATGATGCCGTTGGAATCGCATCACATTTGATTTTGCTCATTCTGACAGTACCACGGACAGCCTCAGAAGAGCGGACAACCATAATCTTTTTAACAGATGGATCACCATTTTGCTCTTCGTAAATGGTGTTCCAACCGGTGTCAATTTTCATTCGTGTAACTCTTACTAACGTATCCTTGTCATAAACAGCGACATTAAAGAAGCTTCCGTTAGGTGCAGCGGTAAAAATCGCCTGGTCTACATACACTTCTGCTTTAGTTCCCGAAAATTCAAATTCAAATCCGGCGTTTGGCCAATTGAAGCATCTGCTTTTTCCAATTACCTCGCCTCTGCCCAAAAGACGGACATAGTTACTGTTTAAAAGTGAATATTCGGTTTCTGATGCAGAGGCAACCGTAACTAAAGATATAAACATAACAAAGCATAAAATAGCAGACAATATTTTTTTCATAATACACTCTCCTTCAAACTAATTAAACATTGTTTTTACTAATTCATACGCAAACATCCAATGCATTTCTTTAATTGGATGATTCAGTTTATTTGAAAGAATTGAGGTAATATCTACTCCGCTATCATCTAATGTTTTCCACATACTGTAACAGTCACATACCGGAACATTTTCTTCCTCACAAACTTTTTTTGCTTCTTCAATATATTTTTCAAGCCAACCTTCATTAACAGTTTTCACCACTCTCAAAGCCGCATCTTGAATTTCTTTTTCTTTTATTGAATAGTCTACTCTATTTGTACACATATTAGGTGTCATAAATATAACTTCACTGCCTGCATCTTTTAAATCTTTAAATATTTTCCGAAGAGACGATTTATACGACGCCAACCCCTCTTCCTTATCATTTGAATCGTTTAATCCATAGCAGACCACCGTTAAGTCAGGATTAAACGCAAGCACATCCTGATTTAACCTCTTACTTCCTGTTGCAGCATGATTTCCGCTAATGCCGGCATTAACAATCGTAATATTGGTTGCAGGAAATAATAATGCAAAAATCTTCTTTATCTTTTCCGCATAGGATTCAGAAGAATTGAATACAGGTTTTACTACACCTTGTTCTTTAACATATAGCTCAAAGCATCCTTGAGTAACGCTATCCCCGGCAAATGCAATAATCGGTTGCCTATGTTCATATAGAGAATTAGATTTATTTTTAATTTTTTCTATTATTTTCATCTCAAAACCTCTCCCTTTGTCGGCTTTTCTCAACATATTCTTTTATTGTCTTTGTAGCATAGCACATTATGCCTACTATATATACTATACCGCAAAGCAAGATTCATTATATTTTTCAAAACACCTCCTAACTAAACTTTCATTGTTTACATCCTTTACCACATAAAGAAATCTGTTTTTCCCATTAATTTAATCAAAGCTTCTATTAAGAAATAATCTGCATAAATAATCGGGAAATTATTTCCGCCATGATACAGTTCTCTTGAGTTTTGAAGTATTGCCTGATTCTTATCTGAAAAATCACAATCCTCATACAAACCTTTTAAAAGTTTAATTGCAAAATCCTCATATTTTTGACCATCTTCTAACGCTCTTGAAAGTTCTATCATTCCGCAAGCTGTTGCCGCTCCCGCCGATGAGTCTATAATTTCAGGTTTTTCAGGCTGCATATAGTCAACCGGAGGAATTTTAAAATCTCCCATATTGGCTATTATGTAATCTGCAACGCCTTTTGCTGCATCTAAATATTTTTTATTGTTAGTATGTATATATGACATCATAAATCCGTATATTGCCCACGCCTGACCTCTTGACCATGCTGAGCCGGATTCATAACCCTGTCCTCTCGGATAATCCTTAACTTCTCCTGTATTCGGATCAAAATTTACAATATGATATACAGAACCGTCAGGTTTTATAAATTTTCTTACCAGGGTATCTGCATGGTTTATTGCAATAACTTCAAACCTTGGATCATCTGTAACTTCCGATGCCCAATAAAGCAACGGTAAATTAAGCATTGAGTCTATTATTGCATATCCTCTTACATCATTTCCAAGTACGTTATTAACACTCCACGCTCTTAAGAAATCACCATTTGGATTATATCTTCCCAAAAGCAAAGTTGCGGCATGAAGTCCTCTGATTTTTGCATTCTCATCATTTAATATTCTGTAATGAGCTACAGATGTAAGACCGAATACAAACCCCAAATCATGATTGTCAAGGCAATAAAAATTTTCATTATTCCCTAATGCTTCCTGCATACGTTCGCTACATCTTATGGCTCTTTGTTTGTACTTTTCCTTTCCCGTCTGAAGATATAAAATCCACATCATACCGCCAAAAAAACCACTTGTCCAGTTAAATGGTGGATGCTCCGTTTCTTCATATTTTTTAGTATTTCCTCTTATATCCGTAGGATAGTCTATGGATATATCATCCATAACTGAGTAAATTTTATTTTCACATTGTGAAAATAACTCCTCTATCCATTTTTCTTGTTCTTTTGTAAGCATGTCTCCTACTCCTATTGTTTTTCACTTTTTTTGTTCCAAAAGGTTCTTCACAGTAAATCCTTATCCTCTTCAGAAAACTCCCCGTACAGCAACCGGGTAAATCGTGCAGGGAATAATCTTTCAAGAAATTTTAGTTTCCGTAAACAGGAAGAACCATATAGAGGGAAGTATCTTTCGGTCGTGCAATACCGCCGCCTGTATATTCCATCCAACCTCTGGAATCTCCGTCATGGTCATTTAAACAAACTCCGAAAACTATGCTCTTTAAAACTTTGACATCAGGAACAACATCATAAATATCAGACAGCTTCATTTTAAGCTCATAAACGGTTTTCTTTTCGTTTTCGTAGCGTTTTACCGCATACTCTGTTTGCTCATCAAACGTAACTTCAACAACTCCGTTATTTATTGCCTGAGATGTGTATCTTTGAAGAGTTACCTTTCCGTTTGAAAATCCGAGACCAAATTCACTGTTTCTTGCTCCTGCCCTTCTTTCAGTTGCAACAGCAAACTGAATTGAGTCATTGTTCCATACACGCTGAGGCGTATCCTTATCATACATAACATCATCTGTTACCACCGCACCTACGTACATAAATTCATCATCTATCATGGTATATACTTCTGCACTTAAATCTGACACGCCAGTCCATTCCATATCCTGAGCGTAATCTCCATTATTTATCCTTATAGGAAGATATGTATCCCATTCACCCGAATCTATTTTTCCGTCAATTAGCGGAGATTTTTTTGTATACTTAATACAACCGATAAATTCCGATATGTTAACAGGAATCTTCTGAGTACCGTCTTTTGATGTTACATCAATTGTTCCCGACATTGAAATCTTTTCAGTATTAATATCCTTTATGGGTATATTAACCCTGATTTTTCTTGAATCCCCGGCGACAATCTTATTGATAGTAAATGTTTTTCCGGCAAGGCTTTCAGGCTCGTTTATTGTAAGAGTTGCAGAAATATCACTTTTTCTTGCATTTGAAATATTGATTTCCCACATATAACGTTCTGTATTATAAGCCTTTAGTACACCCTTATAGACTATCGGTTCAACGTAAGTTATTACTATATCGTATTGATAAAATACCCTGCCGTTTTTTTTAACATTAACCTTTATTGCCGAATTCTCGGGTGCATCAAAGCCAACCGTAAATTCAAGTTTTTCAAAGTCAGCTCTTGTTATATTGAAGTTATCATCTGCTGTAACCTCGACCTCTGCTCCCTCTACAGCGGGCAAATTCAAAGGTATTGAATATGACTCACCCATACAAACTTCAAAATCTGTGTAGGGTTGCTTAAAGCTTGAGGATGTTAGTTCTGTCTTAGTAATGTTTCCTTTGATATAGACAGGCTCACCCGAAATTGCAAGATTAAATACACCGTTTTCATCGGCTTTTATATCCGTCTTGTTACCATACATATCATAAAGCTCTGCAGTGTCAGTTCCAAGGTTAAGTCCTATTGTCTCGATTTCGTCAAGCCAGTTCCATACCGCAATGACATCCTCGTTATTTCTGGTTTTGAACTTATAGATATATATATCCTCATCGTCTGTTTCTACTCTTCCTAAATTTTCACCCTGTGCCAATAAATCGTTATATGCACCGAATGCCAGCGCCACAGGTTTTGCCTGATAAGGCACGCCAACATCATTTGCTGAAGCCTTTAGGAGGCCAAAGTTTTGTTCAGTTACAGACTGTGTACCATAATCCTTTTTATTTATGGCATTATACCAGATAAATTCTTCTACCAATGGAGATGTCATAATATACTGCCTTATACCATACTTTGCCTGGTCAACTTCTGTTTCACAAACTGCGGCAGCAGTATAGGAAAGCTCGGACAAAATAATTTCTTTATCCTGATATCCATATTTATCTAAAAGCTCTCTTCCTGCTTTAGTCTGCTGCACCGAAGTACCATTACTGTATGTTACATCCTCCGGCCTTGCCTCAACGCTATATGGATGTCCCGAAAAAGCATCAATATAATCTCCAAATCCTTCCTTTAAGACACCTTCCATCCACTCAAGAGGAAATCTTCCCGTAGCACCTCCGCAAACAATTATATCCGGATCTGCCGCATGAGCCGCCTCATATCCTACTTTTTGCATTGCAACAGCAGCCTTGGGGTTGTTTTGGTATCTCTCCTGATAATGATACTCATTGAATAATTCCACATAATTTGACTCAGGACTTACCTCCTGCACAGCTTTAACCATCTCATACACGAATTTATGGAAGTTATCAAGTTCCTTCTGACTCTCAGGTATAAAATTGACTGAGTGTGCGCCTTGTGAACCACTAATAATTGTAAAAAGACGTATATTATTTTCCTTGGCTGCTTTTATGACAGCTTTCTGTCTCTCTGTCAACACCATAGGGTCTCCGGTTTTTAGCTGAAAATCAACCCAATCCAGATTTTCCCTTGCAATGGAAAATCCTAATTTTGAAAGAACTCCGTTCCATCGGGACACCTCTGATATCCCCTGTCCCCTGGTTGTGTGAGCCGAATAGCCCAGCATTAAATTCTGAACTTCGCTTTCTTTTGCTCTGACTATAGTATATTCTACTACACCTGCCTGATATCCTTGGGCTGTGTATTCAGGATTTTCAAAAGAAGCATATACATCGTAATATCCAAATTTGGCAAGCCTTAACACAAATTCTTCCTGATTGCTCTCATTTTTATTTACGGATATATCCCGGATTTCATCACACACTATTTCACCCGTATCATTTGTGACCTTCAGATTCAGTTTTCCTGACATATCATCCTTCATCAGGTTTGTAACAGAAACTGAAAGCTTTGCTTCCTCATCAAAGAATGTTCCACCCAAAACCTCGGTTGAAATTTCAACCCTTGAGTTTGCTTTCCAATGGTCAGGAATTGAACTTGCCTCATTAATAACAGTTTGTGGATTATGCTCCTTAATATGCAAAATATCAAGGCTGTCTATATACTCCACTCCGTCCTTTTCGGTTGCGGATCTGATGGTTCTTCCCCAACCGGCAAACGTCATCTGTTGATCGCCTATATCTGTTGATGTAATCAGAACACCGTCTAAGTAGAAATATGCTACCTTTGCATCAAAATCAAGCCAACTGTCTACTCTGTGCCACTCATTGGGTTTCGCATCAAGTCCGCCTGAAAAGCTTGAGTAGTTGTTTCTGTCAAGTGAAGGATATATCCTTAATTTACCGTTATCGAAAAACAATCCCATTGAATCTCCAAAGATTTCCTCATTTTCGGGCGAGGCAATATAAAAATCTTGTGCATCTCCTGTTTTCTCACCAAAATAATCATAGCCTATATATACTGTTCCCTCCGAAATCGGCTCATTTAATACAAACTGCATGGCTTTTTTTTCAGTTCCTATAAGAGCTATTTTAGCAGCCTTTCCATCACTGTCTGTTGTCGTGGCATAGCTTCCGGAATCAATAGAAAACGTTCCATAAGAGCTTTTAGACAATGTACTGTCAAAATTCTCACTTAGCAGGATAGTATAATCGGTTCCGTCATCCGTTTTTGCGAACGCACAAGGAAGGATACTTAAAGCTAAATTCAGAGCTAATATAACTGATAAAATTCTTTTAAAAGCTTTCATTTTTGTATCACTCCGTCTCTTATAATTCAAGCAAACTATAAATCATTTTTGCAGCCTGTGCTCTTGTAGCATTTTCAAGCGGAGCAAATTCTAAGTCACTTACTCCGTTGATTATCCCTGCCCCACGAAGTGCATAAACAGCATCCTTTGCATAGCCTGAAATAAATGCATCATCATCAAATTTCATATATTCTTCCGGAACCGGGATATTTAACTTAATATATCCTGCTGCACGATGAAGCATGACCGCCATATCCTGTCTTGTAATATTTTTACCTGTCCCAAACACGACTTCGCTCTCACCGTTTACGATTCCGGCACCTAATGCTTTTGCAACGCTGTCATAATACCATGCACCGTTTAAAACATCTGAAAACTCAATTTTTGCCCTCTCTGCACTAATAAGAAATGCTCTTTCAAGCATTGCAGTATATTCCTCTCTTGTAATAGTTTTATCAGGTGCAAATAAATTGTCTCCTACACCGTTTAATATACCTTGCTCCGTAAGTGCAATTATAGCTTCCTCTGCCCATGCAACTGTATCTAAATCATTAAAAATTGTCAGAGGATATATTATTTTCTCCTCTACTTCTGGCTCTGTAGTCACAGTCGGCATCACTTCAACCGTTGTTACAGGCTTTTTGCCTAACCCACTTGAGCCTCCTGAGCCTCCCGAACCACCCGAACTGCCCGGCTCTTTATATCCGTCAAAAGCGTTCTTTAAATCGCCATAAGAATCCCATTTCTTATCTGATACATAAGCATATTTTTTATCTCTGCCTGATGAGCCTGTGCCTATATAATCTGAAAACGCCTGCATTACTGCTTTCGTATTACCCGAGCCATCAGGCTTTTCAATTACAGACAGAACATAGCTCTCGATTAAAGCTTCATCAAATTGGGCAAAAGTGTCAAACTTCTTGCCGCTTAATCTTTCTGCCATTCTCTCACCTGTAAAATCGGTCACAAAATCTTTATTGTACCACTTCGAAAGCTCACTGTTTTCAAGGTCAAAAATTTCTGCATCTTCTATTATATTTTCTACCAATCCGTTTTCAAGTGAAACAACAGCAATACCCTTATTAAATATCAAAGGTGCTGACTCTGTGGTAACCTCGGTGATACCTTCCTCTTTCATATACTTGTATGAAAGACTTGCAACTTTTTCCCAGTCATCAACGTTAAATTCCGCTACATATCCATTCTTATTAATGCCATATTCTGCAGTGTTTGACACTATTGCAGATTTTATTGTATCAATTTTTTCTTCATCGCTTATGTCGCTGATAAGTGCATTTTCTATAGCTTCCATTGCTGTTTTTGACAGCTCATCATTTAAAACAAACGCCGTTATTTCTTTTTGGTAATCCATACCTTTTATAATAAAAGTATAATTACCCGATGGGCTGTCAGCTCTCAGCTTAAAGGTAACATCAAGCAAGCCTTCACTATTGGTTACTACCTGTTCACTATATGCAAGCATATTAAGATACTCGCTTCTTTCAGCTGTGAGTAAGTCAGAATATGTATAGCCCGGAAGAATTATATCAACCGCCATCATCGCATCGACAAGTCCGGTATTATCGCTGATATTTACTGTCATATCATTATTATCTGTCACCGCTGCGTATGCACTGACCTGCAAAAGCATCGTCAGCGCTGCAGCAAACGCAGTTATTTTTTTCATCGTTTCCATCCTCATTTCTGTTATTTGAATACAGTTACTGCCTCACAATATGGGACATTATTTGCTTCCTTCCAATAAAAAGCCTTAACCATATCAGTATTCTCTGTGTTGATATATGGAGTAATTGCCGAAGTAGCTCCTACCGGAACCGGTACCATCACTACTGAAAGAAGCTTATTATCCTCATAAGTCGCACAGATTAATGTACCCTTTTCACCGGTTTCTGTAACACTGCTCATATTTACACAAAGCTCTGTATTATCACCAATTCCGGACACAACCTTACCGTTTTTATCAACAATTTTAAGCTCTGTTACATCAATTTCCTCGACATAAACGGGTGAACCCGAAAGAGAAATACTGTAACTGCCGCTATCATTGTATTTCTTATCAATTATATTGCCATATATATCATATAAGCATACTGCTTTTCCCGGAACGCTTATTGTTTTTGAGCGGCTATTGGTATTTGTCGTCCACATCAGGTGGGTTTTCTTTCCGTCTTTTCTAAAAACATAATCATAATTTGTCATTGTCCAAAGTGACGGATAACTTAATCCATCAACATTTTCCTCTATAAGCTCAGCATTTCCGAGCATTGCGTTGAAGTTTGCCATAGCAATAAACACAGGCTTTGCTTCGTATGGAATTTCCGTCTCTGTATCACTATAGAACTCCGTAAATCCGAAATTTTTCTCTCTTGGGGTTTCTGTATTCGGTTTATTATTAAGGGTATGGAAATAAATTTTATCAATCTTGTTATAAAGAAGTGCCGCAGCTCTCACACTATACTGTGCCTGTCCTGTTTCACTAAGTGCAGTAGTCTTATTTGCAATACATTCCTCACAATCATACCTTGAAAATGCACCCTCATAAGAATACCAGCCTATTTCTGTGGCAATATACGGAATATCATCACAGCCGACCTCGGCTAATCTGTTTGTCATATTATCAATTCTTGCAACAATTGATGAATCACCGGGAATAGTCTCAGTTTCTTCACTGTACTGATGTCCTTCGTTACGGGATTCCGTTCTGCCTGCACAGTCACAAGTTCTCGTCTTTTTCTCAGGTGCCTGATTAAGAGGTCTGTACGGATGAATTGAAATATAGTCTATGTAGTCATGAGGGTCAAGACCTCGCTCTTGCAATATCTTAATTATATCAACAATCCAGTTTGCTGCATAATGATTATTCGCACCGGCAGTTACAAAAGGAAGAATCTTAACATTTTCATCCACCGCTTTTATTGCCGGAGCAACGCTTATTAAAAGATTTGCGTATTCTTCCGCTGTATAGTCCCAGTTTGGCTCATTCCACAACTCGTACCAATACACTCCGTCCTCCACAAAGTTTGACACTACAGTGACCGCATAATTAGTGAAGTATTCAATTTCGGCTTCGGTTTTCGGAAATCCAATGCCGCCGCTACTGAGAATAATTATTTGCGAAAGATTATTTGCTTTAGCATAACCGGTCCATTGATTATAACGCCATGGCTCTTTCCATACCCCGTCTGTAAAGCACACATGTTCTCCCACACTTTCACGTATTCCGTAATATCCCGCATTCCTTAAAAGCCTTGTGTTTATCGCAGGGTCGGCCTGATAATGACTAAACTGCGTATGCATACCTATTTTGTTATTTGGCTCTTCAGATTTTTTTGCAACAGAAAAACGTATTCCATCGATAAAATCCTCATCTTCAGGCTCACTTCCTTGCGATACCACCGCAAGCTTTAACACAAACATTCCATATTGCTTTTTAGAGTCGGTTAAATCTATAGTAAGAGTGTCTGAAACTCTTTCTAATGCTTGCATTTCATAAGTAGACACTACATCCTCAAAAACAAGTTCATTTTCATCTTCGGTATAAACTCTTGCCACTACGTCTTTGTTCTGTGCTGTTTCTCCGATTGAAAAAATCACATTTACCTCTATATTCGAAGGGTCAAAGAAGATATGTCCTACCTCAGATATGCTTGCTAAAATAGCTTCCGAATCTCTGTCTATGCATAAATCGACCTCTTCAGCCGTTCCTGAATAATCACCATAACGCAGAGTATAGTTTCCATCACCAAACTTGTCTGCTAAGGGAATTGTATATGTAAAACTTCCATTTTCACCCGATACCCCCTGCTCTGCCACAACAACAGATTCAGCGGGATTATTTACACTATATAAATTATGAAGCATAAGTGAAAATCTCTCACCTGCTGCATTTGTCGATGCAGTTCCCGTTACCACTATATTATTACCATCGCAAACAGCCGATTCTATTCCTGCAAAAGCTGTTGTAACGGTCACCGATATCATCAGCCCTGCCATAACAGCTGCAATAAATCTATTTTTCATTCTCTACTCCTTTTTTAAATCACGCGTGTTTTATAGTTGGTTTACTCGGCAGTTTTTAATTCACGAGCTTCTATAAGAGGATATCCGCTTTCCCCGTCAAGAATCCGAAGTTGAATTCTATCATATTCTTTTTCAGAATCAAGAGACAGTGTGTTGCTTATGTTATTTATATCAATCTCACCGCCTGCATCAATATCACACATTTTAAAATCAACGGATTCCATCACACCGTCATTATACCCCGAAATAAAAACTAAAACCTTCATTGGATTTTCCGACAAATTACAAAGCTGTGTCTTTACACATACATCAGATTGAACTGTAGAAATCATTACACCATCAAAGTCCGATAAACCGAAATTTTTCATTTTAAGACCATTTTCAAAGTTCCATGTTCCCTCAAATGCATTTTCGCCTGTAAAATCTATCCTTCCCGGATAAACCTTGATATTATCAAACAGTATTGCCAAATCATTTACTCCGGACACTTCGCCTTCAGTATTGAATAAGATTTTATCAATTTCACCCATAGCGGTAGTTCCGTCAGTAATCAGTCCCCAACCATTAGGATTTTGGAATGCAGCCACCTGTCCGTTAATATAAACCTTAGTAATTTTCGTTCCGTTACTGTCTACCACAATAGTTAATCTGTTCCACTGCGTGTTATCTGAATCATGAGATACCCATGTATCGCCAACATAAGAATACCATGCTCCTCTGTTTGCCGCAGGTCGTGCAAAAGCGGCTATACCGCCGCCATTACGAAGACCAATAGCAGGATACTTTGTGCTGGTTTCAGAAAAATCTGTTGCCGATTCCCCCACGAAGAACATTCCTATATTACCCGTTGATGTGCCCGTTACTTTATAGTCAAAGCTTATTGTATTTTCAGAGCCGTCAGCAAGTAATTCTGCCAAGCCATCAAGAGATGCAAGAACATCAATTGATTTTCCGGTTGAATCAGCTTTCGCATTAAATACAAGCTGCATTACTTCCTTATCCTTTTCACTGTCATACACAAAACTTTTTGTCATTCCTGTCGCAGTCACACCGGATCTGGTGTTGTTTGTAAAATTCAATGCACTATCCGGAATCGCCTCTATACTTTCCTCCACATTTTTATATGTGTACGGTACAGTCGGCGTTGCCGCCATAGCTACGCCTTGTCCTATAACGGACAAGGCAATAGTCATAGCGATTATTGCTGATGCTATTTTTTTCATATAAATTCTCCATTCCTAACTGCTTATTCCGCAGTTTTTAATACTGAAGTATCAAAATCACAAACAGGTGTGAGTGAATCCCATGTATTCCATAAAAAGGCATTTACCTTTGCCGCATCACCGGGAAGAGTTAGACCTAAAGTTGCACCGTCTACTATACCTTCTGCCCCTGCCTGAACATCTTTCAACTCATGAATTTTAACATCTACACAAGCACCAAATTCATCATATACCGCGAGTATTACTATATAATCCTTTGCTGAGCTTGTTTCATTTTTTACTCCTGCTTTTACATAAACTGTATCCTTTGCGCTAAACTCGCCAATTGCAAATCCGTCTGCATCAACTACTCCAATATAATCAGCATCTTTTACATTTACCGCACCCGGATATACTTCTATATTATCTAAAAGGATTGACAATGAACCATCTGCACCAACAGCAGGTTCAGTATTAAAGAATATTGTATCAAGATTTGCAGGTGAAGTAGTTGCACCTGAAATTGTACCATAATATTCTCTGTTAATATATCCCTTAACCTCGCCTGTTACATTGTTAATTTCAAGTACCACTCTGTTCCATTCACGGTTATTTGGTGTTGCCTGATAACGGTTAGTATTACCGCCATAACTATACCAGTCACTACCATTAGAGCTTGGTCGGCTTCTGAGCTGAATTCCCTCACTGTTACCAAGAATCATTGCCGCATAAGTTTTACTCCAATATTCCGCTCCTGCTGTATCATTCAAGAAGAAACCAACATGATTTGTTGAAGTTCCGCTAAGTTTATAATCAAAACAAATTGTGTTTACGACCTCATCAGTCATATACTTACTAATTCCTGAAAGACCTGCTCTTACGTTTGTTTCTTCAGCTTTTGCGTCAAATGTAAGCTTTCTTACTGTACCCTTTTCAGCATCTGCGACAGTTTCCTCTGACATATGAGCAAATCCGGAATTTGATGTATCATTTACAAGTGCCAACTCAAATGTTATATCTGTTGTATCATGCTTTGCTTCTCCCTCATAAATCTCAATACTATCTAAAAGTATTGACAAACCATTTAGCGAAGTTCCGCCTGCACCAACAGCAGGTTCAGTATTAAAGAATATTGTATCAAGATTTGCAGGTGAAGTAGTTGCACCTGAAATTATACCGTAATATTCTCCGTTTATATATCCTTTAACCTCGCCTGTTACATTGTTCACTTCAAGCATTGCTCTGTTCCATTCACGGTTGTTTGGTGCTGCCTGATAAAGGTTAGCATTGCCTGCATAACTATACCAATCACTGGCATTATAGTTTGGTCTGGTTCTGAGCTGAATTGACTCACTATTGCCAAGAATCATTGCTGCACAAGTCTTGCTCCAGTATGCTGCGCCCGCTGTATCATTCAAGAAGAAACCAACATGATTCTTTGAACTTCCGCTAAGTTTATAATCAAAGCAGATTGTATTTACAGTCTCATCTGTCATATACTTACTAAATCCTGAAAGACCTGCTCTTACATTTGTTTCTGC
>JAZTZP010000165.1:0-6293 GCA_045637525.1 Clostridia bacterium | reverse complement strand
TTTGCTAAGGGGTTTCCAAAGGGGAAAATCCCCTTTGGGGTTTTGCGCAGCTTTTGACGTAAAAGCTGCACGTGCTTGCGCAACTCGATAAGTAATTGCTATAATATATAGATAATCTTAAATTTACAAATCGGAAAATGGGTCGCAGGGAAATTTCATTTCCCCATAAACTATAATTTGTATTTTTGTTAACGTAAAGACATAGAAAAATCAATATCCCTCCACCGCAAGCGGTCCCCCTCCCTTTAGGCAAGGGAGGCTTGCAAAGCGGCATCGGAATCCTACTACTTTATCGCAGATAAACTATAATTTATTCCATAGATACAATTTTCTTAAGCTTATCTTCTGATGCTTCGAATATGATGCTTATTTCATCGCCGGGGTTTAATGTTACTATGTTTTTGTATTCGGCTGCTGAAATTGTATAGTAGGCATCTTCGTTGTTGATTTGTATATAGTACCATGAATTTCCGTCGATGACTGCTGAGCGTATGTCGGTTATTATTCCTGATTTTTCGTTTACCGATATTTTTTCATCTGTACCGAGACCGTTGTGTGATAGGAGCTTTGCGTATTCTGATTCACATTCACTCAGTGTCTGTCCTGTTGCAACCAGCTGATACTGTCGCACATTTACCATTGCATACATTTTAACAAGCTCTGCGTTATCCTTAAGCGATACGAAATACGTCGGCTCGTCTGCTATATTTAAAAGGATAGGGAAGGTAGCCTTGTATTTTAAGTGCTGAACAACACCTTCTGCTGAGTTCATTGCTGAAATTTCGGTTGCTCCGGCAACGGGATAGTATTTTGTTTCCTTTGTTCTCTGGTTTGAAAGGATAAAACCTACATTAGACTGATCACCGCCTACGGAGGTGATGCCTGTGTAAAGATACACGTCATCATCAAATGCTATATAGTTATATCCGCTCGTTGTTACTGTTACATCTTTTTGTCCGAAAACGGAGTTTATAAAACCGTTTACATATGAGCCGTGATAATCGTATTGCTGTATGATTAAATCAGCTGAATATACTCTGTCTACCCATGTAGGTACATCCTCGTAGTATTCGCATTCACCTGTTTGCGCGTTTACAAGCACAGCGCCACGGATATCTGTTCCGCCGAACAATCCGATAGTTTTTACAATTCTCGGGCAAATCCAATACGGGGTTTTGTTTTCGTCTATTTCAAAGGTAGGCTCTGCGAATATGAATGTCGGATAATTCATTCGTATGTGACGGTAGAGGAGTCTTCCGAAATGCTCCGATTCGGAATATTTAATTCCCTGTCCGGCAGGAAGTCTTACAACCTCAACATCCTGCGTTGCCATATCTATTATAAGATAAGACGGCAGACCGTTTGAGCGGTTTGTGAACCATTTGATTAAATCACCGTATTCAAGCGGAGTTACCCGCACGGGACGGTCGTCGAAATTTATCTGCGAATAGTCGTCGGCAACTTCAAACTGACTTACCATATCCGAAAGCTCGCCGAGCTTACGGTCGCCGAGTCTTTCGGCAGAGTCTTTGTCGAGCATTGGGATTTTATCAAATGATATTTCTGCAACGTCATCCGAGAAATTTCCGTCTGTTACCGTTATAAGGTCACGATAGGCTCCTGCACGGAATACCTGCCATGAGAATATGCCGGCAATAAACGGAAATACGACAAATGCAATAAGCAGTATTGCCGGAAGCTTACAATCTGATTTTATTCTTCTGAAATAATCGCCAAGCCCCGAAACGCCGTTGCCGACTGAAAAAATCAGGCTGAGCACAATGTATATAATGCACAGACCGGCGCCGAAGGAATAGAAGTCCTGTGACTGAAGGTTAATTGCCGGAAGTGATACATAAAACCATACCGCTCCGATAAGTAGTGTTATAAGTAAGCATACTAAAACTCTTGCAAATTTATTTTTTAGCTTAAACATAGTTGTTATCCTCCTTAAATTTTAATGAGCTTCAGAAAGATTTCCCGGCTTTAAAGAGTTTGAAATAAGAGTAACTGTGGCATCAAAGCTCTTTTCAAGATATGCCGGATATGTTATTGACAGGGTGTTTATACTTTCTGTTCCGACGTATTCACGTACATAATACATAGTGTCGCCATCCGTTCCTGATACTACGTAGTTATTGCTTTTCTTTACCTTATAATCAATGTTTGTGTAGGTGTTTACTGCGTTTTGATACAAGGCATCGAGGGATTGGTGAAATACGTTGTTTGAGCCGTAAACGGTAACAGTTATATTTTCTCCCGTAAGTTTTATACCATCGCCGTTTTGTGAAACGGTTGAGCCTGAGAATTTTCCTGCCGGGTATCTGAAGGAAAAACCGTATCTGCTGTTTTTATACGTTTTATCCGTTTCAGGGACTACGGTAGGAGACGGGGCAAACGCTGCTGCCGGCGTCGGTGTAGGCTCCGGAGTGGGGGAAGGTGTCGGTTCTTCTGTGGGATCTGTGATTGGTTTAGCTGTAAAATCAGGCGTGAGAGCTTCCTGCATAGTTTGAGGATATTGCCTGGTTATGGTAATTTCATGATCCCTGAACATTAATGCAACAATGATCGAGCCACAGATTAAAGCTATAACTAAGAAACTGATTACAATCGCAACGACAGGGGCTTCGTTTTGTTTGCGTTCGCGTTTCATGGAAGATGTAAGAGCTCCGCATCTTGAACAGTAGTTGGCATCAGGGTCGAGTGTTGCACCACACTGTGCACAAAAATTATCTGACATGGTTATAATCACCGCCTTTTACAAAATTATTCACTATAATAATACCATAGTTTTAGCTGTTTGTAAATAAGAATAACAAAAAGTTCACATTTTTTCAAAGAAATTGTTGAAATTTCCTGAGGAATGTGTTATAATAAGAAAAATGAGAAAAATATGTATTCACAGGAAGGATGATTTGATGAAAAAGCTAATGCTTGGAAATGCTGCTGTTGCACGTGGCGCTTATGAAGCCGGCGTTTCCGTAGTTTCTTCATATCCCGGCACGCCGAGTACCGAGATTACTGAAAATATCGTTAAATACGAAAATATTTATGTAGAATGGGCACCGAACGAAAAGGTTGCCGGTGAGGTTGCAATTGGCGCATCCATTGCCGGAGCAAGGAGCATGACTTGTATGAAGCATGTTGGTCTTAACGTTGTTGCAGATCCTTTGTTTACCGTAAGCTACACAGGTGTAAACGGCGGACTTGTATTTTGCGTTGCAGACGATCCGGGAATGCACAGCTCACAGAATGAACAGGACTCACGCCACTATGCAAAGGCGGCGAAGGTTCTTATGTTAGAGCCGTCGGACAGCTCGGAGTGTAAGGAATATACTAAGCTTGCATATAAGCTGAGTGAGGAATTTGATACACCTGTTTTTATTCGCTTGTCTACACGTGTTTCACATTCGCAGAGCCTTGTAGAGGAGGTTGAGCCGGAAAACTATGAGTTGAAACCGTATGAAAAGAATATAGGAAAGTATGTTATGATGCCGGCAAATGCCGTAAAACGTCATGTGGTTGTTGAGGATAGAATTAAAAATCTTGAAAAGTATGCCGAAACATCTGAGCTTAATACTATTGAAAATAATAACAGTAAGATCGGTGTTATAACATCGGGTATTTCTTACATATATGCAAAGGAAGCGCTTGGAGAAGCCGTTGATTACCTTAAACTCGGAATGGTTTATCCTATGTCTGAAAAGCTCATAAAGGATTTTGCGGCTAAGTATGATAAGGTTTATGTAATTGAAGAGCTTGACCCGTATATAGAAGAATTTTGCCGTGCTAACGGAGTGGAGGTTATCGGTAAGGAAGTGTTTACGCTTTTAGGCGAATACACTCCGGCTATGATAGCAAGTGCAGTTCTTGGAAAAGCTCAGGCGGAATTTGCTTCAATAGACGCTGTTCCGATGCGTCCGCCGGTTATGTGTGCAGGATGTCCTCACAGAGGTACTTTCTATGTGCTTAAGAAGCTCGGTCTTACTGTAAGCGGAGATATAGGCTGTTATACATTGGGTGCGGTTGCACCGCTTGCGAGCGTTGACACTACTATCTGTATGGGTGCAAGCGTATCGGCGGCTCACGGTATGGCGAAGGCGAGAGGCAATGAGTTCAGCAAAAAGCTTGTTTGTGTAATCGGAGATTCAACATTTATGCATTCGGGAATAACGGGACTTGTTGATATAGTATATAATAATGGTACAAACACAGTTATAATACTTGATAACTCAATCACGGGTATGACAGGACATCAGGATAACCCGACTACCGGATTTACAATCCGTAAAGAGCCGGCACCGCAGGTTGATCTTGAGGCGCTTTGTCATGCGATAGGAGTTAAGAACGTTGTTATTGCCGATCCGTTTGATGTTAAGGGCTTTGAAAAGGTTGTTAAGGAAGAAACTGCAAAAGACGAACCGTCTGTAATTATAGCACAGCGTCCTTGTGCACTTTTAAAAACCGTTAAATATTCAGGTCATTGTAAGATTACCGATAAGTGTAAGGACTGTAAGATGTGTATGAAACTCGGTTGTCCGGCTATATCGGTAACGGACGGCAAGGTAGTTATAGATACAGCTCAGTGTAATGGCTGCGGTTTGTGTGTTAATGTATGTCCGTTCGGGGCAATTGAAAAGGAGGATTAATATAATGGCTGATGTAATGAAGATAATGATTGTTGGAGTAGGCGGTCAGGGTACATTGCTTGCAAGCCGTATCCTCGGTAATGTTGCCATAGCTGAAGGGTATGACGTAAAGGTTTCTGAAGTACACGGAATGAGCCAGCGAGGCGGAAGCGTTGTAACATATGTGAAGTACGGTGAAAAGGTATATTCTCCGATAATAGACAGGGGCGAAGCTGATATAGTTCTTGCTTTTGAGCTTTTAGAGGCTTACCGTGCGTTACCTTTCCTTAAAAAAGGCGGAAAGATGATAGTAAACACTCAGAAGATGAACCCGATGCCGGTTATAACCGGTGCTGCGGAGTATCCGTCGGGACTTGAGGAAAAGCTTGCGGCGGTGGCAGATTTAACGGCTGTTGACGCACGCTCTTTGGCAGAGTCTGCCGGAAACATTAAGGCAGTTAACGTAGTATTAATTGGAATACTTGCAAAGTCAACGGATGTGCCTTATGAAACATGGACTCAGGTAATAAAAAATACCGTTCCCGAAAAGTTTTTAGAGGTTAATCTTAAAGCTTTTGATATTGGCTACGGAATAAAATAAGGATAATAAAATGCGGTTTGAATATCATGTTGCATGGTGTTCAAGCCGTTTTTTTTAGTGCTGTAAAATGTATAGGATTATAAAAATTGTTTCATGATAAGATAACGGAAAAATTTATTGTATTCATGGTGATATTATGAAAAAATTCTTAGGATTTATTTTAAGAACGGCAGATGGGGTTGTGCGTTGTAAAGTATCTTTATATTCTGCTGAGACGGCATTTTTTTTGCTTATATCTGCCGTTCCGTTTATGCTTTTGTTGCTTAGCTTTGCACAGTATATAATACCGGTGTCAAAAGAAGAGCTGTTTTACATTATTTCAGTATCTGTTCCGGGGGCGTCTGTGCCTTTTATCAGCTCTGTTATTAATGAAATATATGTTTCTCCGACTGTTTCTTTAATATCGGTATCCGCAATTACAACGTTGTGGTCGTCGTCAAGAGGTTTTTCATCAATTGTCCGAGGGCTTGACGAAATATATTCCGGTCATGAGGCGTTCGGATATTTTCTAAAACGTCTTTATTCATTTTTTTATACCTTTATTTTTATTGCTTCAATTATTGCAACTCTTTTGGTTATATCGTTAGGAAACAGAATTATGATGCTTGTGCTGAAGATGTATCCTGAGGCTGAGGGGTTGTTTAAGGTTATTTCTTATATAAGACCATGGTTTTTTATTTTGTTTCTTACATTTATTTTTGCATCCTGTTATACCATACTTCCAAAAAAGAAGCTGAGGTTTATAAAACAGCTCCCGGGAGCTCTGTTTTCGGCTTTTGCATGGATTTGTTTTTCATACGGGTTTGGCGTTTATATCGATTTTTTTTCAAATCATTCCGATTTATACGGATCTTTAGCAGCTGTGATGCTCTTTATGCTGTGGCTCTATTTTTGTCTTAATATTTTTATGATTGGAGCGGTGGTAAATTATAGTTTATCGCAGATAAACTATAATTTACAGTGAAATTTTTTGCCATAGGCAAAAAGTGAAATCCAACCATTATGCTTGGGTGAAATTCGCATAAATGCGAGTGAAATTTGCGGCCAATTTGCCGCAAGTTATG
>JAZTZP010000164.1:0-13051 GCA_045637525.1 Clostridia bacterium | reverse complement strand
GTTTCTTGCTTCTGTTGTTGAATAGTTCTTTGAAATATCACCAAGAGTAGAAATATAAGTTGTCATAGTTGTGTGGAAACGTCTCATCTTTTCAACGTCTTTTTTAAACTCCATCTGGTACTTACGCTTTGCTTCGCCTTCGCATTGTACGTTTAAGCTTTGCTCTGTGTCGATGAGCTCGCCCATGATTCTGTTGAACCTTCCGTTAAGCTCCTGAATTTCACTTCTTACAGCGTTAAGCTGTGCCGGTGTTACTGCAAATTTTGCCATTTTAAATTCCTCCATTTTTTTATTTTTATTTATTGCTATGAGTCTTCTCCTCAATTACAATCTTATTATAATATAAATTTCTTTGCATTTGTCGGTTTTCCGACAAACAGCACATTTTTTGCGACAAACATCTTATTTATCAGTCGCTGATAGCCTCTAAGGCTGCCATCTCAGCATCATATATGCGTTTTGCTATTCTGCGTATCGTTGCCGCAGTGTTTCTCAGGTTTTTGGAATGGTTTACAAGCTGATTTCCGACTAAATTACCTTTCTGAATGAACATAGAAGCATTTTCGCCCGTCCATGATGCACGAACTTCGTTTAAAGCATCGCCTAATTTATTTGTGCCGATTCTTTTTATCTTCTCAGCCAGATCGTCAAGCTCAGCCGCCTGTCTGTTGGCCTTGTTAAAATCCATTCTTATCTGAAATGCTGTCTTCATAAAAATCCTCCCTCTTCCTGTTATTGAATTACGTTTGTTGCAAGTGCATTCGCCGCACTTGTATTTGCTCTTTCAGCATCTGTATAGCTTGCTGCAAGCTGTTCAAGCTCATTTACACGCTGCCGGAGCTTTTTAAGCATCTCTTCAACCTCAGCCTGACGCTTTAAATATGCTCTGCGATGTAAATCTCCCGCTTCGCCCTCCCAATATGATGCGGTACGGTCTATACTGCTTTTTACGTTTGAAAACAACTGTCTCATTCTGCTTATTCCTGATTCTACCTCATCAGCCTTTGCAATCAGAATATCCGGAGATACCTTTATTGTTGCAGAGCCGAATGTTAATGAACCGGTATAGTTATGTGCCATTTTTAATTCCTCCCTGTTATACCTTTATTGATCTTACAATATCTCCTACCTTATCCTCACAGGTATCATATCCTTTTCTTGCATATTTTAAATTTCCTATGATATCCTTAAGCATCTCGCAAATCTCGTTCATCGCCTCATAATCCTTTGCAAATTGGGCTTCAAACTTATCATGCGCCGGTCCCTGCCACATACCGTTTAATGAACGTATACTGGCATTTATACTGTTTTTTACGTTTTCTATTGATCTTTCAGTCTGCTCAATACGTGATATATCACTGTTTAATGAGTCTGTGTTTATTTTTACTATATTAGCCAATTTGTGTCACCTCCTGTTATTCTGACAGCTTTGGAAAATATTCCTTTTAAGCTTTTTTTATCTTTTAGGAAATTGCGTACTTTTGCAATTTTCTAAATTACAAAAAAGTTTCCTCTGCCCCCAAGACCCATGGTGCAGGGGGGTGAAGTTTTTAATCAAAAACTTTTTTATATTCTATCGTATACATAAATATTCTTTTCTGCTTCGTTCTATTCTTACAAGCCATGCAGCTCTGTTCTCCAGCTCCTGACAAGCTTTAAATCTGCTATCATGTACCGGGTACCGCTTTTCAGATATCTTATCCGGACATTCAAGCGGATAAATTCTTGCCGCCGGACCTGTCGAATCTCCTTTAATATTCATAAGCTGTACATCCTTACAAATGCAGTCCATTACACCAAATACTCCGTTTTTTACATCCGATACTACCTTAATCTTTTGATACATCCCTTTAAAAAGGATTATTGTAAGGCTTATGGACAATACGCTGAGTGCAAATACCGGTAATGCTTTTATCAAATCTTCATCGGTACGTATATTTTCAAAGAGTCCTGTCAAAAAGCATAATGTAAAAATGCAGATTACAGCAAACGCTGCTGTCATTATGTTTCTTTCAGACTTAAGTCCTTTCATAACTATGCCCGAGAATATTTGCGTTTCCGGCACGGTCGGGATTCTGAACACATATTTACTATTCACGGAAATCACCTGCCTTGCCAGATACACTGCCTGCAAATTCTATAATTTTATCCGCAGTCTTTTCATCTATTCCCTTGCCATCCGATGCCTTTGAAAGCTTATCAGCTCCAAATACCGCCGCTGCCGCCGCCGCACCAGCTAATGTAAATGCTATTGCGGACCTGCCTGCAACCTGCGTTGCTGTCATTTCCTCTACTCCGGAGGCAACCGCCGTATAATCGGAAGACTGTGCCGGTTCTGATACATATGCGTCTTCATTATGTGAAAAGTCTTCCGACTTCACAGCCCGAGACACACTCTCACGAAATTCTATACGGTTGTCTGTTTTTTCTTCCGTTGTTTCCTGTGTCATTTCCGACGGCTTTACTCTTTCTGCTGAGTTTCGTAAGAAGTAACCTCCTCCCGAACCACCGCCGGAGTTTGTGCATATCTCTTTTTCATGAATATTATATTCATCTGCACACATACTTATGGCTCCTGCCATACTGCTTAATATCTCGCTTTGTTCCATAACTCCGCTGCTTATATTCAATAGACTGCTCTGTATGCCTTCCACACTTTTTATATCCACACTGAGTGCTTTTGTCAGCTGCTCTATGGACAGTGCATAGTTTTTTAGCTGAACAGCTATCGATTTAATATCAGCTGCGGCATGTTCCATGCCTATAAATTCTGCAGAAAACTCTGCCATCCGCTTCCCTCCTCGTTCGTCATTTTAAATAAATTTTACGGTTTTTGTAATGTTTTTTATCGGTGTGAAATCATTTATACCAACGCCCGGTTTGAAAAATACCATTCTTGCGTTGTCAGCATTGGAGGCAATGTCGTTTTCTGCTCTGTTATATACATGAACAGCATCCTCTAATGCCATTTCCATACGATGCATTGTTGTTCCGCTCTTAATAAGACCTTCTTTTATTTTATTAAGTGAATAGAGGACGCCCTCCATTCCGGACATTCTTGAAAGAACGGCTCTCACTTCATCTATTTCCTGAGCTCCGCTTCTAACAGCCCACACACAATTGTGAATCCTGTCATTGGCATTTGACATGCCATTCATATTTACAGAAAACATATCTCTCACTTCCTTTCATAGCTATTCTACAATATTTCTTTGCGAATTTGTTAAAAAACCGATAAACGACATCTTTTTTATGACGAACGACATTTTTATATAAGAATAAGCGAACTTCCTGTATTTATATTGCACATTTCAAGTGTTTGATTTGGCTGAAGGTATGTTCCGTCCTTTGTCAGAAGCATAAGTCCTTCAACGCCCTCTATACCGTCTTTATTATCAAGTCTGCCGATAATCTCGGCTATTTCTTCCACTACCGCCGATATAGGTACAGTTTCATCAAGTGTGAAATCGTAAACCTTATTCAGCGCATAAACATTTATATCTACAAGTATCATACCTGTTCTTCCTTTCCGGTGAGATATTTTGTAAGTATATCACTTATCTCATCAATTCCAAGCTCTTCAAACTCAAGTATATCCTCTTCCTTAAGAGGCTTTAAGTGTCTTGCGGTTATATTACAGCCGGTACGTAAGACATACCCTTCATCTTCTAAATACTCTGCAAATTTATCGGGGCTTACAACAGATAGCCTCAACTCACTCTTGTTTACGTATTTCGTTTCGCATACCGCCACACTTTTGCCGTCGCTGTAACAGATTTTAAACGGAAGAGTGTTCTCCTTATCTGATACTGACAGAACAACAAACGCATTCTTTATTACCATAAGTAATGCCTTTATTTCCTTATCTATTATGAATGCATCATTGCCCGGCTCAAGTATTTTTTTCTGCACCATCATATTCATTGCATTAAATACATGAACCTCTGTTATATCTTTTATATCCTCCAGCACCATTCCGTAAAGCTCATCAGCACCAATAGCATTAAGCAGAACGGAAAACTCTGTCTGAGTTAATCCAAAAACCGGATGCTCCATTCTCGGTTCCTCCTACAACATTTTTATTATCGGCTTATAACTCCTTGATACAGGTATATATCTCTGTCCTACCAGCTCTATCTCATTTTTTGACAAAGCCACCCGATAAATCTTGCTCTTGTTTACGATAAAGCTTTTGTGACAGCGAACAAACCGTTCCGGCAGTTCTTTGGTAAGACTCTCTAAGGTGGTATATATAGAATACTCCTTCTTATCCGTACTTACAAAAATCTTTTTTTCTCTTGCCTCAAAATATAATATAGAAGAAAACGGAATTCTGATCTTTCCATCATATTCTTTTATTGTAAACATTTCATCAGTTTCCTCAGAAACCGTTTCTTCTTTACTGTATATTGCATTTATAAGCATCGATATACTCATATCTATCGAACGCTCGTTTGCAGGTCGTATCATAAGTGCTGCTGCCATTATACTTGGTTTCATGTACTCCACGGGAGATATAGTCGGGTCTGCAATCAGCATAATCAAAGCTTCTTTATGCTGATTACGTAATCCCTCTATTCTGCGTATTCCGCCATCCTCTGTAATATCGAAGCACATTACATCACATATATCACTCTCATCAAGAAACTCTTTAAATAACTCGTATCTCACAAACGAATGACACTCACAGTCATCGTCAGAACACATTGCTATTCTGTCTCTTACCTTATCTTCTATAATGGCTGTTTCCTTTTTATCCTTACTGTATGTAGCAACAGTAACCACATCCTACACCTCCGAATTAGGTATTATAACAGTCCTTGTCTCCGGCTCATCATTGTCAGGCGGTACCATACCAACACCCGGTCTGTGCAGCTTGCTCTGATCGCTGTAAGACATTCCCGGGAACTCAAACATATTCTGATTGGAAGCACCTCCACCCAGAAGTATTCCGTTTTTGTCCTGAACAAGATTGTTATAAAGCGGCAATCCGCTGACAGAGCTTAAGTTCTCTGTTCCTAAACATCCGAAAATAAACACATTATGCATATGTCCTCTCTCCGTAATGTTTTCAAGGAATCCTACCATATCAGCGCCCTTACCTTCCGGCTCATACATATAGTTTATAAATTTCGCCAGATCGTTTATAAATATGAAAATTCTCTTATTCTCATTCATCTTTGCATAAATGTCTTCAGTTTCCATATCCTGAGCTATGCATTCACGCTTAAGTGCGTTTCTGTCGCCGAACTCCTTAACAAGACCCGAGAAATATGCAAATACCTCCTCGCCATCTGCGGCATATGTTACACCTTTGTTAGTCGCAAACTTTCTTAATTCATTATTTCCGTCGATGTCTATAACGCATATATCAGCATCCTTTTCAGCCGCTGCATATATAAAGTCCTTAAGAAGTGTGGTCTTTCCGGATTTTGAACGTCCGAGAATAATATAGCTGTATACCTTGCTAAGATCAACAGAATATACAGTTGCGTCTGCCTGATTATACGCAAACGGCAGATTTCTGTCGTCAGCTGCAAGCTTCTTAAACTCTTCAAGCTGTGAAATATCTGACCACTTCGGCTTAGCCGGAATTTCCGGTACCTTTCTTGCAGTTGCACCGTTCCATGCTGATGCCATTTCACGGCACTTAGCCACAATAAGCTCCGAACGCTGATAATCGTCATCAGCTTTAACCGCAACAGCTGCCTGGTACTCAAGAACAGAGTTTCCGACAAGTGCCAAACCTCTTCCGCGTATATCCTTTTCAGGAAGAACATTAAAGCTCATTGTACGGAGTACATCAGCAAACTTAAACTTATCACCCATATCAAGTGTTATTACGTTTCTTAAGTTATCCGCAACACGTGACTGAATATCTGCAGAACCAAATCCGCCCGCTGTGATTGCAAGATATATACCGTTTCCTTCACCCTCAGCTGAAAGCTGTGTAATCTGCGGATCGTATATTGCATTCGTCTTTTCCTTAAAGCGTCCGAAATTGTCAATTGCAACAACTATGGCCGGTACCGTAACACCGTTTGCACGCACATACTGACTGTAGCTTCCGCCCTTAAACATTTCTTTTCTTTCTTCTAAAATCTTCATTATCATATTGAAGAATTTATCTACCTTATCAAGGTCATTTTCATTCATTATTCCGCCGCAATGAGGTGCATCCTCAAATACGCTCGTCATATTACTTGAAAAATCTATTGAATAGATATTAAGCTGTTCCGGTGTGTATTTGTTGATAAGCGAATACAGAAGTGTCTGCAAGAACGTACTCTTACCGCTCACAACGCCACCGCATATTGCAAGATGTCCGCCGGTTGCAAAGTCTACATATACCGGATTCTGAGCCTGATTTTCAGGATCATCATAAAGTCCCACAATGGCATCTAAGTTCCATTCTTCCTCAGTTTCTTCTCTCCACGCACCGTTTTTGAATACATACTCCGAATATCCCGGAAGCTCGTCGAGCACAATCATCTTCGGAAGAACCGGCAACCAGAGATTTAACTTGTTTTCATAGTCATTTTTAACAGCTATTTCCGCAAGGTATTCCACAACTGCATCAAGCTGTGTAATCTCTTTTACCTCAGGAAGCTTTATTCCGTTAGAATTTGCTCTTTGTATAACATCGGCACTGTAAACCTCTGTTTCTTCAACATATCCTATACCGGCAAGAATGCGGATGAAATCTTCAAGTCTTGCTCTGTTATACTTTGAGTCGTCATAATCGTAACTGCTGTTTTCAATTTGATTATATACTCCACCAATAAGTCTGCCTGTGAATTCAGTATCATTTATACACTGTGTAATGCTCTTCTTTGCAAAGCTTAAAGACTTGTTTATAGTCTTAATAAGGAACATAATCCATTCAAGACGCTGCTTTTCCTTACGCTTAATCTTGTTACGGCTTCCTATAATCACCGGCTTTCCTGCGTTTCCTATCATGCTTGCAAGCTCGCCGCTTACAGAGCCTTCATCCGGATCATATGCGGCGCCACTCCAGCCCGACTGGAAGTATTCGTAAATTTCATCGTTTCCTACCTGGAGATAACATCTTCCTGCCTGTGTTATATATGCAGCGTCAGGCTTATGAAGCATATCGTTTGAATCCTGTCTGTCCTGTACTCTCAGACACATACGGAACTTAGAGTTACTCCATATATTATCATCAACCGTACCGCTCGGCTTTTGTGTTGCAAGTATAAGGTGAACTCCAAGGCTTCGTCCTACCTGAGCAACGCTTATAAGCTCTTTCATAAATTCAGGCTCTTCACGCTTCAACTCCGCAAACTCGTCTATGATTATAAACAAGTGCGGAACGGGGATTGTTGCCTCGTTATTTTTAACGAGTCTTGTGTAAAGATTTATGTTATTTACACCATGCTCTGTGAATATTCTCTGACGTCTCTTGTTCTCACTCTTAATAGATACCATGGCACGATGTACCTGATTTCCGGAAAGGTTTGAAATCTGTCCTATCATATGCGGAAGATTAGAGAACAGGTTCGCCATACCTCCGCCCTTAAAGTCGATTACGAAGAAGCCTACATCCTTCGGGCTGAAATTAACGGCAAGCGACAGCATATATGTCTGCAAGGTTTCACTCTTACCGGATCCTGTTGTTCCGGCAATAAGTCCATGAGGACCGTGATATTTTTCGTGAATGTCGAGATAGCAGTCCGCTCCGCCGGCTTTTTGTCCGACCAAAGCCTTCATGCTGTCATATGTTCTGTTCTTCTTCCAACGCTCTAAAACATTAAGCTCCTCAAGCTTATCTATGTCATACATCTCAAAGAAAGACAATGATGTCGGTACATCCGTACCCGATTCTGTCTCTCTTACCTCAACACTCGATATACGTCTTGCAAAGCCTTCGGCAGCTTCACGTGAAATATAATCAAATCTTGCATCTGTACGTTCTTCTGACTGACTTTGTACATTATATATACCCTGATATTCCGGTGTGTTTTCTATAATGTTCTTACAAAGGTTAGGCAAGTCCTCATAATGCTCAGCAAGCATGATAGTCGTAAGACCGTATTCCTCTTTCTCACCATACACATACTTTGAAATAAGCTCACCCTCAAGCCATTCAGGCTCTGTTATTACAAGAATATAGTGCGGTTTTACAATCTTCACATCTTTTCCGTGTTCAGCCGCTGCATTCTCTTCTCTTATTCTCATTACGTTGGCTATATCATAGAAGACATCACTCGCTTCAGCTCTGTCAAAAGCAATGTATCTTGTCTTTTTATCTTCAGACCATACGTGAGGCAACCACCTTGCAAACTCCCAGTCTTTCATTGCGTCATCATAGGTTTTACCCGAACACACAAATGCAAGCTTAACATCTGTATAACAGTTGTTTGCCGCAATCTGCATTGTAAGCGTTCTTGCAACATCTATTGCACCCTGACGTCCGCTTCCGCCTATTATACCGATAAGACGTTTTTCAAGCATATCAATTCCAACAGGAACATCGTTTAACATTTTATATGTATCTCTTATATATGCAGGTCGGTCTGCAAGCTCGTCAGAAACAAGAGCAAACTTCTTCTGCGGAATACCTATCCGTACCTGAAACGGTATGCTTCCTATACCAAGTCTGTGGAATAACACATCACTGTGGGTAAAGTTTCTGTTCCACAAAAACTGTGAGTTTTCGTTATAGTTACTACACTCTTCTACGTGCGGATACATTTCACACATAGATTTGTGATTGGCATTATACATATCCTTTATCTGCTCTGCCTGCTCAACAAGGTACTTGCTGTATGCATCAAAGCGATGAAGCTCCTGTTCCTCTATTGACTTTTTCTCATATTTCAGATTTATAAGTGCCCATACTACTCCGATTACCGCAGACAACACTGCCGTAATAATTCCTGTGTACATGAATGCACTCGTACCCATTCCCGATGCTTTTGAAGCAAGTATTGCAACACCGCAGCCTACCGTCATCGGTATAGCCATGGTAAATGAAGGACCTATTACCATAAACAACGGCTTTTTACCTATTTCCTTAGGCTGTGGCGGAGCTTCAATTTCAACCGCCTCGGTAAACAGCTTTTCTACGTTTCTCGGTGCTCTGTGGAAAAACCTTTTCTTCTTCATAACTCTGCTCAGGTTTGCCGCACCGTAAGATCTTACACTATATGGCGGAAGTACGTTTTCATCAATTGTACACTTACTGCCTGCAGTATTTACGGAAATGATGTTCCCGAAATATATTATTCTGAGACCGAATATATCTATTATATCTCCGAAGTTGAGCTTTTGCTCTGCGCTTATTCTGTATGAGTTTACAAATGTACCGTTCTCACTTCTGTCTGAAATGTACATTCCGTCGTTTCTGCGTGTGATTATCATATGCTGACGCGAAACATAGCTTGTGTTATGATACACAATCGTATTATCCTCCGACTTTCCGACAGTTATATAGCTTGCACGTGAAATGTCGTATTTCCTGAAAGAATTGCTTGTCGCTGACTTTTCAGATATACGGAACGTTAAAACAATATCGCCCCTGCGAAAACTTATTATGTCATCATCACAAAGAGGCGCTCCGAAAACAGCAAACTCTCCTTTAGAAAGCTGATATTCATCGCTCGGTTTGAACTTCCATACACCGTCAATAATTTCCATCTGAAGCATTATATCTTCCTGCATATCGAAGTCATTTCTGCTTATCGGCAGAACGTAGTCTGCGTCATTTATTGCCGGTAAATTATATTCCTTAAATCTTGTTGCGGTATAAACTGTAATTTTTAATGGCATTTTACTCATCTCCTATAATTCATTATTGAAAAGTTTATGATTGTGTTTCCCAGATACAATGTATCATTAAAAGAAATATTAGCTTCTTTTCCCGACTCAACCTGCACGCGTCTGATACCATTATCAATGAAAGTTCCGTTCATTGATCCTAAATCTGTAACCACAAGATTACTTCCCCTCTTATACAAAACTGCGTGATGCCTTGAAATTGTATCGTCATTTATGTAAACCGTATTATCCGGATCCTTTCCGAATGTAATTCGTTCATGACTTCCCACATCTGCTATATACTGATTGTTCTGCGTCCCTATTACAAATCGTATTATCTCATCATCCGTCTCCGTCCTGCAACCGCTGTTACTTTTTAATGCATAATCAAGCTCATTATATTTTCTTTTTAAATTTTCAGCCTTAGCCTCTTCTTTTTTTCGCTTATTTCTGTCAACAACGTAGGTTAGTACCGTTACTGAAATAATAACCAACATCACAAGTATTATAATTTTATGTGTCATATTTTTTACTCCTGATTTTCATGATAAAATTCTGTTATCGGCTTAAAAAAGCCTATACCTATACAAATATAATTATAACATATTAGCATTAATATGTCAATAATATTCCGCTTTTTTCTAAGGTTTTTGAACTTTTTTTACAATTTAACGAAAAAATTATAGTGAAAAAAGCCAAAACATATTTGTACAGCCCGGGCTTTGAGTTCCTGTTAATCGAATCAAGCTTTTGATGCATACTTTCTCCTCACGTCACACTGCTTGTGCTTCACTGATGATTTGCCGATATGTACTTCCATAACGTACTTTCACCATCAAGTGTCTTTTTATCAGTTCATAAATAATTAAAAATTATTTAATTAAACCTTTACAACTGTAACATACACAATTCACATGAATATGTTATTATATGTTTGTGAGAAAAACGAGGTTAGTAAAATTTCTCACTTGCCAGATATATAATCCGGAGTTTATTCGGCTTATATAATATAAATTTCTTCATAAAATTCCCTTTTTTGTATATCGTTTTTAACGATAACTGCAACAGCCGGAGTGTTAAAGCCCCGGCTGTTGCAGTTTAATCAATATAATTATATTTTAATCTTTACCCATTTACCCCTTTTGAAACGTATTGCGCCAAGAATGTATCTGAGCATCTGGTCACCAAGCACTCCCAGCCATATTCCGTATATGCCCCAGCCCATGATATAGCCAAAGAAATACGACACAGACGTTCTTATAACAGTTGTACCGATAGCAGACGAAACCGCAGTATACAGAGTATCACCTGCACCTCTTAAGCTTCCCATATATACAACCTGCTGAACCTGAAACAGAACAACTAATATTATAATACGCATTATACCTATACCTATACCGACAATTTCAGGCTCTTTGAAAAACAGTTGCATAAGCGGACCGGCACCGAAAAAGTAAATTACTGCAAGGCACGCCGAAATTACTCCGCCTATCATGCGGCAAGTTGCACCAAACTCAATAGCACGTTCCGGTTTATTCTCGCCAAGGCTTCTGCCAATCAACGCAACAGCCGCCGCCTGGAGTCCGTCACCAAAAGAAAACGACAGTCCCATAACGTTCATTCCTACCTGATGTGCCGCCATTGCCGCAGTACCTTGTGCTGCCGCCATAAGTGCCGTAGCCATGAATCCGACACGCATTAAAAGCTGCTCGAAAAACACACTGTAACCTATGTGTATAATATTTTTAAACGCCGGAAGCGACGGGCATATTTTATTTTTTATGATATACGGAATGCTTACAAATCCGTTCTTATTCATAACAGAAACAATACTCATAATACACGATACAACTGTTCCTAAAACCGTAGCTATCGCCGCACCCGTAATTCCAAGTGCCGGGAAACCTGCTTTTCCGCCTATAAGAAGATAGTTGAACACAACATTTACAATACTTGACGTTATGTTCGTACGCATTGTAATCTTCGTATTTCCCGCACCTCTCTGTGCCGAGTTTATACCCATCTGAACGCAGTTGAAAATCATTCCGCCCATTATAATACGGTAATAGATTACGGCACTGTCATGCGTATCAGGAGCCGATCCGCAAAGGCGCATAATATCAGGTGCAAAGTATGTAAGGATAATACTGAGCATCACAGCAAGAGCTATAATAAACAAAAACGCCGTAAGCAAAATAGCATTCGCACTATCCTTTTTTCCTTCACCCCTGCGTCTCGCAATAAGTGCCGATAAAGACACATTAATAGCCATAAAAACCGCAAGCCCCACAAACTTAGGCTGAGTCGTAATCCCGACAGCCGCCACCGATGCAGCGCCTAACGAGCTTACCATTAAGGAGTCAATAAGCCCGGCAAGCGTAACAAAAAAAGACTCGATTATAGACGGCACCGCCATATTAAGGGCTGCACGAATTGTGTTTTTGTCATAGCGGATTTTTTTCATAAGTAAAACACCTCGGTATAATTTGTTTCTTTTAATATTATACACCCGTTTTTTTTATTTGTCAACAGATGAGTTAAAATATTTGAGATTTCCCTGCGATATGGAAGCATTCAGGAGAATAAGCACCAAAATAATTGAAAGCCGGATAATCTCTCACAATCCGCTGTACAAAGCATGGAAAGCAAAAAGCTTTACCGACGGGGACATAACACTTCACTTTATTCTTTTTAATATTTTAAACTCTCCGGAAATTTGTCTGTCATTACCGGATATTATTCAAAAAGCAGATGATGAATATTTAAGTGAATTTGATGACCCGATAATATTCGATGAATCACCAATGGCATACAAGAGTATGGATGAAATTATTGAAAATATAGCTCCCACAGCAGAAATTATTGAACATATCAGACCTGTATATAATTTTAAGGCTGCCGAATAAATCCCCTTTATTTGCTAATCCGAAAAAAGTGCCGGAATTTTAAAAAGCACATCAGAAGTGATGTGCTTTTATATTGTTACGGATGAACAACGTCAACTTTAAGTGCCGATGCATCTGCTGTGTTCTGACGCTCTGCTACTGTGTAGTTCTGAGCCATTGTTATAAGCTCCTGAGCTCTTTTTCTTACCATTACCATACAGTCAATTACGTCTTGTCTTTCTGCATATATCTTTCTTACATATGCATTGCTTGCGTCGCCTTCCCATGATGCCAACTGCTGTGCCTTGTTTGAAAGCTCCTCAGCGAGTCTTGAAAGCTGTGCCGCATAGTTCTGAAGTGTTCCTGCTGTTGCCTGTAATTTTGGT
>JAZTZP010000163.1:0-1713 GCA_045637525.1 Clostridia bacterium | reverse complement strand
ATAAAAAAGTGCGATGACTCGCACATCAACACCCCTGCCCCTCAATCTTGAGGGGTAGGCTTTTCTTTTTTCTAATCTTGTGGTAAAATATACATATGAGTATTTTACAAAACATTTTTGCAGACCATTTTCACAAACTTCTTAATTCTAATATTAAAATCCGTGATACTGTTATTGAAAATGTGGATAAAATGATTCATTGCGGTGACTACAAAAGGGGGTATGCTTTTTACTTTTGCGAACATTGTTCTCATTTTATGGTTTCTCCTTTCAGGTGCAGAAGCCGGTTTTGTTCCTCCTGTGGTAACCTCTACTCCCGAAAACGTTCAACCGCTATGTCCTTTAAACTTGTTCACACTTCCCACAGACACTGCGTTTTTACTATCCCTGAAGAATTAAGGATTTTTTTCAGAAAAGATCGCTCTCTGCTAAATCTTCTTTTTAAAGCTGCCTCAGATGCTATCTTCTTTATGTTTAAAAAACTTAACAAATCCGAGAATTTTACTCCCGGGTTTATTTGTGTTCTTCATACTTTCGGTCGTAGTCTTCAATGGAACCCTCATATCCATATGCTTATTTCTGAAGGGGCTTCCGGTAACTTCTCTATATGGCGTACCGTTAAACATTTTCATTATGAACTACTTCGTAAATCTTTTCGTTTTACTTTATTGAATTATCTTGAAGCTCATATCGGCAAATCTTTTAAAAAAATTAAATCCTACATCTACAAAAATTGTCCTAATGGTTTCTATGTATATGCTAAACCTACTCTTACAAACAATCAGGATGTTTTAAAATATATCGGAAGATATCTTGGCAGACCTGTTATTGCCACTTCAAGAATTGATAATTATGACGGCGAAAATGTCACTTTTCACTACAATCGTCATGAAGATAACAAATTAATTACAGAAACTGTTTCTGCTATTGAATTTATTAAAAAGTTAATTATTCACATACCTGAAAAACATTTTAAGATGATTCGTTATTACGGCATTTATGCCAAACATCATAAACATGAGAATAAATTACGTTTGTTTATTTCAAAAGAAAAAAGACGTTTCCATACACTTCGCAATTCATGGAGAACGTCTATTTCCTTGTCATTTCATTTCGACCCTCTCTTGTGCAAGTGCGGTCATAAAATGACTCTTTTTCAAATTTGCCTTAACGGCACTCCGTTTTTTGAAAAATTCAAATCTTGGGGCAATTCTTCTTAATACTTTAAACCATTTTCACAAAACCACAAGGCACCAACTTTCAATTAACGGAGAAAGCAAAAATTTAATAACATTATCCGAGGTTTTGCACTACCTCTTTTTGTTATGTCATTTTTGACTCATTTTCTATTATATCATACTTTTTTAAAAAACGCAATTTCCTATACAGTAAAAAAGAGGCTGTTATAAACCAGCCTCTTTATACAATATCTTTTTTATCCCGAACTTTTCAGAAGTTTTCAGGCTTTTTGTCTGTAATTCCAAACTCATACAATAAAGCTTCGCATATTCTTGCTGATGCTTTACCGTCACCGTACGGATTTGCAGCCTGTGCCATCTTGTTGTATTCTTCTTTATTATCAAGCAATTCCTTTGCCATAGAAGTTATTACCTCACGGTCAACGCCTGCAATCTTAACAGTTCCTGCCTCTGCCGCCTCAGGTCTTTCTGTTTCTTTTCTGAGTACAAGAACAGGCTTTGCAAGTGCAGGTAA
>JAZTZP010000162.1:0-11651 GCA_045637525.1 Clostridia bacterium | reverse complement strand
TTTTCTTGGCAGGGGCAGTAGGATTTGAACCCACGACTTACAGTTTTGGAGACTGTCGCTCTACCAGCTGAACTATACCCCTAAATTTCAAGTACTTAGATATTATACTACATTTTTTTCAATCTGTCAAGTGTTTTTTTCATATTTTTTGAATTTTTTTAAAAATATTTTTATTTTAACGGCATAAAAATATCAGGCTGCCGTTTTCTGCGACATCCTGATATTTTTTTGTTTATGTGGTTCTGTGATGTGCAACAATATCCTTGAACAAAATACCAATTGCCCATAAGCCCGCTATTCCCACCAAAGTGAAAATTATTCTGCTGAATACAGCCATCTGACCGCCGAACAAAGCACCAACCAGGTCAAAACCGAAAATTCCGATAAGTCCCCAGTTTATAGCGCCTATTATCGTCAATATAAGGGCCGTCTTATCCATAAATATCAATCCTTTCTGCAATAATTGAAACAGCCGAAATTATCTGTTATATTAAAATTTCTGCTACTCATATTGTTTGCTTATCCCAAATAAATTAAACAAGGTATTATTTTGAAGAATTCAAAATATAAATTACTAAAATTAAAAAATTCGGAGGGATTTTTTTGAAAAAATATATTTTCTGGACTGCTGTAATATCGGTTATTATTGCAATTGCGGCAGCTGTTGCAATATCAGATGAAGAAACGACCGAAAACAAGAAAAATATAGAATTTTTAAAAAGCTATGGCTGGATAGTTGATGAAATACCGGTAGAACAATGCGAAATACAAATACCGCCCGTAATGGATGATATATACGAAAACTATAATCTGCTCCAGAAAGAAGCCGGACTCGACATCAGTCCGTATCTCGGCTGTGATGCTGTACGATACACATATATCCTGAAAAACTTCCCGTACCCGACAGATTCGCAGGTGCGTGCTAACGTTATAACCGTAGATAAAAAGCCGGTTGCCGGCGATATTATGACAGTAAGCATAAACGGATTTATGTACTCACTTAACTTTAACGAAGCCGTATGCATCGCCCCGATTCATACCTGATAAAACTGAGATTCGTCAAAAAAAGGAGCTCATTCCGATTATGAACTCCTTTTTTTCTGTTAATCTGTCTCTTCTTCATTCGGGCTTATAGTACGCATTACGTCCATAACACGATACATTTCCATCGGCGCCGCAAAAATTACCACAACATTCAAAAGATGTGTAAGAAGCACAGAATATTTCATAGGTATGTGAAAACATTCAAATATTCTGTACATATAAAACGGAACCGTAAAAAACCTCCAGGACAAATATCCGGAATCGCAAAATTTATAAAGAAGCATACCTGCACCAAAAAATATTATGTATGCTAAAAGATTTACCGTAAAATAATCAAAACGGTTTTTAACAAAACAATAATACGAACGCAGCATATACGAATTAACAAATACCGACGCCAAAATACATGCGCCCATAACTAACAACGTTACCATATATGAACGTGGAATTTTCCCAATCTCGGTCAGAATACCAAACGGAACACTTATTATAATATTAACGGCAAAAATCTCCAAAAGTCTTCGCCAGAAACAAGGCATTACAAACATATATCATTCTCCTCCGCATCTGATTAATAAACTATCATAATAATATAATACTATTTTTCAGCGGATTTGTCAAGTCTTTTTCCCGAATTATTAAATGCTCAAATAAAATTTTTTAAATTTAATCCCAGCGTTCTTTAAGTTCTTCTTCCGACGGCTCAACCGCATCTACATCTACGCCGTTTAAATATTTACAGGCTTCTGTCAAAATCTCGCCGTATTTTCCGAAAACTCCCGAAACATGATGGATGTATGGTCCTTCAACCAGTTTCCTTTCCCACTTTTTCCAGTTTTTAACCTTGATCCATACATAACTGCCGACATTCTTCGGACCTGTGGTAGTTGTTGCCTCACCTATAAGAAGCTTATAATTTCCATGGTCTCCGTCAAAACGTGCTATTGTAATATCGCCGTCTTTTAGTTCCCATTCGCATATACCATAGCACTTGTCTGCGTTATAAAGATTTCTGCCGGCAAAAGCCTCATTCTTATCTTTTGACAAAGAATATGGGAAGTTTCCGCAGTGCCACAGAAGCTCTGAATTATCGTCAATCGGATTTCTTATTGTAATATCGGCAAAGAACTGTGGTTCTTTATCCATGCCTGCCGCCTGTGTCATAACTGCCGTAACGGCACCCAATATATCAGTCTCACAAACTACCGGAAGCCCTTCGTCCGTAAGAAGTGAATTTGAAAGACATGGCATTATATTCGTTAAATCTTCAAACGCATTCCAGCATTGTATCGCAACAGCACCGCATTCAAAGCTTTCAGCCAGTCTCTTCATTGCAAGCTTTATTGCGGCAACCTTAGATATTTTTTCTTCATCGGGATTTTTTGTAATCCTGCTTACAAAATGAACAGTTTCCTTAAATTCCGCCGAATTTTCTTCAATAACCTTATTCATTTCCGTGATAAGCTCCGGAAGAGTTATCGGAAAAAGCTGTATTCCGAATTTTTCAAGAAGCTCATTTTCATTACAGATAACGCTGCAGAAAAGCTCCGGCCGTGTTGAAATCTGTAAGATTTTTAAATTCTTAACCGAGCGTACAACATTGGTAACTGCGATAAATTTTTCAAATCCTTTCATAAACTCATCACTGTCATACCATGAATTTATAAGATATGTAAACTTCACGTTATGGCGTCTGAGCACCTTCCCTGTCGCAAACAATCCACACTGCGAATCACGTGACCTGAACCCGTTTTCGTCAGGCATATCATCTCTGGGTCCCCATAAAAGCACAGGAACCTTAAGAGACTTTGCAACTTCAGCGACAAGGCTTTCCGACCCGAAATTACAATGCGGAAAGAATATCGCGTCAACATCTCTCATTCGCTCAATAACGCTTTTTACGTCACATCTCTGAAATAATAATTCCTCATCATTTATGCCGGAAAGATCCACAATCTCAATATCAAATCCACTTATTCTTTCCTTTATAAGCTTTGAATATTTAATCGCTTCTTCCTTACTGAACACATCTCGTCTTGTCGGACAGTACCCCAATTTAATTAACGGCTTTTTAATCATCACGCAAGCCCCCATTTCTTCATCATATCTTTTTCAAAATTCAAAAGAAATTCTGCTTCTCTGTCCAGGCTTTCCTCTGAGCAGTCATCAACAAGATTTCTCCATACCTTTATATCTCTTCCGACTTCTCCGCCCATAAGAACAAACGGTTCTGAAACAATATTTCCCTTATAGTTTATATCTTTTAATGCCTTAAAAATCTCGTCCCAGTCAAGATGTCCTTTTCCGGGAACTACTCTGTTGTTTTCTCCTGTATGGAAGCCTTTTAAATAATCGCCTGCATATCTTATAGCATCACCGATATTATTTTCCTCAATATTCATGTGATATGTATCAAGAAGCACACCTATTGCCGGACTGTCAACCATTTTAACGTATTCCACAGCTTCTTCTGCTGTGTTTAAAAGAGCTCCCTCAAATCTGTTTACTGCCTCAACACAATATGTAATTCCAAGCTGCTCCGCAGTTTTTACAAGCTCTTTCATACTTTTAATACTTGCGTGAAGCATTGGTGTTTTGTCATCAAATATTCCGTCAGGTGCACCCCAGCCGGCATAGCTTACACCGGAAATAATTTTACCGTCCATCTTTGAAATCTGCTTCATTATGTCAAGCAGATACTTTACACCGCCGCATCTTATACTCTCATTCGTTGATGAAATATCATACTTCTTATCAAGTCCCAGGCTGTAAGTAAGCTGTATTCCCCGGCTGTCTGCCGCCGATTTTATTTCCTTAAGCTTTGTATCAGTCATCTCAAGCAAAGGCTGCGCCTGAAACTCAAGAATATCAAATCCAAGGTCTGCAGCTTTGTTTATATACTTAATATGATCCGCATCCCACTTTTTTTCCCAAAAATTCATAAAAATTCCTAACTTATTCATTATTATCCTCTCCTTTAAACTTTATTATTTTTGTTTCTCCGCTTTTTATAAATACCTTCTTAAAATCCTTTAAGCTCTTATGCGGTATATATTCATATTGCAAAACCGAATAATGCGTATCAAAATCCCCGTTGTTTGTGAGTTCCACGCTGTCTTCATCTGTCCAATTCTCCGAAATATCCGAGTATGTGAGCCCGTATCCGAACTCATAAACAGGAGTTCCTTCAAAAAACTTATACGTTCTGTTTTTCATGCTGTAATCCGTAAAATCAGGCAAATCATCATCCGAAGCATAAAATGTTACAGGCAGTCTTCCGCTCGGTGAAACTTTACCAAACAGTATGTCAGCCAGAGCCTCTCCGCCTCTTGCTCCCGGATAGAAGCACTGAACTACTGCATTACATTCTCTGTCCTGCTGTCCTAATGCAATACAGCTTCCCGAAATATTTACAAATACAATCGGTTTTCCCGTTTTAACAAGCTTATTGTACAGCTCTTTCTGAACTGCCGGCAATTCAATTGTTGTTTTGTCTCCGCTGTCACTTCCGCTGTATGCATCACCTTCTTCACCTTCCATGTTAGGATTAAGTCCCATGCACATAATTATTACATCACTTTTTTCAGCCGCAATCAAAGCTTCGTTTGCCGGCTGTTCTTCCCAGTGAAGCGGAATTTTCCAATGGTGACACCCTCTTGCATATAATACTTCTGCATATTTTCTTATTCCGCTAAGCGGCGTGATATATTCAGAAGGTGTGCCGTTGTAATTTGCAAGCAGAACAGACAAATCATCCGCATTCGGTCCGACAACCGCAACCTTTATGCCCGGCTTAAGCGGCAGAATACCGTCGTTTTTCAGTAAAACTAAGCTCTCTCTTGCCATTTGAAGATTTAAGCTCTTATGCTCTTCACAATCCACAACCTCATAAGGAATATTGTCATATTTACAGTCATCATCAAACATACCGAGCCGGAATCTCGCTTCAAAAAGTTTTATAACTGCTTCCGTTACAGTTTCTTCTGAAATAAGCCCTCTTTCGTATGCTTCGTCAAGGTTATTATATGCATCACCTATACACAAATCACATCCGCTGTTTACGGCAAGAGCCGCACTCTCAATCTCATCTTTTGTAAACTTATGGAAATTATGAACGTGTGATACAGCTCCTGCATCGGATTCTATATATCCGTCAAACCCAAGTTTTCCTTTCAGTATGTCCTGTAAAAGAGTTTTGTTTACAACACACGGTTCGCCGTTAACCGCATTATACGCACCCATTATGGCTGACGGAGACGCATTTTTTATACAATATTCAAATGCTTTTAAATATGTATCATATAAATCTGCTTCGTCCACATCAACATTAAATCCGGTTCTGCCCTTCTCCGGTCCCGAATGCACAGCAAAATGCTTAAGCGTTGCATCAGTTTTTCTGTATTTTCCGTCTCCCTGCAGACCTTTTACATACTCAACAGCCATCATCCCCGTAAGAGTCGGGTCTTCTCCGTAAGTCTCATGTCCTCTTCCCCATCTCGGGTCACGGAATATGTTTATGTTTGGACTACACATCGTAAGTCCCTGATAAATTTCTGTAAATCCCTGCTTTTTATTTTCGTTATATTTCGCTCTTATTTCATCTGATATGGCCGTAGCAACCTCATACATCCTCTCTTTATTAAAGCTTGCCGCCATAGCAATGGACTGCGGAAAAACAGTCGCTGTTCCGTTTCGTGCCGCTCCGTGAAGACATTCGTTCCACCAGTTATATGCAGGCACTCCGAGCCTCGGAATTGCCGGCGCATCATACCTCATCTGTGACATTCGCTCCTGAACTGTCATCTGCATTACAAGCTCTTTTGCTCTTTCATAAAAATTCATTATATTCATCCTTCCCGGTAAATTATAGTTTATCTGCGTGTTTGCAGTAGGATTTCGGTACGCTTTGCAAGCCTCCCTTGCCTAAAGGGAGGGGAACCGCTTGCGGTGGAGGGATTGTTCCTCAAATATGTTGATTTATTGAAAGACAATCCCTCAGTCGCTTTCAGCGACAGCTCCCCACCATGGGGTGTTACGCAAGGGAGCCTATTTGCAAAGCAACCTTGACAGCCTGTTCAAAAGGCCGCTAAACTATAATTTAATTGTATCATAAACAAATCATTTTGTCTTATATTCTGTTGCAAAAAAAACTAATGTTTGTTGCGAAAAATATTCATACAACCTATTGATTTTTACGTTCTTTTATGATATACTGATTTTAAGAAAAAAATTTTTCAGGTGACAGCAATGGAAAAAGCATTTATTTTTGAACAGAACAACTCAGCTACAAAAGACGCTCCATATCTCGCAATTCATGCAATGAATTTAATAGATTACCCGCATTTTCATGAAGAAACAGAATTTATACGCTGTGAGAATGGACAGTTTGAAATAACAATGACAGACTCGGCAGTAACTTTAAATGCCGGTGAAATATTATTCTTTATGCCTTATGAGATACATAATATAATATCAGCACAAAATTCTTACGGTACGGTCTTGAAAATGCGTCCTCTAACGGAAGATATAGCTTACGCAAGACTCCAATTTTCCGACAAGCACATAAAAAAAGGGCATCCGGCGTATGAAGAAATGAATAAGCAGTTTGATAAAATAAACCATCCGTCATTTCCCGAAAACCTCGTTATAGCAACAGCGGCAAACGAACTGCTGCTGCTTGCAATGCAGAATATAAGTTTTAAACTGCTCTCGGAAGCCGAATCAAAAACAAAACTAAAAAATATCGCTATTTTAAATGACGTACACAGCTACCTGAAAATGAATTATATGAATGATATCTCGCTCTCCGACGTTGCAAAATTCTGTACCATATCAAAATATTATTTTTCAAGAACTTTTAAAGATATAGCAGGAGTTTGTTTTTCCGATTATCTTACAAAATACAGACTTAATAAGGCGATAGACCTTATGAAATCCACCGGAAAAACACAGCTTGACATAGCATACGCCTGCGGATTTAACAGTTTTCAGACATATGCAAAAAGCTTTGAAAGAGTTCTCGGAACTACACCGAATAAATACAGAAAAAGCCTGAAATACTGAAAAACTCAGCATTTCAGGCTTTTTTCATATCTTTTCGAATCTCGGTACTTTCATGCCGTCCTTTTCAACAAGCTCATTCCACATAGAAAGCGGTCTCACCCAAAGCTCCCCCTCACCGTAAAGAGCCCTGTAAACTACCATCTTTTCCAAAGTCTCCGAATGATTTGCAATACCGATTACCTCGTATTCATTACCTTTATAATGGCGATATACTCCCTTTTCCAATAAAAGCACCTCACTATCTTAAATTATAATTATTCACAGTTATTTTTCCGCAGCCGATTTTAATTTCCGCATTTTCCGGACTGCTGCGACGAAAAATCGTCAGAATTCCGTTGTATTATAACCATATGGTTAATTATGCAGTTTGTCAGTTATGCATGGAATAAATAATAATACAGCCACAAAACAGTATATCTGTCCTTCAGATCCTTTGCAAACCATATTGCATTCCTGATTTTTTCAGCACCGTAGAGCTCTTCAAACTCGTTTATATGAAGTCCTATGCTCTCAAGATATTCCGTAAGCTCCGCAGAGGACGGAACCTCTGTCAAAACCTCAGTTATCTCATCCCACTTATCCTTATAAACATCGCCCTTATCTTCATCATACCAACCAAGCTTGTTCTGAAGTGCAATTACCCCATCTGCAGCATCTGAATATATATTTCTTATACTATTCTCCCACTCTGCCTTATTAAACTCCTTATTCTGCTCCGGTACTTCTATTTTCAAAAGCTCCTCACGAAGCCTCTCAGTATACACCGCAGAAAACGCAACATCCGTACCGTGCATAAAATACGGTTCATTTTTAAGAATGCCGACAATCTCAAAGAAATGCGATAAATGATGCTCGCTTCCCGATGCCGGTCTTGAATTACCAACATAAGCCATTGCAATTCCGACTCCGACAAGTGCCTCCATAAGCGTCTTTACCGCCTCAGTCTCACGATTTTGAAGCCGCGCTCCTAAATCCTTAGTCTTTACAAGCATATCATATGTAAGATTATATACATACTCACAAAAATATTCATCATTAACCACATGCGCAAGCTTCCAGTCGTTAAGGCAGGAATACTTTCCGAGAATGTCGCCGTATCCCGATTTTATCATATCCAAAGGTGCATTCTTTAATATATTTACATCGCCTATAATAGCCTCAGGCACATGAGCGCTGTATGTAACCTTCATGTTCCCCGTTATCATAGCCGCCCCAACAGATGCATATCCATCCATAGACGGAGCAGTAGCAACAATGTGATACGGCAGTTTTTTTTCAAAGCTTACATATTTGCAAAGGTCCTGAATAACCCCCGACCCTACTCCGATAATAAGGTCTGTTTTATCTGTAACAAGCTTCTCAAGCCTTTCTATCGCCTCTTCATCCGGCACTAAAAAACCGTCACATTCATAAACAAGCAAATTTTCGCACCTGTCCGCAATCTGCGTCTTAACAGCATCTGCACACACCGCATATGTATTTTTATCAGCAACAAGAAGAATGCTTTTATATTCTTTAGTTATACTACTTATTTTTGAAATTGCATTTTCCTCAATAATAACATGCTTTATTTCACATGTATGAGTTTTTCCGCATACACATTTTACACCTTTTAATAATTCTTTTATATCCATCAGCCATGCTCCTCAATTGAATTTTACAATAAATGCTGCATGCATTTTTAAAAAATCATTTAACCTCTTCATAAAACGCCTTAATATTATCAAATATAAAATCAGGCTTCACATCGCTCTTTTTTACGTCTTCCATAGTCCCCTCGCCACTCAAAACAAACACCGTACTAATACCGGCATTATATCCGCTTGCAATATCAGTATACAATCTGTCGCCGAAAATTATAGCCTGATCCTTAGAAAACCCACTGCTCTCCACAGCAAGATTTATCATCTCCGGCTGAGGCTTTCCGATGAAAACCGGCCGTCTTTTGGTTGCATTATAGAGCATCTCGGCAACCGAACCGCAGTCCGGAACATAGCCATACCATGTAGGACAAACCCAATCGGGATTTGTTGCAATATAGTCTACCCCACGTCCTAAAAGTATGCAGGCATCCTCAAGCTTTTTAAACGTAAGGCTTGTGTCAAACCCCATACAAAGGCAATCTATATCATCTGAGAGCTCATCAGTTATATTAAGCCCACCACTTAAGAGCTGTTCTTTAAACGACTCCGTCCCGAATGCATATATTTTCTTATAATTTTTCTTCTGAAGATAAAGAACAGTCGCATTTGTCGAAGTCAGAAAATCATCAGTAGTCGCCTTTATGCCAAGGCTATCCAGCTTCTCAACATACTTTTCGGTACTCTTTGAAGAATTATTTGTAAGAAACATATATCTTCCGCCTATTGATTTTATATACTCCAAAAACTCAATAGTCCCGTCAAACAAATCATTATCTAAATAAATAGTCCCATCCATATCAAGTAAAAACAGTCTTTTTTCTTTAAGTTCGTTATTTTTCATCTTAATCTCCACTCCATAATTTTTTTATATGAAATTACCTATTGACTTAATTATATTACTATGTTATAATAAAGTCAAGCAATAAAATTGCTTAATTTCTCTGATAAATTGCTTTTCGAGGTAAAAACAACATGAAAATTTCAGCATACAACTTCAATCCGCAACCCATAAACGGAATTACAATACATAGCTGTGGATATAATATCATATCAAACGCCGACGGTATATACCGCACCGACGGAAGAAACGACTATCTCCTGCTTTTCATCTCCGAAGGATATGAGGTATTTGAATTTGAAAATACACGTCATACCGCCTATGCTCCGGCAATCATCCTGTTCAGACCTCACGAGCCTCAGATTCATTACTATGACGGCAACGGCACAGCCAAAAACCACTATATTCATTTTTCAGTAAGCTCAGGAAGTATCATGAACAAAATAAAAATCAACAGCTCCTGTATATATCAGCTTGACGACGCTGATGATTTTGATACCCTCTTTGAAAAGATACGTATTGAAACAGAATCAAAATCCGATATGTATATGAACGTAGCCGAAGCGTATTTTGAAATACTGCTTGCATATCTTGCACGAAAAACAGATGAAATAAACCCCGAAAAAACATATGCCGACTCAATAAAACCGGCAATAAAAGAAATGTATCATCATTATTCCGAAAACAAAACCCTTTCAGACTATGCCGGAATGTGTCATATAAGCAAATATCATTTTATACGCATTTTCAAAAAGTCCACGGGAATGTCGCCAATTGAATACCGCAATCATATACGCATAAACGTCGCAAAGGACCTGCTCACCGATACGGAAATGAGTATAAACAAAATCTCCGATTACTGCGGATTTTCAAACGCAAACTATTTCTGCGACGTATTCAGAAAAAGCGAAGGACTGTCGCCATCCGCATACAGATATTCAGAAAATATTTTATGATATAAATTTATGAATCCGTCTGTTTCATAATTTCATTACACACCAGCCACCGGCGGATATTTTTCATAAATCCCCGTCATTTTGGGTATCTGTATTCATTTCAGCCTCAAATTCGTCAAAAAGCATATTCAAAAAGGTCTTTGTTATCTTCGGACAATACTTTTTGTCGTTCCAATACGCATAAGTTTTTCGTTTAAGCCCTTTTATCTCCTTTATAGCAATCTCCTCTGAAAACTGCCCGCGCCACGATATTGCCGGCACGAACGCAACACCAAGCCCAAGCTCCACACACCGTCTTATATAAAACGGGTCGTCACTCTGAATAACTATACGGGGCTCAAACCCCATCCGTTTGCATGCCGCCTGTGTAAATCTGTAAAGACTGCTGTCGCTGTTCATGCTTATAAACGGCTCGGGACTCATATCCTCAACACTAATCAAATCCTTAGCCGCCATTTTATTATTCTTTTTAACGGCAAGAGAAATCTTCTCTTCAGACAGCATACGCTGTTCCATTCCTCTTAACTCAGCCATCTCATCAGCTATAATAAGGTCAAAGCTCTCCGCCCCGTCCGCAAGGCTATGGTTTATTATAATGCTTACATCCGGATAAAGCTTTCTGAATTTTTCAATAACCTGCATAACAATACGCCTGTTTGTTATAATACAAATTTTTATTTTTCCACCCATCCCGTCATCGGCAACTTCTTTTCCTGCCTCATCAATAAGCCTCAGTGCATCACTTATCTTGGCATAAAAAATCCTGCCATGCTCATTAAGCATAAGCCTGTTCGCCGTCCTGTCAAACAAATTCACACCAAGCTCCCGCTCAAGCCTCTTTATGCTCTGTGATATATTAGACGCAGGCACAAAAAATTTACGTGCAGTCTTAGAAAAATTCTCACTCTCCGCCGCATCACAAAAATACCGAAGCTGTAATATTTCCATTTCTATCAAATCCTCCTATAAATTATAGTTTAGCGGCCTTTTGAACAGGCTGTCAAGGTTGCTTTGCTAAAGCCTCCCTTGCCTAAAGGGAGGTGGCACAGCGTAAGCTGTGACGGAGGGATATCATTTATTATGCATTGACAATATATAGTAAAAACA
>JAZTZP010000161.1:0-6188 GCA_045637525.1 Clostridia bacterium | reverse complement strand
TGTTCTGTGACAGGCATTTCTATATGCACATGAGTAATATTTTCAAATTTTTCAATCTTTTTTACAATAACCTCTTGCAAATTTAGTAATTCTTCGGTAAAATGAGAATAGAGCATATTTGTTCCTCCTGTCATGGTTTCTCGACAATTCCATTATACAGGATTTTGAACAAATATGCTCTACTTTTTTGAAATTTTTTTTGTTTTTTTCTAATTTTTTTAAAGCTCTATTTGTCGGACACCCCAACATTTATTATAGAGTCGGGATATATAAAGGTCTTTTGTATCTTCAAAATAATTATACAACAGATGTTACTCCCCAATACTTAGCAAAACTCTGTAATATGAGCTTAACCTCATTTCGACGTCAGTTTAAAGCAGTTACGGGAACATCACCTGTAAAATACAAAAACAACTTAAGAATGGAAAAAGCAATGTCGCTTTTAAAAACAGGAGAATACAGCGTGACCGAAGCTGGAATAAATGTAGGATGTCCGGATATATATTATTTTACTAAAATTTTTAAAAATACCTTTAATGAAAATCCATCTCACTTTATTCCTTAACGAAATTATTTCAGGTAATGTATATTGAAAAATTTAAAGATGCAAAGAATTTTGTTTTCTGTACTTAAGTGGCGAAATTCCGACATAAGTTCTGAATTTTTTTATAAAATACGAATATGACTCAAAACCGCACACTTCACAGATTTCACCTATATTTAAATCTGTTGTGCGTAAAAGATGTTTTGCATCGGAAATCTTTAACTCTGTAATATAATTTTGAATGGTTTTACCCATACTTTCTTTGAAAATTCGGTTTATATAATTGGGATGATATGAAAATTCAAAAGCAATCTCAGTATTGGTCAAAGATTTGAGATAGTTCTTGTTTAAATATGCACAGACTTTTTTTATTAAATCCGGAGTTTTGTCATATTCTGTTGCAATAATTGAGTTTATTATAATCCTTTTTAACTCTGCAGACATATATTCACTATACAACGTCGTTTTTTTTATGTAAGCATTATATATTTCTTCTATATAATTTTTTGTGTCGCTTGGACATATTAAAAACATCGGAAAATTTTTGCTTGTTACAGTTTCAAATATTTTATTTTTATCGAAGCAGCGTTCAGGCTCAGGAGAAATAGGCGTAGGAGAAGTGTTTTTATATATAAAATCAAAGTTCAAAATAAAAAACTCTAAATTCGGGCAGGCCATAAGCTTATAAGGCATTGCAGGCGGAATTATGAGTGCTTCATTTTTATTTAAGTAATATACACTGTCATTTACAAAAATTTTCAAAACTCCGTCAATACTATAAAAAAATCTGTGATCATATGCAAGCAAAAATTCCGGATACTCCGTAATATATTTTCTTCTGTCTATATATCTCACAAATGGATTAAACTGTGATATATCCATGTTATTCTCCTCACTTCAAAAGTTTATTTTGTTATGTTTTTTGTTTATTCTCTGTATAGATTATAGCATATAAATCTGATATAATCAAGTATAATTAAAAAAATTTTAAAAAATTAAAGGATGTTTTTATATGTTTGAGTGTATAATTAAATTTTCTGATGGAACTGAAAAAGAAATGAATCTCGAAATTACAGAACAAGAAAATACAAAAAGAGCCGTTTTGAAGGCTTGTCAATTGGATTTTGAAAATGTTATGTATGTTGATATTCTTGCAACGGAAAATAATATAGCTGCAGGTGATAGAGGCTTTTTTCTGCTTCCCGGCGGATGGTGGAGAAGCAAGCTTCATGATACGGCTATAGGATATTTCCGAGAGCATGAGGATATTGAATATATAAATTATGATCCACATTTAGAAGTCTTCGGAATCAATCATGAAAATTCCGGTTATATAGTTATCGCAACAGGAATGAGAGAGATTGCACATCATAGAGTTGTTATAAAAAACAATGAATATAAATTTTATTTCAGATATAATGTGGATTGTGAAAAACTGTATGAAGATATTGGAATTGAATTACATGAGCTTTATGGTGATTTATCTTACAGTGCAATGGGAAGAGCGTACCGAAAATATGTACTGGAAAAAGGTTTTGTAAGTATAAAAGACAGAATCAATTCTGACCTTGAATATGTGGCTGAATCTGTATGCGTGCGTGTAAGAATGGGTTGGAAACCTGTTCCGTGTACTGTTTTAGAGCAGACCGAAGAAAATGAACCACCTATGCACGTTGCATGCACATTCAAGCAGGTAGAAGAATTAATGAAAGAATATAAAAAAGCAGGAATTAAAAAAGCGGAATTTTGTCTTGTGGGTTGGAATGTAAAAGGACATGACGGACGCTGGCCTCAGATTTTGCCGCCTGAGGAGCTTTTAGGCGGAGAAAAAGACTTAAGAGATCTTATAAAAACTGCAAAAGAACTTGGTTATTCCATTTGCTGTCACACGAACAGTACAGATGCATACAGTATTGCAAATAATTTTTCAGAAGATGATATAGCTATTAAAAAAGACGGCACAAAGAGTATTGAAGCAGAGCGTTGGGCCGGTGGAAGAACCTATAATATATGTCCTAAAAGAGCTTATGAACTCGGTGAGGAAACCCTGCCTCCTGTTGCAGAACTTGGTTTTCGCGGTACACATTACATAGACGTTATAACAGCAACTCCGCCGAGATATTGTTATAATAAAAAACATCCTGTGAACAGAAAAGAGGCGTGCCAATATTTTGATAAGTTGTTTGATTTATCAAGAAAGCTTTTTGGCTGTGTAGGTTGTGAAGTCGGAATGGAGCACAGCATGAAGAATTGTGACTTTATATTATACAGCACAATGAATGAAGGATTAAACCGTATGGTAGAAGTTGAAAACTTCGATTTATTAGAGGAATATGTACCTTTCTGGCATATAGTATTTCACGGAATAGTTTTAAACAATCCTTATGCAGGAACCGTAAATGCAGTAGTACACCGAAATCCGGATTCACTTTTAAGACTTATAGAGCTGGGCGGACGACCTGTTATATACTATTATTCAAAATTTGTATCCGATGGTTCAGACTGGATGGGAGATATTGATTTTAGAATTAATACGAAAGAAGAATTTAAAGCTGGGATAAAAAATGCAAAGAAAACAACCGATATATATAAAGAACTTTCATATCTTCAGTTTGAGTTTATGGAACAACATGAGAAAATAGATGATAATGTTTATAAAACAACTTATTCGGATGGTAGCGAAATAACGGTTGACTATAACAAAAAGACGTATTCTTTAAAAAAAGGAGACCAATAAGATGAATTTAATTGCTCAGGCTATAGGTCTGGTGGGAATGATAATGTGTCTTTTATGCTTTCATTGCACAAAGCATAAGCAGGTTTTGATTGTTAAGCTGATTGCAGATATTTCCTGGATGATACATTATTTTCTTCTCAGAGCGTTTTCCGGATGTGCAGTGAATGTTATTTGCTGTATTCGTGAAGTAGTATATTTATTTGAGAAAAATGAAAAAAGAAGATATGTGTGGCTCGCTTTTTTCATTGGTCTTAGCTGGTTTTCCGCTGCTTTAACATGGAAAGGTATGCAGAGTATTTTGCCAACGATTGTTACAACGCTTGGTGCTTATTCGTTTTGGCAGAAAAATGTGAAGATCACAAGAATTATCGGTATATTAACAGGGATATTGATGTTTACATATGATATTTTTGCAAAGTCATATATCGGAATGATAAGCGAGAGCTTTACAATAGCGTCTGCTACAGTTGCGTTAATAAGCGGCAAAGAAAACCGTACGGAAATGTAGTGTGGAAATGTCAATATATGTGCAGTCAAAATTTACCCAAAATTTTCTGAAACTACTTTAATCCTTCAACCGGGGCTGGGGGCTTAGGAAATCAAGTGATTTTCGTTGTATCAACCTTTCGGTTGGCTTATGAGATGAGTAGGCTATATTTTTAATACAATTCAGCAATTTTAAGGAAGATAAGAAGCGTAAGTTATCATATTTTTTGCATTAACTTTCGCCAAAATGTTTTTTGCTTTATTTACTCTTTCTTCCGGCAAAGCTTCCTCTTTTGTCAGTCCTATTTTCTGCACTGCTGCATACGTCCCCAGTGGCTCACCCAGTGGCTCAAAAGAGGAGAGAAATTTTGTGATTTCTCTCCTCTTTTAGGTAGTGCGCCCGGCGCGTGTAATAACTTGGCAGTGAAAGTCCGCTACCGGCTTGGCGGTAGGAACTGTCAGTAAAGACAAAGCCATTTTGTGTGGGTGAAATCTGTCGCATAGCGATAGGTTTTGTTGGAAATCACAAGTGGTTTCAGATTTAAATTTCTTAAATTGACAGTATTGCCTCTTGAGGGGAAGCCTGATTTCTCACTTCTAATTCCTAATTAGTTCATCGTAGATAAACTATAATTTGCAGGCGCAGATAAAATGAAAATTTCAGAATATTGATTTTTTCTCAAGAGCTTTTAAGAGTAAAAAACCAAGAACGCATACGGATATTATTTCTCCGATGCCTACGGTAAGACATAAAAACCAATATGCATCTTCAACACCGTAGGCGTAGGTAAGTACAAAGGGTACAATAATTGCGTTTGAAATTACGGGGGGCAGAAAAGCCAGGGGCTTTATGCGTTTTAAGAAATATGTACCTAAAGCTCCGATTAAGGTTGCCAAAGTTCCTAAAATAATATCAAGTGTGACGCAACCGGTAAGCAGGTTTGCCAGAAAGCACCCGATGGCAAGACCGGGGATTGCGGCTGTTGTGAAAATTGGAAGAATTGTCAGAGCCTCTGACAGCCGGACTTGCACAGCGCCTGAGGCAAGACCTAAAGCGGCAGATGCAAACGTGAGAACAACGTATAAGGCAGCTATTCCGGCACAACGGCACAGGAATATTGCCTTAGAATTAAGATTTTTCATTTTTAAATTTCTCCTTAGTTTTGTTTTAGGTGAGGATGGTTTCGAACTCACCAATGAATATTGTAACATAAAATAGAAATAAATGCAAGTATTTTTATAAAAAATTTAATTGTTTATTGACATTTCTCAATAATAGTGGTATAATAACCGTGTGATTGAATAAAACAATATGACTGCTTGCCTGAGTGGCAGAGGAGGAATTTATAATGAAAAAAATTGAAAAAATCGGTGTTCAGCTTTTTACTGTAAGAGATTTTATGCACACAGAGGAAGCTGTTCGTGAAACATTTAAGAAGCTTAAGGATCTTGGATATGATCAGGCTCAAACCGCAGGCTGTGAAATTTCTTATGAGGCGTTTGGCGCTGCGGCAAAGGATGCAGGTATTGAGATTGTAGGCACACATGATAATTTTGAGCTTATGTGCAATGATTTTGATACAGCTTATAAAAATCATCAATGTCTCGGAACATCTATTATGGGTGTTGGAGGATTCTTCAGCAAGGATCCGAAGGATTTTGAGGAGCTTATACAGAAGGCGAATGAAGTAGGGGTGAAGCTTGCCCCGAAAGGCGGAAGATTTACTTATCATAATCATAGTTCGGAGTTTTGCAAGTTATCTAACGGTAAAACCGGTATGGATATGCTTTATGAAGGACTTGATCCGAAGGTTACGTCGTTTGTTCTTGATACATATTGGGTACAGAATGGCGGCGGTGATGTAAGACACTGGATTGAAAAGTTAGCAGGAAGAATAGATATTTTACATCTTAAAGATATGAAAATGATTGATAATAATACTCGTGAAATTACGGAAATCGGTAACGGAAATCTGTATTGGGAGGGTATTATTGAAACGGCTCAGAAAACCGGCGTGAAATACTATGTTGTTGAACAGGATAATTGCCCGGGTGATCCGTTTGAAAGTCTTAAAATCAGCAGTGAATATTTGCATAAAAACTTTATGTAATCGGATTAAAAAGGAGAAATCTGTGGGGTTTGCAGATTTCTTTCTTTTTAATTCATATTTTGTTATTAAGAATATATATAAATTATAGTTTATCTGCGTGTTTCAGTCTGCGTTCGGTACGCTTTGCAAATAGGCTCCCTTGTGTAAAGGGAGCTGTCGCTGAAAGCGACTGAGGGATTGTTTTCTAAGAAAATTAACATATTTAAGGAACAATCCCTCCACCGCAAGCGGTCCCCCTCCCTTTAGGCAAGGGAGGCTTGCAAAGCGTCACCCAAATCCTATTGCTTTATCGTAAGATAAACTATAATTT
>JAZTZP010000160.1:0-6877 GCA_045637525.1 Clostridia bacterium | reverse complement strand
TTTAAAACCTTTCTTTATATATTAGTGAATTAAATTCACGTTTCTTGCTTCTGTTGTCTGATACTTTCTTGAGATGTTACCGAGTGTTGCGATGTATGTTGTCATCGTTGTGTGGAAACGTCTCATCTTTTCAACGTCTTTTTTAAACTCCATCTGATACTTGCGCTTTGCTTCGCCTTCCCATTGTCCGTTTAAGCTTTCCTCTGTGTCGATAAGCTCTGCTAAGATGTGATTGAACTTTCCGTTTAAGTTCTCAATCTCGCCTCTTACTGAATTAAGTTGTGCCGGTGTTACTGTAAATTTTGCCATTTTTAATTTCTCCTTTTTTTAATTAATTTTATTTTTGTTTTTTATTTTTGTTTTTTGTTTTATGAGGTCAACCTCAATTACAAGTTCATTCTAACATAAAATTTCTAACTTTTGTGAAAAAAACGACAAACGACACATTTTTTACGACAAACAGCAAAAAAATATTTTACAAGGTGTTTTCCCTGTAAAATATTTTCCGACAATCAATATTCACATCATATATATAACCGCACCCAAAAAGGCTCCGGTTAAAATCAACATAATCGGTGACAATTTTTTATTTGTCAAATTCTTATATCCGAACAGCATAGTAATCAACAGCACAGTAATAATGACAGAGCGGATATTGATACTAAAAGCAAAAATTGTACCTATGCAGTTACTTATAACCATATAAATACCCGTTGCAAGTACGATGCCGATAACACATGGTTTGAGGCCTCCGAGCACTGCCTTCACATATTTATTTTTCAGAAAAGTTTTTAATAACGCCGTTACCAAAACAGTAATTACAAACGCCGGCAGAACTACCGCCGAAGTAGCGATAACAGCACCCAACACTCCCGCCTGACTGCTGCCCACATAAGTTGCCAGATTCACCATTATAGGGCCGGGCGTACTTTCACTGACTGCTATCATGTAAGTAAGAGCTTCTTCACCGAGCCAGCCGTATGACAGCACCACATCCCTGATCAGCGGGATTGCACCGTATGCTCCGCCAAATGCAAAGCAACCGACTTTCAAAAATCCAATAATCAGATCAAGATATATCATTCAGTTGCACCGCCTTTTTGTTTTTGAATATCCTTCACAACAAATAATGCAAGTCCGACAGCACCGGCAATTGTCATCAGACCAATGGTAGAAAAATTCCATGCAAAAATATTGATAAACAACATCACGATGCAAGAACAAATCATAATCACCATCGGAAACTTCTTTTTGTGCAGCTTCTTAATCATAGTAACTGCGACATCTGAAATCACAATACCCACAGCAATTTTTATGCCTTTAAACGCATTTGAAATAACGGTAAGCTCCAGGAAGTTATCCAAAACCCCGGAAATCAGATAAATTATAATAAAGGATGGAACAACCATTCCCAGAGTAGCAAGCAGTGCACCGATAAAACCGGCTTTCTTATATCCCGTAAAGGTTGCACAGTTGATAGAAACAGGGCCGGGCGTTGATTCTGCAATAACAGTTATATTCATCATCTCATCATGCGTAATCCACTTTTTCTTTTCAACACAGTTGTTTTCGATTACAGCGATCATGGCATAGCCGCCGCCAAAGGTAAATAACCCAATCTTCGCAAAAGTCAGAAATAAGTCGATCAAAATGCTCATCTTTACTCGTCCTCCATGCAGTATTCACTCCGATAAATGTCATATCCCGATTAAGATTTATCTATAACCCCATGATCTCATCAGGTTCATATTCCTGAAGCGGAGCAATAAACCCATATTCATCCAGCTTTTCTCTGATAAGGTCAAGTGTTTCTGTACTCTCAGCCATAACAGTATGATAATGATAACCCGATGTAACATTTTTAAGCAAGCTTGATTTCCCCGAAGTTATATTATTTAAAAACAGCTCAACATCACGTCTTGATTTTATCCCCATAAAAGCCTCAACCTTGTTGTAAACCTTATGATAAATGAAAACATCTTTAACCGTTCCGCCAAGATCAACAATAAGATTAAGTTCTTTTTCAACGTCTTCATCGGAATGAATCATCTTAAACACTCTTTCGATTAACGGAGTGCTTTGCATAATGTAGCCGCTATGAGTAGATATAATATCATAACCAACAGCCTTAAGAGCGGCAATATCCTGCACAATAATTTGTCTTGAAACGCCCAGTCTTTCAGCGAGTTGTCCTCCGGATATGGCGTTTTTCTCCGACATCATAAAATTCACTATTTGTTTTCTTCTTTCATCCGCCTTCATATTTACCTCCAATTAAATCGCATGAAGGTTTTTAAGCGAAAGATCAAGAATCGGTGATGAATGTGTAAGTGCGCCGCTGGATATATAATCTACTCCGATATCCACAAGTCTCTCTATATTTTCCTTCGTTACGTTTCCGCTGCACTCGGTTTCAGCCTTGCCTGCCGCAAGTCTTACAGCCTCTTTCATATCTTCTACACTCATATTATCAAGCATTATTATATCCGCACCGGCCTCAAGTGCGTCTTTTAACATATCAAGATTTTCCACTTCAACTTCAATTTTTCGTACAAACGGTGCATATTCTTTAGCCATAAGTATCGCTTCTTTAACTCCGCCTGCGGCTCCGATATGATTATCCTTTAAGAGAATACCGTCGCTTAAATTAAATCTGTGATTGTATCCGCCGCCGACCTTAACCGCATATTTTTCAAACACACGCATATTCGGCGTAGTCTTTCTTGTATCAAGAAGCTTTGTTTTTGTACCTTTTAAAAGGTCAGCAATCTTTCTTGTATATGTTGCAATACCGCTCATTCTCTGTAAATAATTAAGCGCAGTACGCTCTCCCGAAAGAAGAACCCTGATGTCGCCCTTTACAATACCAAGCTTCTGACCGTTAGCCACAAAATCACCGTCTTTACAGAAAAATGTAACCTCGGTGTCTGCATCTAAAAGCTCAAATACTCTTTTAAATATATCAAGTCCCGCAATTACACCGTCTTCCTTGCAAATCAGTTCAACCTCTCCCGCCTTGTACTCCGGCATTACAGAATTTGTTGTAATATCCTCACTTGTTATGTCTTCTTTAAGCGCCGCCAAAATCAGTTCATCGGCATTCAGTTTCATTGTAATATTATTCATGGCTGTTTTTCTCCTTTTCAATGGATTTTAAAATTAAATCTTTATATTTTTCCTGATAATTCTCGTACCGTGATGCGTCAATATCAAATTCATTCGCATCTTTTACAATATTATAGTTGAGGTTTATATGCGATGCGGCACGTTTTGCAAATACAAGACTCTCAAGAAGAGAATTGCTTGCTAAACGGTTTCTGCCGTGAACGCCGTTGCAGGCTGTTTCTCCAACCGCATAAAGCCTGTCCATGCTCGTCTGGCTGAACCCGTCAACGTCTATTCCGCCCATAAAATAATGCTGAGACGGAATAACCGGAATCGGCTCTTTTGTAACATCATATCCTTCTTCCAGACAACGCTGATAAATATTTGGAAAATGTGTTTTAATTTCCTCTTCGGAAATCGGTGCAAACGACAGCCAGACATGCTCACTGCCTTCCTTTTCCATTTCATCAAAAATTGCCTTTGTAACCTCATCACGAGGCAAAAGCTCGTTTACAAACCGTTCTCCCTTTGAATTTAAAAGAACAGCACCCTCTCCTCTTACAGATTCCGAAATCAAAAACTCTCTGCCGTCTTTTTTCGTAAACAGGGTAGTAGGATGTATCTGTATGTAATCAATGTGTTTTAGCTTTATGTCATATTTAATGGCAAGCGCAAGAGAATCGCCCGTTAAATGACGATAGTTCGTGGAATGCTCAAACAAACCGCCTATACCGCCCGTTGCAAGAACAGTATAGTTTGCTTTTATTGCCGTATATGTTCCTTCTTCATCATGACCTATAATTCCGTAACACATATTATTGTCGCAAATAAGGTCAACCATCGTAAAATTTTCTATAAGCGTTATATTTTTTCGCTTTCTCGTTGTTTCAAGAAGGTGTGAAGTAATTTCCTTGCCCGTTTCATCCTCATGAAACAGAATTCTCGGTGTTGAATGTGCGCCTTCTCTCGTATAAGTAAAGGCTTCACCATTCTTTTCAAAGCGAACTCCGAATGAAACAAGGTCTTCAATAACCCCCTGCGAAGAGCTTATCATAATATCAACCGAATCAGGATTGTTTTCATAATGTCCGGCTTTCATCGTATCCTCGAAAAATGAGGGGTAATCCTGTTCATCTTTTAAAACACAAATACCACCCTGGGCAAGATACGAATCGCTTTTTCTTGCTATATTCTTCGTAACAACTAAAATATTTCTGTTTTCAGGGAAATTCAGCGCGCAATACAAACCTGCAACACCGCATCCCACAATCAATATATCTGTATTCATATTATTTCGCACACTCCAGCATTCTGTCAAGAGGAATCAAGGCTTTTTGCCGCGTTTCTTCATCTATTTCTATTACGTTGTTTTCTTTTTGTAAAACCGAAAGTATATTTGTGAGTGTATTAAGCTTCATATCACTGCAGCACGGCAACGGATTTACAAATATAAATTTTTTATCGGGATTATCATTTGTCAGTTTATATTCCACACCCGTTTCGGTACAGATAATAAATTCCGTCGCACTACATTGTTTTGAATACTCAATCATTTCGGCTGTACTGCCTATGTAATCAGAAAGCTCAAGTATATCATCTTCACATTCCGGATGGGAAAGAACGACAGCTCCGGGATACTGTTTTCTGACTTCCTCCAGCTGTTCTTTCGTTATTGATGCATGAATGGGACAAAATCCGTCATTTATGATAATGTTCTTTTCCGGAACCTGCCCGGCAACATATCTTCCGAGATTACGGTCGGGAATGAAAAAAATATTTTTATTCGGTAATGCTTTTACTATCTTCACAGCATTCGACGATGTAACACATACATCGCTCTGACATTTAAGCTCTGCAGTTGAATTTATATAGCAAACTACGGCAAGGTCGTCATATTCATTTCTTAACTCCTGAATTTTACCGGGCTTAACCATATGTGCCATAGGACAATCTGCTGTTAAATCCGGTACAATAACCTTTTTATCCGGATTAAGTATCTTTGCACTCTCTGCCATAAAGGACACACCGCAAAAAACAATAATATCTGCCCCGGTTTGTTTTGCAGCTTTAGCAAGATAAAATGAATCGCCAACAAAATCGGCAACCCTCTGTGCTTCAGCAGGTGCATAATAATGCGCAAGAATTACAGCATTTTTTTCTGATTTTAACTTTTCGATTTGTTTTTCCATTTCTCTGTTTCACCTCAAGTATAACAAACTCACAACATATGTTAACACAAAGCTTTACATCTGTCAAGTTATCTGTAAACTTTTGTATATATGCACAAATTAAAAGAGCTGTGACACCTCGTATCAAAGCTCTTTCACAACAAAAATCTATTCGTTTATCAGATTTCCCTTTCGTACATTGGCTTCTATCAGTTCTTTTGTATATTCCCAGATATCTTCAGAGCCTGCCTGTGATTTCTTCTGCCGGTTCATAACCTGAGACTTTTTAATTTTATGCACCTTCCAGTCCTCTCCGTTGTTTGAATTATTCAAAAGAAGCGGCTGAAAATTATCCATTGCTCGTGCAAATTTTGCTTCGGGAGTTTCACAGGCTTCAAATTCTTCAAACAATTCAAGCATCTCTTTTCTCTGCTCCTCAGGGAGCATACCGAAAATACGTTTGGCAGCCTTTTCTTCTCTTTCCTTCTGCGTTACCAGATTATCCGTATCATATGCATAAGTATCGCCTGCATCAATTTCAACAATGTCATGTATCAAAGCCATCATCATCGCTTTTGCAACATCAAACTCTTCGTTAGCATACTCTTTCATAAGATAAATCATAATAGCCATATGCCAGGCATGCTCAGCATCGTTTTCCTGTCTGCCGTAACCTTTCAGATGCGTCTGCCTGAAAATTTCTTTTTCTTTATCTATTTCCAGTATAAAATCTACTTGTTTTTGAAATCTTTCTTTATCCATAACGAAAACACACTCCATTTAAGCGAATTTTATAAGCTATTCAGTATCCCCGTCAGTTAATGACTCCTCATAGCTTCTTATATATTTATCAAAATCGTACAGCTCGTAATCATCATCCCGGCGTTCATCTTTCCTGTATTGATTGTATAACTCCGCATTGTCTTGAACCGCTATGTTATCTCTGACAAACGAAGACAGCTTTTTAAATTTAGTATCGTTAACTATTTCTCCAATTTGGCGTTCTTCAAGTATTCTATGTCTTCTTGACTCAACTCCAGATAATCTGCGCGAGATATTACGTTCTTTATTTCCTGTTCGAAGAACTTCTGTTTCTTACACTCAGTTTTTCCTTCTGACAAGTTGGTTATCATCTTCAGAATTATTTCGCCTTGTGTATACTTCATTTTTTATCACTCCTTGTAATCAAACAAATATATCATATTATTATCTTTAGAAGCTTTTAATCTCTCTGAATAATTATCTCTTCAAACCATATAAGATTTCGTCTCACCTTAATGTGTACCCATTATAACACAATCATCCTTATTTGTCAAGATTCTGGTAAAAGCACGGTTTTTGAAAGAATTAATTTTTTATGAAGAAAATTATATATTATAGTTTAGCACCGCTAAACTATAATAGCGATATGTCAGCCTGTGGCTGACGCGATATTTGCCTGCCGACAAGCGATATGTTGACTGAAGTCAACGCGATATGTTCGCCAAAGGCGAACGTTAATGTACAAAAGCTCTGCTTTTGTTTGATTAAATATTGAAAAAATGCTTTGCATTTTTTCTTCCATAACGTTTGCGAAGCAAACATATCGCGCCGACAGGCATATC
>JAZTZP010000159.1:0-144047 GCA_045637525.1 Clostridia bacterium | reverse complement strand
GCCGGGTTCGTCTGTCTTGCCACAGCCTGCAAATGCTGCTACGAGCATCAGAACTGCCAAAGCAAGTGCTAAATACTTCTTCATATACGTTTCCTCCTTTTGTTTTAAGCTATGTCTTAGCCTTTATTTCATTATAGGCTTATGGGGTTTTATTGTCAATCCGTACAGTTTTACAGAATTTAGTTGTTTTTTTTGTGCATTTTGCACAAAATTGCGCTTTTGAGTGCTAAATCGGTAAAAGATTGATAAGAAAATATTAAATATTGGATACAATTTGATTAACAATTGCCCATCGGCGGCGGGGAATAAACAGAGATTGTGGGATCGTCACTATGAGGGGCAGACGTCCTCGACTGCCCGCAAAAGGGATGGCCTTGAATCCCTCCGTCTTTTTGCTGCGCAAAAATCCACCTCCCTTTAGGCAAGGGAGGCTTTGGCAAAGCGTACCGAACGCAGACTGTAAGCATGCAGATAATCTATAATTTATTAATATTTCGTAATTGTCTGAATGATAATTCTCGGAGAAAGGAGGAGATTAAATGGTTAAAAAATGGGCTTTTGCTTTTTTGATTACGGTTTTAAGTGTTGCTTGCACGCTAAATGTGTTTGCTGATTTTGATACGTTAAAGCCGTCTCAGCCGGCTGATTTTAAGGCTGTCTTAAATAATGACGGAAGTGTTTCTCTTACGTGGACTGACGCTTTATATGCTGACGGGTATATAATAGAAAAATCAGCTGATGCGGCTGAGGGTTATATAACTATCGCTTCAAAATTAGTCGGAAATGAGTATCTTGACCTCGACAGTGACGGTTGCAGATATTACAGGATAACGCCGTATAACGAAAACGGACATGGCCCTAAATCAAAAACAACGGCAGGTGCAGGGCTTAAAAAGGATATAGTTTTAGAGAGCGGTATTAATTTTACGGCAGCTGTGAGCAGTGGTAATTATATATACGCCATAGGTGTAGAAGAAAATATTATTACTGTATTTGAGGCTCGTGAAGATGAAATAATTGCTGTCAACAGCATTAAGAATGATGGATTTACTCCGAATGCGGCGTATCTTAGCGGTGATTATATCTATATATCCGCAAAAATACCAAAAGGCGGAAATACATTGCTTATATATTCCATAAAGGACAGGGAAAATCCAAGCTTTGTAAGGGCTGTCAGTACGGCTTCTGTTTCGAGATTTTGTGAAAGCGGCGGATATTTATTCGGTGCCGCAGGCTCAAGCGGTGTAGCTGTATTTGATATAAGCAAGCCAGAGGAGACATATCTGTATACTTACATTTCCGTAGGAGGTACGGTTAATGCATGCTATATTGATGATAACAAGCTCTATACTGCAACGAGCGGCGGTGAGCTGGAATGTTATAATATAACGAATTTTAAAACTGCGTTTAATTATAACAACAGTCTTATCTATAATTTTAACACATATTTATGGCAGCTGACTTATGCGGATAACTGGACAGGTGAACGAGGCGGGTATCTCAGAACCTACAGCCATGTGGCAGATATTAAGGATTTAATTGTGAGAGACGGCATAGTATATGCGGCAAGTGCTTTCGGAATTAAAATTTCTGATTTCAGTTCATATAAAAAGCCTGAGTATATAACACCTATGGATAATACAGTCAGAGCAGACCTTTCGGGATTAAAGCTTGTGGCTGATGGTGATTTGCTGTATTCGGTCGGAACTAAAAATATAAGAGTATATAATATCGAAAATTCCAAAGAAGCAGTAAAAGCCGGTATTTATATGCCTGCACAGGAGTCGGAGATTGCAGATATGTGTCTTTTAGAAAACAAAATAGCAGTAGTTAATAAAAATGGATTAATAACAATTTATAACAAGTAAAGAAAGGAAGTTTTAAAAATGAAAAAAAGAATAGTTTCAATGATTTTAGGAGCGTCTATGCTTCTCTCAGTTAGTGCGGCAAATGCTGCGGTTACAATTGATCAGATGAATATAACAAGTCAGACTTACAGAAGTTATACCGATGCAGACGGAAACACTGCCGCTGTAATGAATACAAAAAGTCTAAATGATATGGTTCTTGCAGGCGACTGGGTATATATGTGTGATAAGCCTGCTGCAGTGGATGGCAGATATCCTCAGGGAACTGAAAAATATGTAACGGCTTATAATACTAAAACCGGAGAATACTTTAATTTAGAGGATAAGGCTACAGTTCAAAAAGAGGGAGTTGCGGTTTCGAACGTTACAATCTCACAATCAAACACAGCATACAATTACCATGCTAACGGTATTAAAGAAAGAAACGGATATCTTTATGTGGCATATAACTGTGCTGCAGGAGATCAGTTAAATCACCAAAGTAATGGTGGATACAGAATTTATGATATAACTAATCCTTCAGCACCTGTTGACATTACTGATACATACACATATGTTAATGGTACAGTAAGAAGCTATTCAAGTGTTCCGACTTCGTTAGCCGGTCCTGTATACAATATTTATCCGATTACAGATAATTTAGCTGTTGTAAACAGATATCCGGGTATGGCAATTGCGTCAACAGCTGATAAGAGCAATTGGGTTGAACTGTATCAGGATACAGCTAATAAACAAGCTGCTATAACAAACTGCATTTATGATGAAGAAACAAAGCTTTTATATGTAACGAAGGGATCAGATATCATAGTATATGACCTTGCAGATACTTCTAATATTGTTAAAAAGGGCTCAGTAAGTGCTCATGCTGCAGGCAGCGGTAACAGCGGAAATATTGCAAAAGGTGCTTTTAATAAAACAGATGCCGGCTGGGTTGTTGTAGGTGCCGGCGTAAGCTTATTTAATATAAATGTTACAGACGACGGCGTAACAACAGAAGCAATAAATTATGCAGCACTTTCAAAGAAGCAATCTACAACACAGAGCTATATGATTTCAGGTGACTATGTATACCTTTGTACAGGTACTAATGTAAACAACTATTTTGAAATACATGATATAAGCGATGTTGCTAACGGCAATACTGCAAGATTGACAAACCCGCAGACAAGTAACTACAAAACATTAGATGACGGTACAACTAATTCATCAACAACAGGTGGATGCTATGGTTATCATCTGTCAGCAGACGGAAATAATATTGCATGGTATAATGCATATATAGGACCTATGGTTTATACAATCGGAAGTGACCTTATAGTTCCGGAAGAAAATGGTATCGTATATAGCTCAGATGAAATTACTTCAGGGGATATCAGCGTAACAACTAAGATTTCAAATGTTACATTTGAAGATAAAACACCATATGTTGTAACAGCGCTTTACAATGATGCAACTTTAGAAATGGAAAAGGTAGACTACGCACCTGTAACAGTTAAAGCAGGAGAAGCTGTAAGCTATCCTCAGACAATTACAGTTCCGGCATCAGGCGATTATCATATAGAAACATTTGTATTCTATGATCTTGATACAATCTTACCGGTAGAAACAGGAACACAGGGCATATTGGACTAATAAAACAAACAAAGGAGCAGTAATATGAAATCAATTTCAAAATTTTTGTTGAGTACAATAGCTGTATTTAGCGTGTGTGCAAATGTTTATGCAGCAGGGCTCAATGTATCGGTTGATGATAAAAGAATTGTTACTGTAACCGGCGAAACAGAGTCTGAAAGTGTGTATATTAAAGTGGAGAATTTGTCAAATGATACTGATTCACGTGACGGCTTTCGGTATTTTGGAAAAACTGAAACAAGGGATAATGGTTTCACATTCTCATTTTATGCATCAGACGCCGGAGAGTACAGCATTTATGTTACTGACAAGACGGGCTCTTATACAGAGCAGACAACACAAACAATAGATAAACCTGTTATGTCAATAGACGGCGGCGGTATTGCAGGAAGAAAAATCAATGTTGTTGCAAGCTTACCGAATGCAGGCGAGGGAGCAACGGGAAATCTTAAAATCAGCTATCCGGAAGATGAGCTTACAGCTACATCCGAGCCTGTAACGGCTGATGGGGCTGAGTGTTCTGATATTGTGTTGGGAGACGGCGAAATAAGCCTTACATATACAGTGACGGGGGAAAATCCTAAAATATACTTTGCTATGGGAACAGCTGAAGGATTTACCGGAGACGGCGTTACGGTTAGTGTAGATGAATTTACGCTTAAAAATCGCTATAATGACAGCATTGAGTGTGCATACGACGCTTTTAAAGAAATAGAGCTTGTTACAGCTGAGGATTTTAATGCGTCCATTACAAGTATTGTAAATGCTGTAAATAATTTAATGACGCCGGAGGCGATAAATGCTGAAAATTACGAAAGCGTGACCGGAAGTGTTGTAAACTGCGATAATCTTATTGCGGCGGCTGTTGCAATAGGAGCGGATAAGGACGCTGATATTCCGGTGGATACTCTCTCTAAGCTTACAGCTGTTAAGGCAAAGATTGAGGAGATAAAGCCTGTTGCGGAGGTTCTTCTGAAAATTATTTCACTGAGCAATTTACAGGATAAGTATGAATACTTAAAGGATAAGAAAGAAATTTTCGGAATTAATGACAGAACCTTTGAAATAATTGATAATTCTACTGTTAAAGAACAGATTCTTACTGATATGTTTAAGACTGCTGCTTACACAATTGAAGATGTTAAAAAGGCTGTAGGATCATCTGCAATTTTAAATCAGCTTACTGTTACTGATTATACCGGCGTTCAGACTCTGCTTGATGATTTGGAATATCTTGTAGGAATTGATTTCCCGGTTATGTCTGCAAATGTAAGAAAGATGATAGAAAAGAGAAAATTCGATACTGTCCAAGCATTAAAGGCTGCTATCGATGCCGCAATTGAAGCTGAGAAGAGAGGTTCAGGAGGCGGCGGAAGCAGTTCAGGCGGCACCGGCGGAGGCGGTGGCGGAGGTGGCAGCACAGGCGGAAGCGTCTCGAGCCAGATTTCCGGCGGCGGTAAAGTTCAAAGCAGCGGGAGCGGCTCTTATCAGAACACCGTAACAGCACCGACTCAGCCACAAGAAACCGAAACCGAGAGCGTGTTTAGTGATATGAATGAAGCTTCATGGGCTGAAGAATACGTTAATAAGCTTTATGAAAAAGAAATAATAAGCGGTGACGGCGACGGAAGGTTCAGACCGAACGATAGTTTATCGAGAGCTGAATTTGTTAAAATGCTTGTTGTTGCGGCAAAGCTCCAAAAAGCAGAGTCGGAAATGAATTTTGATGATGTACAATCTGATGACTGGTATTATGATTATGTTTTAGCGGCAGTTTCAAACGGAATTGTTTCAGGCATAAGCGAAAATCTTTTCGGAGCTGGAAATAAGCTCACAAGACAGGATATGGTTGTTCTTTTATACAGAACAATCGGCGAAAGCGATAGCGAAACAAGCTTATCATTTACCGATTCAGAGGAAATTGCCGATTATGCAAAAGACGCCGTAAGCGCTTTGAGCGGGATGGGAGTGGTTTCCGGATTTGAAGACGGAACTTTCAGGCCGTTTGACGAAGCGACGAGGGCAATGGCGGCAAAGGTTATTTGTGTACTATTAGACGGAGGTATGATATAAATGATTAAAAAATTTATTTGCACTCTTTTATGCATTGCTTGTGTATTTACGAGTGCGTCATCGATGTTTGCCTCTGCCGAGGAAGCAACGAAAACTGAAACTCAGACTGTTTTAAAGGATTCTGATGAAGAAGCGCTTCTTACATTTCTTGGGGTTAAAAGCAATAACACACTTGATTTAAATGAGAAAATCACAAGAGGTGAGTTTGCGGCGATGCTTGCGCCCGTAGTAAATTACTGGGCGGTAAAGGATAACATAAGCTTTGATGATGTTCCTGAGGAGCATGAATTTTTTGAAGGCATTTCAGATGTCGGCGGAGCGTATGTTATGACCGGAACCGGCGAGAGCGTTTTTTCGCCGGACGGTGAACTGACTTATGAGCATGCTTTGATTGCGATTGTCAGAATGCTTGGTATTGAAAGTATGGCAAAAAGCTTTGGTGCCGGAATTACCGGAGGTAAAAAGGCTCTTAAATACATTGGTCTTGAATTAAAGCTTTTAGATAAAACTGTTATGACAAGGCATATGGCATATGATCTTATTTATGATGCTTTATTTACCAATACAGTTTCGTATCTTCCGAATCAGGAGATATTAAGAAATGAAGAAACATTTCTTAAAAAGAATCTTGATATAGTCTCGGTTTCCGGTCAGCTTACAGATAATGGTATTACGGGACTTTCAAGTTTGTCAGGTGTTGGAAACGGTCGGATAGTTCTTGGTGATACCGTAATGCAATGCGCTGCAGTCGGAATTGAGGAATATCTCGGTTATCTATTAGACTGCTATGTAAGAGTTACGGAAGATGAATGTACGCTTGTAAGCTACACACCATCGGACAGAAATGAGCTTGTTGAATTTTATACAGAAGATTATATTTCATCAAATGAAACTACTATTGTATTTGAAACCGATACAAGGCAAAAAAGCTTAAATCTGCCAAAGAGTATGACCGTTATTTACAACGGGAAATATGATCCGACATTTTTAAAAAGCGATTTTAAAAATGTAAACGGAAGAATTTCGTTTTTAAAGACTGCCGGAAGCTCAGAATATGATATTGTATTCGTACATGACATAGAGGTGTTTGTTGTAAGCAGAACCAATGCTAATAAGGTTTCAATTACAAGCGACACCGATGAACAGATTTTCCTTGATGAAGAGGAATATGATGTTGATGTATTCTATTATTATAACGGAGCACCTGCTGATTTTTCAAAGATAACTGCAGACGATGTATTAATGATTGAAAAGAGCAGGGATAAAACTCTTTATAAGATTTATATTTCAGATACTGAAATAACCGGAATTGTAGCAGCATCAGATGAAGAGGGAGTAGTAATAGAAGATAAATACTATGAATACAGCGACTACTACTTGAAAAAGCTTACTGCAATGGAATATGTTGAACCCGGAATGGGCAAAACAAATCTTATTTATCTTGATTATAATGGCAAGGTAGCAAAAGTTAATGCAAGAGTTTTAAGAGATTTGTATGCATGGCTTGAGAGAATTTATTATTCTCCCGATGATGAAAAGTGCTATATAAAGATATTTGATGAATTCGGAAAAATGCAGAATACTGTTTTAAACGAAAAGGTTGTTTTAAACGGTCTTTTAGTAGAAGATTCGGTTGCGGGTACTTCTCCGCTTGTGCGAAGTGAGGACTCAACAAAAAGACAGCTTATAACATATAAACAGAATGCAGACGGCGAAATTACCGAAATTAATACTGCGGCTGATATGACGGCGGTCGAGAATTATAAGGGATATACCGAGGGCGAGTTTACTTATGATTATTACAGTGCACGTTCAGCATTCAGAGCGGGAGCATTCAGCTGTTTTGATTTCAGAAAATACTTTATTAATTCATCGGTAACTGTATTTATTATTCCGACAGAGGAAAGTGCCGGAGATGATAAGTTTTCGATTCAGACAGGAAAGTATTTCCAGAATAATACTAATTATAACGGAATAAACGTGTATGATGCGCAGGAGAATACTGTACCGAACGTAATTGTTATGTATACATCGACAGAAGAGGCAATTTCGGATGTTCAGGACGGTTCATCGATATGTATATTCAAGGATGTTACTTTAAAAGTAAACGATGATGACGAGGTTTCTCTCGTTATGAGAGCTTATGATTCAAGCGGAGAGATTGAGCTTGAAACCGAGGATGAAAATGTTTGCGATACTGATGGTGCATATTATCCTCAGATAAAAAATGAGGATGGCACAACTCAGGAAAATAAATACCTCGGCATGAAGCTCAAAGACCTGCCTGAGGGCGCTCTTATACAGTATGCGCTTAATGCGTATGGCAAAATCTCTGACATAAGAATACTTCATATAGAAGGAGTAACCCCATATGAAACATGGACGATGACAAGAGGAAGTTCCAGCAGTTCAACAATCCGGGACACAGTGATGAACTATGTAAATAACCACTACTTCCAGATGGGAATTGTTGAGAAGATGTATTCGGGAATTCTTGTGTATTCCATAAACGGTACTAAGTATCCGATATCGCATTCAGATACACGCACAGTTGTTATCTATGATAAATCTGAAAAGAATAAGCATAAGGTATTTCTCGGTACAGGAGCAGATATTGAGCCGGGTGATAAGCTGTTTATTAAAACTGCATGGGCAAATCTTAGTATGATGTTTTGTATAAAGGAGTAAAGGAGGAGTTTGGATGAAAAAACTGTTAATAGTTCTGGCGTTTATTCTTTCAACTGCCTCTGTGTGCTTTGCGGAAGGGTTAGAACCTAAAATTATATGGAATTCATATAAAGCTTTTCCGGGAGAAACAATAAATATTAACGGCGCGGATTTTGATGGGTTAAAAGGCGTAAAAATTCAGGCGATTACCGACGGCACAGCGCCGTCGGTGGAAAACGCCGGCTATGCACTCGAAATATTGACTAACGGTGACAGCATAATTCAGGGCAGAATTCCGGAGAGTTGTCCGAAAGGTTTATATGCCGCATGGGTTATAACCGAAAACGGAACAAGCCGACCTATGTATATAAACAATACGGAAATTATTAATATTCCGGAAGAATTTGCAGTACCCGGTCAGACGGTTCGTATGTCCGGCAGAAATTATTTAAATCCTGTAACAGATGACGCGACGGATACAAAGGTTAAATTCAAAGATATTGAGACCGGAGCAGAATATCCGGCGGAGCTAACAAAGGTTTCTGAGTATTCGGTTGAATTAAAGGTTCCCGAAAATATCGGCACGGATGCAACTTATACTTTAATGTATTCAAACGGTGCGGCGGATGTGTGGGCTGAGAGTGATATAACAAGAGTACCGGTTACTATTAATGAGAGAACCGAAAACTATGAAAAGCTTTCAGAACAGTTTGGTATAGAGGCTCATTGGCTTAATAATATCGACTATAAAAAGACATACAATGCCAAAGACTTTGGAATAGCAGACGATAAGGAAAATTCCCAGACTGAGAAGATTCAGGAGTTTTTCAATATGGTAGGCGAAACCGGCGGCGGTGTTATATATTTCCCCGAAGGTACGTATCGTATAGGCCATATCGACATTCCGGGCAATATAGTTTTATACGGCGACGGAGATGATAAGACTATATTTGAATATGATAATTCGGAAAAATCATGGGAAGTCTTTAAACCACATACATTTGTTTACGGTGAAACGATTTCTATGATTACCGCACCATATTCAAATGTGGCAATTTTAAACCTTGCGGTGATTAATAATTACGAAAGACCGGAGGATGACTGGGGCTACAGAATAGGCGGATATGTAAAATGTCTTCAATTAGGCACAAAATACAAGCAGTTTCGACTCGGTCAGGGTATTTCGACAAGTTCAAGAGGATATTATCTCAAAAATCTCAGGCTTGATACCGTGGACGGGGGTTGCGCTACAATAAATGCAAAAGGTGACTCGGTAATAGACAGCTGTTATGCAAGTGCAACACATACGTCTTTAGGTCTCAGTTCGCAAAGAACAAGAGTTTTTAATACTTATGTCTATAACGAACAGCGTCCGGGACTTGACGGCGGTGCAAACAGAGTATGGGTTGAAGGTTGCACACTTGAATCTTCTAATTCGGGTACAAAGAGAGAACAGAGATGGACAGATATTGCGACTTACACAGGACCTCGTCCTATGGTTAAGACATGGCCTGCAATGGAACACAGATATTTCGATATGTGGGCTGAGGGAAATTACATTGCAAATAACACCGTGCTTGGTGACTACGGTACAAGATACCCGGTTTCGCACAATGACGGAGAAGGCTTTCTTACTCAATGGACCGCAGGTAATAAGGGGCAGGGCAATGTTGTAAGAGGTGCAGTGTCGGAGGCAACGGAATTATCGCTTACAGATAAGGAACAAACCGCGCTTAAGGAAAACAAGCATAAAAACTGGTTTCTTATTATAACCGGAGGAAGAGGAGCAGGACAGCTTCGTAAGGTTGTATCAAATACAACAGACGGTCATTTCGTTATTGATAAAGAATGGGATGTTATTCCGGACGAAACTTCAAGATACGAAATAGACTGGTTCTGCGGATATAAAAATATCTGGGTGCATAATGACTGTAAGGCTTATACCAGAAAGGGTGCTTTTATGGTATATACAAAAGGCTTTGACTATACCATTTCAAATAATATATCGTCCGACAGTTCAGGTATTTTATTTGGTACATCGCTTAGAACAACTGTAAATTTCTTAACTTATTATATGACGGTTGATAATAATATCATAACCCGTGATAAGCTCGGAAAAGATAGTGACGGCGGTTACGGATATATGTTGTCTATCGGAGTAGGAAATGACGGCGGCGGTGCAAATCACGGTCAGGACGGTTATTACCTCAATAAACCCGATTATTCATCAATATTTAATGAATACAGAAATAACCGCTTAGAGCTTGGAGAAAAGTTTGACCCGAAGAGAGGAAATCTTGCTCATGAAAACGAGGACGTAAGAAATTCATCAAGCGAGAATTTCTATACACACAGCGGAATAACCATATCTTCTTATATTAAAGATGATATGATTCGTTCGTTTGGTCATATAGTTGAGAATAATCAGGTTATTAACACGTATGTTGGTGTTGAGCTTGGTAACGGAACATCAAATACTGTTATATCCAAAAATAATCTGATAGATAACGAGCATAAGTATGCAGGGGATGAGGGCATTAATACAGTTCTTATTGAAGAAGGCTTCAATGAACAGATGTGTGCGCAAAATGCCGGCATAGATAAAAAGGTTTATGAAAAATAAAGGAAAGGAATGATTTAAATGAAAGGCAGAATATTTAGCCTACTTTTAGCTTTAACAATTGTTTTTGCTAATATTTCAACAGCACTTGCAAGTGTTACGGGAAGCTATGAGGAAGTAAGTAATGAAGTGACTATCACAGGTCAACTTGGTGCTGATAAAGCAGGAAGTATTGTTACAATGATGCTTTTAGCACTTGAAGATGATGAAGTTAAGGATATTGAATATGTTAAGAAAGCTACGGTTGCGGCTGACGGAACATACGAATTTAATTTCAGAGTTCTTGATAAAAGTAATTCCGAGATTGAAAAATATACTCTTAGAGTAAATGAGGCAGGAGAGGATGTTACAAACACGGTTCTTGAAATTATAGCAGATCCTAATGTGATTGATATTACAAATCCGGATAACGTACTTCCTGTTGCAGACGCTAAAATAAAGGCTGATAACAGCAGAGTGTATATTAAGGGCAACATAGGAAGTGAGTATTACGGAGAAACGGTTTCACTTATGCTTATTTACCCTAAGGGAGACAAAAATACAAAAATCGGATATGTGGATTTAACAACTGTTGATGTAGATGGCGATTACGAATTTAAGTTTAAGTTTAATCCGCCGACAGGAAATTTATCTGATTATTATGTAAGAATCAATAAAGCCGGCGAAGAGGTTTCAAATACTCTTATTGAAGCGGTTGCCGAGAGTGAAAGACTTTACAGCATTGGTGCAAAGCTTACAGAAAACGGCGTAACTGCAAAATATGATACTGTTTACAGCAGTAATTACGGCGTGGACGTAGCGGCTGTTACAAGCTCGGAGTATGTACAGTTCTTAGCATTTTACGATGCTGACAACAGACTGATAAGCGTTAAAAAGCAGGATATAGACAGCGATGTTGTTTATACGGCATCGGGCGACGATGTGGTTGTAACACTTAGCGATAATATTCCGGAGGGTACAGTAACCGTAAAAGGCTTCTTATGGGAGAGCACTGTTAGTATGGTTCCTGTTTTAGAGGAAAAGTCTGTTAAAGCGGGCGAGCAGATTGTTTGCTGGGGCGATAGTTTAACATATGGTGCAGGCGGTGCCTCACCGTCAGAGGTGACAGGCGGAGTGGCTGTAAGATATCCGGCAGCACTTTCTGAGCTTACCGGAAAAACAGTTCGTAACTATGGTATCGGCGGAGATACAGCCGTTACAATAGCGTCACGTCAGGGCGGAGTTAAGATGCTCCTCGAAGAGGATTTGGCAATTCCGGCTGATACTGAAAAGACGGAAATTAAAATTAAGTCAGAGTTAGGCCTTGCATTAGACCTTTTGCGGAGTGATGATACAAGAGGAGCGAAAGGCTTAAACCCTGTTACAATAAATGGGGTTGAAGGCACAATTTCAAAGTCCGGTACTACATACTACTTCGCAAGAAGTGAAGCCGGCGAGGCTGTAACTGCTGCGGCTGATTCTGTAGTAGTACCTGCAAGTATGACAAGCGGTGTAAGAGATGATATTAATATTATCTTTATCGGTCAGAACGGCGGATATCCAAACTCTGATGTTGAGGGACTTATAACCGTAATAGATAAGATGATTGCAAACCTTAATTCTGACAGATATGTTGTTGTAGGTCTTACAACAAGCCAGAGAAAAAGTTACGAGCCTGTAATGCAAAGTAAATACGGAGCAAAGTTTATAAACATGAGAGAATGGCTTGTAAGTGATGAAGCGATTGAGAGTGTTGGTCTTACAGCGTCGCTTTCAGACGAGGATAAGACATCTCTTGCGGCAGGAAACGTTCCGGCGATTTTAAGAGCTGACGATGTTCATCTTAACTCATACGGATATAAGCTGTTTGCAGACAGAGTATATGAGAAGTTACAGGAACTGAATTATGTAGACTAAACAACAGGTATTTGTAAAACACAATTACAATTGAAAATTGAAAGTGTAAAATTGAAAATTAACGAAGAAAATCGAAGATTTTTCATTACAATTGCCTAAAGATTAAACAGTTTTGGGAGGAATATATAAATGAAAAAATTAATTGTCGCGGTAATGGTTATTTTCACATTACTTTTTGAAAATGCATATGCATGGGTGGATTATGAAGTGAAATCCTCGCAAAGTAATATTCAGGCAGATTTGCGCCTGATTGAAACATACGGCAATTATATTTTCACAGCCGATACAAATACGGTGTATGTATATTCCAAAGATGATATTGATACGCAGATGATGAGCTTTCAAAGTTCATCATCTGCAAATATCAGGTCTATGGCGGTATATGATAATTATCTTATTGTCGGGTATGCGGACCGAATTTGTTTTTATGATGCTGATATACTTACAGCAGGCGATACGGAAGAGAAGTATTTGTTTGAAATCAGTGTTAATAAATTTTATATATACGAAAACTATCTGTTAGTATACAGAAATAATTCGGTATATATTTATAATCTTTCTGATATAGCGGACAATGTTAAATTTGAGGGGGTTATTTCGGATTTAAGTCCGGTAATTTTCTTTGCAGACAACGGATATATTTTTGCAGTTTCAGATGATACATACAGCATAGGTGTGTATGATGCGGCAATGGTTATTGCCGAAAAAAGTGTGGCGAATGCATATGTTACAATGCTTAACAGACCGGTATATGGTGATATACTGCTGTCAATTTCTGATATTGCGGTTTCCGGGAAGTATGCATATATTTCAACAAATACGCCTACAACTGCAACATATGGTAACGGAATATGGGCATATGATATTGAAAACAACACAGACGGAGAAGTGTGCGGAATGTATTCTCCGAGACAAAACGATGTCGGAACAAGAGTAACAAATTTATTTTCTGTAAATAACATTTTATTTGCATCTTGTCAGGACACCCGCAATGTTCAGATGATTGATATATCAAAGCCTCAAAATATGCAGGCTTTGGCAATGTTTGATGTTGGACATTCCGTTTTAGGATATAATTTTAAATATGAAAATAATGTTCTTTATATATGCAACAGACAAAGCGGTATTGACGTTGTTGAGATAATGCCGGCATATATATCAGAGCTTAATATATATAATAATGAAAATAAAACAGGAATAGCCGTGAGTGGCGTAAGTTACTATGCAAAGGTGGCTATTGAAAATTATACGGACAGAGATATAAAGGGAAATTTGTTTTTAGCAAAATATAATGCAGGCAGACTTATAAATGTTATAAAAGCAGATGTTTTATCGGAAGCCGGAAGCGGAAAAGGTGAGTTTTCTACCGATACTCTGACTTTAGATGATGGCGAAGAAATAAAGGCATTTTTCTGGGATGAGAAAACGGGTGTGACTCCGTATAAAGCATCGACTGCGGCTGTAAACAATGATTTTGACATAGAATATAATATTTATGTTGATGAAAAAAACGGTAGTGACAGTTTTTCGGGAACGGAGGACGCACCGTTTGCTTCAATAGAAAAGGCGATAAGTAAGGTAAGAGAATATAACCGCTTTGCAAATAGTGATATAACTGTATGGATAAGCGGCGGAGAATATAATATTGAAAAAGCTATTGAGATTACGGAAGAGGACGGAGGATATAACGGACACAGAATAATATTTAAAGCATACGGTGAAGAAAAGCCGGTAATACATGGCGGTATAAAGGTTGAAAACTGGGAAATTCATGACCGTGAAAAAGGCATATACCGTGCATATGAGCCGGAGGCGACCAACAGGCAGTTGTTTGTTGACGGCGAAAGAGCAACAAGAGCGAGAAGCGAAGGCGATGTAACAGGTTTTGTAAATGACGGCGGAGAATCAGGCTTCACCTGCGAAAACACAGAGTTTTTAAGCTATTCGGATTTTAAAAATGTTGAATTTGTATTTGCGAGAAACTGGGTTTCAAGGAGAAGTCATCCGACTGATATTACCGATAATGGTGACGGAACGGTATTCGTTACGCTTGATAAATGGGCTGATATTAATGATGTGGATTATAAAATGCCGGCAGGAGTTTTATATTATGAAAACGCATATGAGCTTTTGGATGAGCCGGGTGAATTTTTTGTAAAAGACGGATATGTATATTATATTCCTGAGGAAAATACGGATATAAATCAATGTGAGGTTATTTCGCCTGTTTTGGAAGAGCTTGTAAACATAGGCGGAGATAATCCTATGAATCATGCGGAAAATATTGTTTTTGACGGTATTGAGTTTAAGTATACTACTTGGCGGAGGCCCAATACAGAGCAGTTTTGTGATTCACAAAATCTTTACCCTGAAGTACCGGCGGCGGCTGTGAATATAGAAAATGCAGATAATATTGAGTTTAAAAACTGCGTTTTTTCAAACATGGGCGGCGACGGGCTGTCGATTAGAAGAACTGCAAAGGATATTAATATTACCGGAAATCATTTTTATGATTTTTCAAGCCGTGCTATAAGCATTGGCGACTGGGAGGGAAGTCACTACACAAATGACAATACAGAGATTGCGGAAAATATTCTTATAAAAAACAACAGCATACATGATGTCGGAAAAGAATACTACGGAGCGACTGCAATATCCGGCGTGTGGATTAAAGACGTCAGCGTTTTACATAACGAAATTTATAACACTCCATACAGCGGAATACATTTCGGTTGGGGATGGGCGACGCATGCACGTACCAATCTTGAGGGGATAGACATAAGCTATAATTATATTCATGATTTTATGCAAATGCTTGGTGACGGCGGTGCAATTTATTTCCTCGGTGCGACAAACTGTGATGCCGATAATATGAATACGGTGTCATACAATTATTTAAAAGACGGAAGCGGCGGCAAGGTTATATACTGCGATGAGGGAAGTGAGTTTTATTATATTTATAATAATGTAATAGATAATTCGGAATTTGAGAAAAACGGCTGGTATGTAGGCGTTGGCGATACTTCATATGCCGAGCATAATTATTCTACTACCTCAAATTCAGCAGGTGCAAGCGAGAATATACTCAGCCAGATAATCTGCGAAAATGGCAATTTCCCTGATGAAGCCCGTGAGATTATAAGAAATTCGGGTATAGAGCCGGAATATTCTCATCTTATAAATAATGACTGTTTATATTATGATGAGCCGTATGACAGCATTTTGACCGATGTGGCAAAAGGCGTTATGCTGACTTTTGAAGACAAGGTTTTAATTTCTGAGTCGGAGTCTGAGCTTGGTGTTTATAATCCGGCAAATAAATCATTTACAGATGAAAAATTGACTGTGGACGGAATTATTAAACAGGCTGTATATGCTGACGGTAAATTTGTTGTTTACAGCGAAACCGACACTAAGGGAATATATTCGCTTTTTGACGGTAATTTTAATAAATTAAGTACTCTTTCATGCGACAAAGGTCAGAATATATATTTTTACAACGGTATATTATATTCTGTCAGCGGAAGTGGGATGATATTATATAATTTATCTGAAAACGGCTTAACCGAAAAAGCTGTTTTTGCTGATATTACGGGGAGCGGCGTAAAGGTTTATGATAACGGAGTTTTCGTTGAAAAGGACGGAGTTATAAGCTGTTATGATTTGAATACCGCCGGGAAAATTAATGTGGTAATTGAGGGCACAGATGTTAATGCTGCAGGAAAAGATGTTAGTCTTTGGATTGCAAATGCAGATAATGGCGAGCCTGTGTTTGTAAAAGTTGTTACGGCGGATGAAAGCGGCAGTTACAGCTTTGAGACAAATCTTGATAAAGAGCAAGCTTATACTGTGAAAATGAATATTGCAGGCTCATACTATGAAACAGAGCTTACCAATACGGTGAAAGCTCATGAAGATGGGATAAGCATCAGCACCGAAGAGGGCGGAAAATATCTTTTTGAAATAAACGGTGAGTCAAAGAGCGATGTGTATGTTATGATAGCATCGGATAACAGAAAAAATATGTATTACGTAAAAAAGATAACTCCGGCTGATGACGGAACATATTCTCATGCCTTCAGGGTAACTCAGGAAATGTCATCTGACACTGAGATTATCATAAATGAAAATTCAACTGCGAGAACTAAAAGTATAAAAGAGCTCTTACATGATGCGAATGTTCCGTTTAATATTACTGTTACAGAAACCGAAAATGCAAATTCTGCAGAATTAAAAGGATGTGCCGATTTGTCGGGTTTTGGAGTTAAGACCTTTGACGTATCGGATAGTGAGCTTCGTGCTTATACGGAATTTCCGTATGATAAAGACGGCAGTCATGAGGTTGTATTTGATTTAAGTAAATCTGAAAATGGTTGTTTTTCAGCGGATGCCGGAGATTTTAATTATCCGGAAATTATAAGTAAAATTGCACTTCGTCCGTCTGAACGTGTATATGCCGAGAGCAATAATTATTACTTTAAGGTAAACGGAACTTCGGTTGATGTTTATGATAAGAAAACAGATTCTGTTATTGGTAATATTAAAAAGGAAATCCACAGCTTGGGAATATATTATACTATTCGTTCGATGACTGTAAAGGATGAAAGGCTTTACATTTATTATGCACAGACGAAGGGTTACGGAAATCAGAATGTTGGAATATATGATGTTTCGGAAATTTCGGATGAGATACCTCAAATAAGCGGTTTAGGAATAAACAGCAACAACGGTGAAATTTTCTCGAATGACGAGTATATATTTATCGCGTGCAGTTATTACGGCTCAGTGAGAATTTTTAAATTCGATGAGGCGAAAAACACACTTGTCAATATAGGAAGTGTTCCTGATTTCGGAACGGCACATTATGCCGATAATAATTTCCTTTACGTATCAAACGGCGGAAAGATAAAGATACACAGTCTTTTAAATATCAGTTCCGGAATGAATAAGGAGTATTTAGGGTTTATACCATCAAATCTTTCGGGGCTTAATCAGCAGATCAGCGCTGCATTTACAGGCGACAGCTTAAGCGCTGTATATAACGACAGCGAATACAATGTTAATCCTGAAAAGAGTACCATTTATAAGAACGGTGAAATAATTCAGAAGACATACGGAATAAATGAAGATATTTCAATGCTCATAAACAACGGATATTTGTATGTTTGGGAAAACGGTCAGAAGATTTATATTTATGATTTGAAATAATTTCTAAAGGATGGAATATGAAAAAATAATTGCCGGAATTAAGAGACAATACGATGAACGGAACCAAAAGATTTATCTGTAATTTGTTCCAATAAATGAAAGGAAAAGAAAATGTATATTTTTGATAATAAGTTTAAAGCTGATAGTTTTTTTGCAAATAAGGAACATTTTTTAGCAAAGAAATATTTAGAAGAACTTGACAATAATTATCAAGAGTTTAAGGGAACTTCGATAGAAACTCTTAAGTTTTCTCTGTTTAAATTATTTGTTGAAACAGGTGACCGTGAAAAATACCAGGTAGTATACTATAAACAAAGAAGAAGACTTCTGACTTTTATTCTGAAGGTGTGGCTTGAAATGAAGCAGGAGGATATATATGAGTTAGAAGATATTCTTTGGGCGATATGTGATGAATATGCATGGGCGATCCCGGCACATTTGACTTCGCAGCATTTAAGTGATTGTGATAACAAAAAAAGACCATATGCAGTAGATTTATTTGCTGCTGAGACGGCACAGGCGATTGCAGAAGCTCTGTCTCTTTGCGGTCATCTTCTGCAGGAACAGGTAAAAGAAAGGTGTATTGATGAGGTTTTTAGAAGAGTTATAGTTCCGTTTGAAAATAACCGGTATTGGTGGGAAGAATCAAATAACAACTGGGCGGCGGTATGCGGCGGTGCAGTAGGTATGGCAGCTCTGTATTTGATAGAAGACGAAAAAAGATTAAGAAAGATTACAGACAGAGCGATAAACAGCTGTAATAATTTCCTCTCATCTTGTACCGACGATGGTGTTTGTCTTGAAGGAATAGCATACTGGGAATATGCAATGAGTCTGTATGTAAGCTTCGCAGAACTTTTTAAGCAGAGAATGGGCGAAGATATAATGGCTGATAAGGAAAAGATGAAAAAACTAAGTGAATTTCCTGTTGTGTCTTGTTTGGGAAATAATATTGTTATCAGATTTGCAGATTGCGGAAATCATATGAATATGCCTTTTGGCATTGTATGCAGGCTGGCGGAGCTTTTTGATGTTAAAATTCCGGAAATGTCGAATTTCGAAAGTCTTATGACAAGTACAGCAAGATGCTGTTCGGCGGTCAGAAGCTTTGAATGGTTTAACCCTGAACTGTTGTCAAATAATGTAAAAGAGAAGAATATATTTTTCACGGAGGCAGAATGGGCAATAAAACGAAGAAGTAATAATACGCTTGTGATAAAAGGCGGACATAATGACGAACCGCATAATCATAACGATATAGGCTCATATATGTATATTAAAGATGATAATATTCTGATAGATGAATTGGGTTGTCCGCTATATACAAAACAGTATTTTTCTGAACGTAGATATGAGTATATCAATGCAAGGTCATTTGGTCATTCCGTCCCTGTTATAAATGGTGAAGAGCAATGTCCCGGGAGGGAACACTTTTCGGAAAAATTTGCAGATAATGGTGATGGTATAGAGATTTCTTTTGCAGATGCTTATAATAAAGAAAAGACCGGTTTAAAAAAGGTTGTACGCACTGCACAGTTATCTGAAGCCGGATTGATGATTCAAGATGAGTTTGAATTTATAGGTGATTCAAATACAGTAAACGAAAGAATAATAACTCATTTTGACGTTAAAAAGAACGATGAAAAAAGTGTAAGTATAATTAAGGACGGAAATGTAATTGGAACAGTTGAATTTTACAATGAAGGGAAAATTACAATTTTGCAGGATAAATATGAGACACCGGGAAGAAATTCGAAAGTACAGAGTTGTAATATAATAGATTTTGAATTTTGCACGGATACAGATAAATGTGAAGTTTGCTATTTTGCAAAATAGAATATTTTAATATTAATCTGATAAAAAATGAGATTTTTAAGGGGTAAAAGTATGTTTGATTTAACAGGGAAAGTAGCTTTAATAACGGGTGCATCACGTGGAATAGGAAGAGGTATTGCAATTGCATTTGCGAAGCAAGGTGCAGATATTATTATCAATTATTTGTCGGGTAATGCTCTTGCAAATGAAACAGCTGAACAAATACGTGCCCTTGGCAGAAGGTGCGAGGTTTTCGGAGCAGATGTTACAAACGAGCAGCAGGTAAAGGATATGTTTCAATTTGTAAAAGATACATTTGGCAAATTAGATATTTTGGTAAATAATGCCGGAATCAGTCAGTCTAAAGATATATTTGAAATGGAATTTTCAGATTGGAAGCGCATAATGGATGTTAATCTGGATAGTGCGTTTTTGTGTTCTAAATATGCTATGGAAATAATGAGAGAGCAGAGCTATGGTCGAATAATTTCTATATCATCACAAGCTGGCGAGAGAGGTGCATTGTTCGGTCATGTACACTATGCAGCATCAAAAAGTGGTGTGCTTGCGTTGTCAAAGACTTTGGCAAGAACAGCATCACCTTACGGAATAACAGTGAACTGTATTGCGCCGGGAGTCATATTTACGGATTTTACGCATGCAGTACATACGGATGATGAAATAGAAGCATTAGAAAAATCGATACCGCTGGGTCTTGGAAATCCTGATGATGTCAGTGCTGCAGCGGTGTATCTTGCAAGTGATGAGGCAAGATACGTAACCGGTGCTGTAATTGATGTTAATGGTGGCTCGCATATTCACTAAAGGGGATAGATAGATGATAAATGCTTTATACTTGACCTTGTCGGTGGGAATTTTTTCAATACTGTACTTGCAGGCAGAATGAAAAGTGCAGTATTTTTCCCTGTACAGAATATGTTTGGGGAATTGATAAACAGATAAATTCACTTTAAGGAGAATTATGACTTGAAAATATGTTTTATGTGTGATTTGCATTTGTCTTTTGACAAGAATGCTTTGCAATATGATGTGTTAAATTGGGCAATTGCAGATATTCAAAAGAAACAGCCTCATTGTATTGCATATGTTGGAGATGTGACCAGTGACGGAAACGAAGAAGTATATGATTATTTTGTTAAGTCAATGTATGATACAGGCATTTTGTTTTTATATATTCCGGGCAATTCGGATTTGCGGGATGCAAAGAGTAAAGATGCTATAAGAAAAAAAGCGTCGAAATGCAAAAGTATTATAAATGATATTTCTGTTTTTGCAATTAATGACTGTGATACAACAATATCTGATGAGCAATTCAATGAGCTTGATACGGCAGATGATAATAGCATTGCATTTATGCATCATCCACCGGAAAATCACGATGAAGAAAGCTATAAGAAACTATTAAAGTGGAGAGAAACTCATAAGAATACAATGTTGTTTTATGGACATCTGCATAGTTCGGCATCGGATGCAAATTCTATCGGTTTACAGGCAATGGATCCGGATAAGGCTATTGGGGAAAATCCTTGTATTACATATTATGATACAGACACAAAAGAATTGAGTAAATCATATTATTTTTCACCTGTTCCGACAGATATGTATAACTATTTCGGTATATCATGCTACAATCCGATTAAGCAAATAGAATTTGCAATAAAAAATAAATTGAAATGTCTGGAGCTTCGTCCAAACTGTGTTGATGTTGATACAGATGAATTAAAAGATGCAATAAAAAAATGGCGTGACGCCGGTGGAGAAAATCTGTCAATTCATTTGCCTGAGATTTGTTGGGAAAATGATAAGGTTTTGGTAAATGAAAATTTTAATAAGCTCATAGAGACAGTTATAAGGCTCAGGGCAGACCGGGTGACTCAGCATGTCCCACAGGTCTCTGTAAGAGAAATCAACGAAGCACCTGAAATTCTTGAAAGAATATGTAGATATCTTGGAGATAGTTTTAATGAGATTTCATATGACATTGTTGTGGGTGTAGAGAATATGCACATGACTTCAAACGACAATGCAGATGACGGCAGGCGTTTTGGATATATTCCGGAAGAGTGTATGAAGTTTATGTACGTACTCGGGAACAGTTGCAGACATAGGGTAGGTATAAATTTTGATATAGGGCATGCACGTAACAATGCTCCATATAGTCAGAAATATCCAATCAGCACCTGGTTTTCCATGCTTGGTGAATACATTGTCGGGTACCATATTCATCAGGTAAATTACAAAGATGGTGTTTTTGAAAATCACATGCCAATAAAGGATATATATGGATATCTGATAAGTTACGCATCACTTTTCAAGTGTTGGTCAACAGACAGAGTAAATAAGGCTCCCATCATATTTGAAATGAGACCTGAAAATGCTTATGATATAACCTTAAAAACATTCAATGAATATAAAGATAAAATAGGGAGGAAAAACAAATGAATTATGGTAATTTTTGCAGTGACGGTAAAGTTTATAAAATTAATAATATAAAAACTCCGACACCGTGGAAGAACTTATTATTTAACGATGAATATTTTATGGAGACGTCACAGAGGCTTTGCGGAGCAAGCTACGCTGTTTGCGATTATAAGAGAAGACCGGTGATGGCAGATGAAAAGGAATTTTATATAAAAAGAGACGGAAAAACATATTCACTGTGCAGAGGCACAGGAATAAGCTATGTATGCGAGCATTACATTCATAAAACTGTGGTTTGTGAGGATTTTGGGGACTTTACAACACAGATAACAGTTTTTGTGCCTGAGAGTGGTGCAAGAGAACTATGGCAGATTGAAGTAGTGAATAAAACAAAAACTGAAGCAGAAACAGAGATTTATGCGTGTTTTTCTTTTGCCGATATACCGCATCAGGGCTTAAAATGTTGGTATAACAAAGACAAACAGAGTTTTGTGAAATATTGTTTCCCATACTACATAAAATTCAGCGAATATGACGGTGCAAAAAACGGAATACGGTATTCTTATGCGAAAGCATCGGAGGAGTGTGACAGTTTTGAATGCAACAAACACAGGTTCAGGGGAGGAGATAATCCTTTTGATATTCCGGATATGGTGAAAAATGGGGCAGGCACTGAAAAAATATGTGAATACGAGGATGCTGTTGCGGCATTTTGTCATAAGGTGAAAATTACAGACAAAAAGAGTATTTCATATGTAATAGGTAATGAAATGACAGAAGCTGATATATATTCTATGCAATTTCCTGATTTTGATGAGGAATTAGAGAAAGCGGAAAATAAGTGGAATGATTATCTTGACTGCTTTTATATAAAAAATGATAATAAGCATTTGGAATATATGGTGAACTACTGGCAAAAAAAGCAGATGGTGTATCTTTTAAGACATAACAGAGGAGGGGTTTACTGTCCTGTAAGAAATCAGCTTCAGGATGCACTCGGATATTCAACGATTGATGCAAAAACAGCGTATGAATATGCGATGAAAGTATTAAGACGTCAACACGAAAACGGATATTTAAAGCAATGGTATATGACAGATTTGTCACCGGATACCGGTCTTTGTCTGTTAAATCACAGTGATGCTCCGATTTGGCTTGTTATTTGCGTGACGGAAATAATAGAACAGGGAAAAATGCCTGAAAAACTATACGAAACGGAAAAATATTTTAAAAGTGAAAAAGAAGACAGTATTCTTGAACATTTAAAAAATGCAGTTAAGTATATGTATTCTGAGCGCGGTGAACACGGTCTTTGCCTGATGAAAGACGGAGACTGGACTGATCCGATGAATGGTCCGGGAAGACTTGGACGGGGAGAGTCTGTATGGAATACAATGGCGCTGGTTTATGCAATAAAACGATTATCAGAGATTTCAAACGATGACGAGTTAATGCCAATCGCAGAAGAATTAACCGAAAATATAAATAAGTATTGCTGGGATTGCGACAGATATATAGCAGGTTATGATGACAACGGTAATGCGTTTGGCTGTAAAAATGATAAAGAAGCAAGCTTGTTTTTGAATACTCAGACATGGGCTGTTATCTCGGGAGTCTGTGGTGATGAGAGACTAAGTATAATAAAGAATACTCTTAAAACTCTTTGGACCGAATATGGATACAGGCTGTTGTATCCGGCGTTTTCTGACTATAATGAAACATGGGGGAAGATAAGTGTAAAATATCCGGGAACAACTGAAAACGGAGCTGTTTATATGCACGGTAATATGTTTAAAGCATATTCGGATTGTGTTGCCGGTGATTTTGATGAAGCAATTAAAACAATATCTGCTGTTTTGCCGAAGAATAACAATGAAAATGATATACAAATTCCTACATATCTTTCAAATTATTATTTCGGAACCGATACAGATAACTTCGGCAGGTCAAGCTGTGCATATTCTACCGGAGCAACTGCGTGGTTGTTATGGATTGCAAAAAAGTATTTTCAATAATAGTTAAAGAAGTTTGTGCATTGATTGATACATGGCGAAGTGATTTAAAAAATGAGGAGTTACCATTTGTAATTGTTCAAATAGCAGACTATTGCCGGTGTGAAAATCCTGATGCATGGTCAATGATTCAAGATGCTCAGTTTAGAGTTCAGTGGATGCGAAAAAATGTAATAACTGTTATTAGCTCAGATGTATGTGAGAATAATGATATACATCCTAAAACAAAAGATAAGTTGGCTGAACGTGTCGCTATAGTGTTGTCAGATTTGTAAATATATAAATTTATATAGAATAAATGGCTGAAACAGATATTAAAAATGGGGATGTATTTGATATATCCGATATAAGTTGGTGAAATTTAAGATAACAAAAGGCGATATAAAGAAAAGAAGTCATTTCGGCACGTGAGCAACTTCGTCAAAAGATAAAAAACAGAGCATATTTGTTAAGCTGTGTAATTGTAACATAGTAACAAATATGCTCTGCTTTTAGTTTTTATATATATTTTCGCATTTGTTTTAGTGCGGATTTTTCGAGTCTTGATACCTGAGCCTGGCTTATTCCTATTTCTGCGGCTACCTCCATCTGGGTGCGACCCTGGAAAAATCTCAGGTTTAAAATGTGCTTTTCTCGTTCGCCGAGGTGTTTCATTGCTTCATTTATAGCAATGTTTTCTAACCAGCTTTCATCTGTGTTTTTTTCGTCCTTTACCTGATCCATTACATATATTGCTTCGCCGCCGTCGTGGTAGACCGGCTCGAAAAGTGAAATCGGGGCTGATATTGCGTCAAGTGCAAAAACAACGTTTTCTTTTGGGAGATCAAGATGTTTTGCTATTTCCTCGATTGTGGGCTCTTTTGCGTTCTGATTAACCAGCTTTTCACGAACACGCAGTGCTTTGTATGCAATATCTTTTAAGGAACGGCTTACTCTTATTACGTTGTTGTCTCTTAAATACCGACGGATTTCGCCTATTATCATCGGTACGGCATATGTTGAGAACTGAACGTTTTGCGTTAAATCAAAGTTATCAATTGCTTTTATAAGTCCTATACAGCCAACCTGAAATAAGTCATCCGGATTTTCGCCACGACTGGCGAAGCGTTGTATAACACTGAGCACAAGACGAAGGTTCCCTTTTACAAATTCCTCACGGGCATTTTTATCGCCTGATTTTATTTTCTGTAAAAGCGCATCCTTTTCCTGTTTGGACAGGGTGGGGAGTTTTGAAGTGTTTACTCCGCATATTTCAACCTTGTTAATCATAATGTTTCCTCCGTAAAAATTCAGAATACGTTTTAAAGCATTATTTATTTTTAAAACGTATGTACATTAAAGCATTTATGATTAACCTGAAATATTTCAAATTTATTATTTGCCTGAGATTTATAGGTTATACTAACTCATTTTGGAAATTTCTTTTTTTAAACGGCTGATTATTTTTTTCTCAAGTCTTGATATATATGACTGTGATATACCGAGTAGGTCTGCTACTTCTTTCTGAGTTTTTTCTTCGCATGAACCGAGTCCGAAACGCAGTTCCATAATACGCCGTTCTCGCTCCGGCAGTCGCATGAGAGCAATCGACAGAAGCTTTCTGTCTACCTGGTCTTCTATATCACGTGATATTACATCATTGTCTGTTCCGAGTATATCGGAGAGCAGAAGCTCGTTTCCGTCCCAGTCGACATTTAACGGTTCGTCTATGGAAATTTCAGAGCGTCTGTTTGCGTTTTTTCTCATATACATCAGTATTTCGTTTTCAATACATCTTGAGGCATATGTCGCAAGCTTTATGTTTTTATAAGGATCAAAGGTGTTTATTGCCTTAATAAGGCCTATTGTGCCGATTGAGACGAGATCTTCGACATAAATTCCTGTATTTTCAAATTTTCTTGCTATATATACTACAAGCCGTAGGTTGCGTTCGATAAGTATTGTGCGTATGTTTTCATCACCGTTTTTAAGCTGTGTTAACAGTTCATCTTCTTCCTCTTTTTCAAGGGGCGGAGGGAGTGTATCGGTCCCACCGATGTAAAAAATTTCATTTTCTGCTTCTATTTCAAAAAAACACATTAGTTTGTTTCTGATTTTTTTCAGAAATGTAAGCATTTTAATCAGTCCTTTCCTTTATTTTTATGCCGGGTTTTTAGTTCACGGGTGAACTTTGGTGTTCAGCAATACTTTAAACTCCTTATCATCGGGAAGCATTATGCCGCCTAAAACGTTTTTTACGGATGTGTTTTCATCATAAAAATATACTTCATCTATCGGTATGGACATAAGTGTATGACGGTCCGATACAGTTGTAAATTCCAAAGGAATAAACACATCTTCTGATAATTCATCGGCTATTTTTTGCGTTATTATTATAACAGGCAGCCGGCTTTTCGGATCGGTCAGTCTGTTTCCTGTATCGTAGTAGGCTGTTGTGTTAATCTTTTTCGTGCCGCTTTTAAGATAAATCCTGTGATACAGTTTTTGCTTTTTAAAATTGTGTTTTAATATTTTAGTTGTGACAAACACGGCTGTGAGTGCAATAAAAAAGACCAGATCATCAGCCGGGAAGAATATAACATCGGTATATACTACCATCAGTCCGCTCTTTTTGGCAAAAAAAGAACAAATGCCCGAGGTGATAATACAAACCGAAAAAAATGCAAACATTCTTTTTAAAAACTCGCCTCTGCGGCATTTCCCGAACAGTGCAAATATAATCACGCCCGAAAAGACGCCTGCAACGATTTTATTTGACAGTACAGTGCAAAAAAATGCTGCAACCGAATATAACGCGGCTGAAAAAGACGTGATAAAAAGCCGTAATTTCTTTATTTTAATACCAAGCAATACCGAAGTTGTGTACAAGATTACCAGGTCGGCGGCAAGGTTTACGAAAAAGTACATATCAATATAAATTGTCATATTATTCATATCCTTTACTGCTATAATTATACATCATTTCCTGAAAATAAACTGTCGGATAACGTTGTCGAAAGTATACATAATATTCCAAAGAAGAAACAAAAAGGGTTATTAATATATAAAACATGACGCTGATTTTAAAAAAACGACATAAATCAACGGTTTTTTTATGTGGTTTTAATGCCGGAAGAAAAAACAATAAAAATTTTTGAAAAATGTCTTTACAAATAACGGAAAAAGTAGTATAATATATAATAGACTGCTATAAGTCTTTTTAAAAACATTTAGGAGGAAATAGAAAATGGCAATGACAATGACGCAAAAAATTCTTGCACGTGCTGCCGGCGCAGAAAGTGTAAAAGCAGGCGAGCTTATTATGACTGACTTAAGTCTTGTGCTTGGAAATGATATAACGTCTCCTGTTGCAATAGGTGAGTTTGAGAAGGTTGGATGTAAATGTGTTTTCGATAAAACAAAGATAGCACTTGTTCCTGACCACTTTACACCGAACAAAGACATAAAATCGGCACAACAGGCAAAGACTGTAAGAACTTTCGCAAAGGAACAGGATATTTTAAATTACTTTGAGGTTGGAGAAATGGGTATTGAACACGCTCTTCTGCCTGAAAAAGGACTTGTTGTTGCAGGTGATGTTGTAATTGGAGCAGATTCGCATACATGTACATACGGAGCTTTAGGCGCATTTTCAACAGGCGTCGGTTCTACTGATATGGCTGCCGGAATGGCAACTGGTAAGGCTTGGTTTAAGGTTCCTGAGGCTATAAAGTTTAATCTTACCGGTAAGCTTAATGAAAATGTAAGCGGTAAGGATCTGATTTTACATATAATTGGTATGATTGGTGTTGACGGTGCTTTATATAAGTCTATGGAGTTTACGGGCGAGGGAATGTACACTCTTACAATGGACGACAGGTTTGCTATTGCAAACATGGCAATAGAGGCCGGTGCAAAGAACGGTATATTTGAAGTGGACGAGCTGACAATTGAATACATGAAAGAACATTCGACAAAGGAATATACAGTATTTAAGGCTGATGAGGATGCTGAGTATTGTCAGGTTATTGATATTGACTTATCAGAAGTTCCGCATACGGTTTCATTCCCGCATTTGCCGGAAAATACAAGAACACCGGACAACTGGGGTACAGTTGAAATAGATCAGGTTGTTATCGGTTCATGTACAAACGGAAGAATTTCAGATCTTCGCGGTGCGGCTAAAATTCTTAAGGGACGCAAGGTTAAAAAAGGTGTAAGAGTAATAGTTATTCCGGCAACGCAGAAGATTTATCTCGATGCGTTAAAAGAAGGTATTTTAACAGACCTTATTGAGGCAGGCTGCGTAATATCAACCCCGACTTGCGGTCCGTGTCTCGGCGGACATATGGGAATTCTTGCTGACGGTGAAAAGTGTGTTGCAACAACAAACAGAAACTTTATCGGCAGAATGGGACATATAAACAGTGAAATTTATCTTGCATCACCGCAGGTTGCAGCAGCATCAGCAATACTCGGCAGAATTGCTGCTCCGTCGGAGATAGAATAAGGAGGGTTTGGCTTATGAATGCAAAAGGAAAAGTAATTAAATACGGAAATAATATTGACACAGATGTAATTATTCCGGCAAGATACCTTAATACAACAGATCACAAGGAGCTTGCACTTCATTGTATGGAGGATATAGACAAGGATTTTGTTAATAAGGTGAAGCCGGGTGATATAATGGTTGGCGGAGCAAACTTCGGTTGCGGTTCTTCAAGAGAACACGCTCCGATTGCGATAAAGGCAAGCGGAATTTCATGCGTAATTGCAAAGGATTTTGCAAGAATTTTCTTCCGCAACTCAATAAATATCGGACTTCCTATTCTTGAATGCCCTGAGGCTTCTGAGGATATTGAGGACGGAAACGAGGTTGAAGTAGATTTCGACAGCGGTATTATAACAAATGTTACAAAGAACAAGACTTATAAAGCTGCGGCATTCCCTCCGTTTATGCAGGAGATTATTAATGCAGGTGGCCTCATACAGTATATAAAAGGAGATAAATAAAATGTCAGAATTTAATATAGCATTAATTCCCGGAGATGGGATAGGCCCTGAAATAGTAGATGGTGCCGTTACCGTACTTAATGCGGTTGCAAAAAAATATAACCACACGTTTAATTTTGAAACTGTTTATATGGGGGGAGCCGCAATAGACAGGACAGGCGTTTGTCTTCCGGATGAAACCGTTGAAATCTGTAAAAAATCAGACAGCGTGCTTCTCGGTGCGGTAGGTGGTCCGAAGTGGGATAATGAGCCGCCTGCAAACAGACCTGAAAAAGGTCTTCTCGGAATCAGAAAGGCTCTTGGCCTTTATTCAAACTTAAGACCGTCTATTTTAAAGCCACAGTTAAAGGATGCATCTCCGCTTAAGGAATCAAAGCTCCAAAACGGACTTGATGTTATGGTTGTTCGTGAGCTTACGGGCGGTATATACTTTGGCGAGCGCAGAAGGGCTGAAGATAATTCCTGGGCTTCTGATGAAGAGAAGTATTCGGTAGAAGAGGTTAAGCGTATTGCAAAAATTGCGTTTGAGACGGCAATGCTCAGAGACAAAAAGCTTGTGAGCGTTGATAAGGCTAATGTTTTGGAATCTTCAAGACTCTGGCGTGCGACTGTTACCGAAATGAGCAAGGATTATCCTGAGGTTGAGCTTTCTCATATGTATGTGGATAATGCGGCAATGCAGCTTGCTATAAATCCGGCTCAGTTTGATGTAATTGTTACGAGCAATATTTTCGGTGATATTTTATCCGACCTTTCAAGTGCTATCGCGGGATCTATCGGTATGCTTCCGTCGGCATCGCTCGGCGCTACAAAATGCGGTATGTATGAGCCTATACACGGTTCTGCTCCTGATATTGCCGGTATGGATATTGCAAACCCGATTGCAACAATTCTTTCTGCTGCTATGATGCTTGAGATGTCATTCGGTCTGGTTGAAGAATCAAAGGCTATAAATGCAGCTGTTGATAAGGTTTTAGAAGCCGGATACCGTACAACGGACATTATGTCTGACGGAATGAAGAAAGCAGGTACTAAGGAAATGGCTAAACTTATAGCTGAGGCTTTATAATAAAATTTTCAGGAGTGATAATTATGTATAAGTTTAACAATGACAGGAAAGAAATTACATTTGAAAAATATAATACGCCTACTCCATGGATGAACTATATGTCTAATGGTACATTTACCACAATGATGAGCCAGGCAGGGGGCGGTGTGGCTTTTTATAAAAGTCCGCAGATATGGAGAATTAATCATTACAGATTCTTCCATTTGCCGACTGACAGAAGCGGTTTTTATACATATATAAAAGATGGTGCTGATTTCTGGTGTCCTACAAATGAACCGACAAAGTCGAAGCCTGAAAAATGGCAGAGCACTCACGGAATGGGTTATACCCGTTTTGAGGCTGAGAAAAACGGTGTAAGTGCTGTTGCAACTTATTTTGTCGGTGAGTATGAAAACGCACTTATCTGGAACTTGAAATTAAAGTCTGATTCTGATAAAAAGATTACGATTTTCCCGTATGTAGAACTCGGAATGATGGAGTTTATGCGTGAGCTTCAATGGCAATGCTATAATAAACATCAGCTTTCTGCATATAATATGGGTGATGTTTTAGTATATAAATACGGCGTGGAGATGCAGCCGAAGCCGGATGAAACTCCGCTTGTATATTTTGCAACCGATGCGAAAATTACTTCATATGATTGCGACAGAGATGAATTTGTAGGCTCTTACAGAAGCGAAGAAAATCCGCAGAATGTTGAAAAGGGCAGCTGTACAAACTCGACACTTTACGGCGGTGACCCGTGCTTTGCATTCCAGATTGATTTAGAGTTAAAAGCAGGGGAAGAAAAAGAAGTTAATATTTTCCTCGGTACTGCAATGACAGAGGCTGATATTAAAAACAGCGTAGCAAACTGCTGTGAAAAGGGATTTATTGAAAAGTCATTTAAAAGACTCGCTGAGCACTGGGAAGAGCATCTTTCAAAATTTCAGTGTGAGATACCGGATAAGGATGCCGAGACTATGATAAACATCTGGAATCCGTATCAGGCGGAGAGAAACTTCCAGTTCTCAAGAAATATAAGCTATTATGCAACAGGTACTTTCAGAGGCGTTGGAGTAAGAGATACGGCACAGGATATTTTATCTATGGTTCCTTTTGATACAAGAAGGGCTAAAGATAAGCTTAATTTATTGTTTACACAGCAGTATCAGGATGGTCATTGTAATCACTACTGTTTCCCTAACGAAGGTTGGGAGCCTGTAACGAGAATACATTCAGATAACCACCTCTGGCTTGTAATGGCGGCATATAACATAGTGATAGAAGAAGGAAAGCTTGATTATCTTGATGAAGTTGTTGAATATTATGACGGCGGCAGTGATACTGTATGGAACCATATTAAGAAGTCGATTGACTTTTGTATGGCAAATCTCGGTGTAAACGGATTCCCGCTTATGCTGTCATCAGACTGGAACGACATGCTTTATAAAGTATGCCGTGAAGGAAAGGGTGAGAGTATCTGGACTTCGATGCAGTTTGGTACAGTATTGCCGATGATGGCTGAGATGGCTGAGCTTAAAAATGAAGACGGCAAGAAGTATCTTGATATATTTGAGGCACAGAAAAAGCTTATAAATGAGGTTGCATGGGACGGTGAATGGTTTATAAGATGTATTACCGACAACGGAACATACATTGGTTCTGAAAAAGAGCCGCAGGCAAAGATATGGCTTAATTCTCAGAGCTGGTCTGTTATAAGCGGTATGGGCGATGCTGATAAGCAGAGAAAGGCGATGGATGCTGTGAATAAGTATCTTGATACTGATCTCGGAGTAAAGAAAATTCATCCGTCTATGAAGGATTATCCGTCAGCAGAAGATCCGCTCACATACTATAATAAGGGCTGTGGAGAAAACGGAAGTGTGTTCTGTCACGCAAATACATGGGCAATTATTGCAGAGTGTATGCTCGGAAATGCTGACAGGGCTTATAAATATTATCATCAGCTGTTGCCGATGATTGCACAACGTACTGCAGGTGAATGGAGATATAAGGCAGAGCCGTATGTATATGCTTCAAATATCTTCGGCCCTGAGAGCGATAAGTTCGGGCTTGCAAACGTAAGCTGGCTTACAGGTACTGCCGCATGGATGTATGTTGCTGTTACACAGTATATGATGGGTATAAAAGCTAAATGGGACGGTATTGAGATTAATCCGTGTCTTTCTGAGGAAATGCTTCCTGCAAAGATAACAAGAAAGTTCAGAGGAAAGACCTATAATATCACAATAACAAAGAACGAAAAAGCTTTTATACCGTTTGACAGCGATAAAACAGATATAGAAATCTAAAAAGGAGAATGAAGCCACAGCTCCGGCTGCGGCTTCGCAAACAATATGTCAAAACAGGAAAAAATCAGGAATTTTTGTATTATAGCGCATATAGATCACGGAAAGTCTACCCTTGCCGACAGATTGCTTGAGCTGACAGGCGAAGTTCATGAGCGTGATATGGAGGAACAGCTTCTTGATAATATGGATCTTGAGCGTGAGCGCGGAATAACGATAAAAGCTCATGCTGTAACACTTAAATACAAGGCTGATGACGGAGAGATATATACTCTTAACCTTATTGATACGCCGGGGCACGTTGACTTTAACTACGAGGTTTCAAGAAGTCTTGCGGCTTGCGAGGGTGCGATACTTATAGTTGACGCTTCCCAGGGAATTGAGGCACAGACTCTTGCAAATACGTATCTTGCGATTGACCATAATCTTGAGGTTGTACCGGTTATTAATAAAATAGATCTTCCGAGTGCAAATCCCGAATATGTTATAAAAGAGATTGAAGATATAATCGGAATACCGGCAGAAGATGCACCGAGAGTTTCGGCAAAAACCGGACTGAATGTTGAACAGGTGCTTACTGAAATTGTTGATAAAGTGCCGGCTCCGGATGGCGATGTATCAGCACCGCTGAAGGCCTTGATTTTTGATTCGTATTACGACAGTTACAGAGGTGTAATAGTCTATGTTCGTGTTAAAGAAGGTACACTTCGTGCCGGTCAGCGTATACGAATGATGCAGACTAAGGCTGAGTTTGATGTGGTTGAAGTAGGGGTTATGCATCCGTCCGGGCTTATTCCGGCAGACAGTCTTTCCGCCGGTGATGTCGGCTATATAGCGGCGAGTATAAAGAATATTCAGGATACTCAGGTTGGTGATACCGTTACTATTACGTCAAATCCGGCAAAAGAGCCGCTTCCGGGATATAAAAAGGTAAATCCGATGGTTTACTGCGGAATTTATCCGGCAGACGGTGCACATTATGAAGATTTGAAAGAGGCGCTTTTAAAGCTTCAGTTAAACGATGCGGCACTCATGTTTGAGCCTGAAACATCTGTTGCTTTAGGTTTTGGCTTCAGATGCGGATTTTTAGGTCTCCTGCACATGGAGATTATTCAGGAGCGTTTGGAGCGTGAGTATAATTTAGACCTCGTGACAACTGCACCGAGTGTTATATACAAGGTGTTTAAGACGAATGGCGAAATGATGTGGTGTGACAACCCCACAAATCTTCCGCCGGCGGTTGAGATTGCATATATGGAGGAACCTATGGTTAATGCTGATATAATGGTTCCTGTTGATTATGTAGGTAATGTTATGGAGCTTTGTCAGGAACGACGCGGTATTTTCAAAGACATGAAGTATATGGATGAAACAAGGGCACAGATTTTCTACGAAATGCCTCTTAATGAGATTATATACGACTTCTTTGACGCATTAAAGTCGAGAACAAAGGGCTATGCATCATTTGACTATGAGCTTACCGATTACAGACGTTCGGAGCTTGTTAAGATGGATATTCTTTTAAACGGTGAAATGGTTGACGCACTTTCTTTTATAATACATCGTGAAAAGGCGTATACGAGAGGAAGAAAAATGACCGAAAAGCTTAAAGAATCTATACCGAGACAGCTGTTTGAAGTGCCGATACAGGCAGCAATCGGAGGTAAGATTATAGCAAGAGAAACTGTACGGGCACTCCGTAAAGACGTGCTTGCAAAATGCTACGGCGGTGACATAACAAGAAAGAAAAAGCTTCTTGAGAAACAGAAGGAAGGTAAAAAGAGAATGCGTCAGGTAGGAACGGTAGAGGTTCCGCAGGAGGCGTTTATGTCGGTATTAAAGCTCGACGAATAAATTTTAAAGCTGAAGCAAAACGGATTTATCCGCCGTTTTACTTCAGCTTTTTTTGCGAAGTAGAGTTATCTGCTTTTGTGATAAACAAAGAGCGGAAGTTCGTTAATAAATATCAGGTCGGAGATTGCTGAAATTTACGGGACGGGAATATGGCATATTTCGGCAGAATTTTCAAGAAATATTCAGGTGTTTTGCCCGGGAAATATAAAGGAAAACAGGCGAAAATACAGACTTTTATTGTTTGATTTGTTAAAAAATATTCTTGTAAATCCGTCATTAATGATGATTATTATTAAAAAAGGAAAAATTCCCCGAGAAGTGTTGACTAATTGTAAAAAATATGATAAAATAAAATGACCATTATAATTTTTTAGGCATCAGTTTGACGAAAGTCAACGGTAATTACATTTTAAGGAGGAAAAAATAATGGAAGCAACTTTAAACATTTCAGCGAATTTAAGAGCGGTGGACACAATAAAAAGCGAGGTCCTTGCAGAGGTGGCAAATCTTTATAAGAGCTTGTCGGAGTATAACGAAACAGACAGCTTTGAAGAGGTTACGGAACGGATAGCAACTATTATTGCAATGGATTACATACTTGCAAGGCGTGTGGGCATTTCATTCAAAGATGTTGATGATAAGATTTCAGGACTTACAAGGATGGCTGTTGAAAATAATCATGAGCTTGAGGTTCAGTTTTCGGATATGTCCGAGCTGAAACGGTATATAAATTCGCGGTGATATGAATTAGATTCAGGAAAGGCATAATATGTCAGTTAAAAAACACTATGGATATGCTAATCGCACAGTTATGAAAATTTCATGCGTGCTTGGCATTATAATGATTGCGATTGGTGCACGTTCTGTTTTAATGAACGACTTGCACTTTGGCATTGCAGAGCTTGTGATTGGTGCTTTGTTTTTTGTATATAATGCGTATATGCACAGCAGACTTGACAGCTCTGTGAATAAGATAATAGATATGGTTGCAGATGACGGGCGAGCAGATTATACGACAGATGTGCTTCAGCTTTTTCCGTTGCCTATGGCTATAATGCAGGTGGACGGAAATATTTTGTGGTATAACAACGAATTTTCAGAGCTTGCAGGACGTGATAATTTTGTAGGTCATACCATTGAGGATATTATACCTTCACTTAAGTGGGGATATATTTTAAAAGCAAAGGGTACAATAAACCGTGATATGTATTTTAATGACAAAATATATAACGTAAGAGGTCGTTTTGTAAGACACTCGGATGAAAACGGTAATGAAAATTATTTTATTTATCTTTTCTTCACGGATAAAACGAGTGAGGAAAGAATAAACAGACTGTATAATGACGAGAAGACAGATGTTGCGATTATTAACATTGATAACTATGAATATATTATTCAGAAAATGGATGATTCAAAATCGCAGGATATTTTATACAGTATTGCAAAGGAACTGAATGAATGGATTAATAAATCCGGCGGTGTTCTCAAAAAGACGGACCGCGACCGATACCTTGCGCTTTTTGAACATAAGCATCTTAATGAGTATATTGAAGATAAATTCAGCATCCTTGAAAAAGTACGTTCGATCGGCGAAGAAGCTCAGATTCCTCTCAGCATAAGCATGGGAGTTGGAGCGGGCGGCAACGTTACGGAAAATGAAATGAGTGCCCGGAATGCACTTGAGATGGCTGTAGGACGTGGCGGCGATCAGGCCTCTGTAAAGGACGAGACTCAATACCGTTTCTTTGGGGCGAAGAATAACGAATATGAAAAGAGTAATCGTTTGAAGACACGTGCTGTGGCTATGGCGCTTAAAGATTTTATCAGTGGTGTTGATACTGTTCTTATAATGGGACACTCCAATATGGATTATGACTGTTTCGGTGCGGCTATGGGTTTACAGAGAATTACTAAAAAGATTGGTAAAACTCCGTATATACTTATGGATAATCCGCTTGCTGTAAAGCGTTTATATAATTTTATATCTGAAAAAGATGAGTATGCAGGTTTGTTTGCTGATATTGAGCAGGCACGTGAAATTGTTGATTCAAATACATTGATAATTGTTGTGGATACTGTCAGACGGTCGTTGTTGCCGTGTGCTGAACTGCTTGACAAGACTGAAAAGGTCGTTGTAATTGACCATCACAGAAGGTCTACGGACTACATTTCTCCGTGCTCACTTATATATAACGAGCCTTTTGCATCGTCAACCTGTGAAATGGTTACAGAGCTTTTGCAGTATATAGGAAACGGTGCGGGAGTAAACGATATAGAAGCACAGAGTCTTTATATGGGAATACTTATGGATACTAAGAACTTCCTTTTAAAGACAGGTGTAAGAACTTTTGAGGCGGCTTCATATCTTAAACGAAACGGCATAGATACTGTTGCTGTTAAGAAAATGTTCAGCATTGATAAGGATGAATATGTATTAAAATCAAAAATAGTTGAGTCGCTTGAGCACATAACGGATAACGTTACATTGGCGGTATGCAGTGAAAATATTGATAATATCAGAACCGTTGCGGCACAGGCGGCGGATGAGATGCTCAACGTTGACGGAGCTCAGGCATCGTTTGTACTTTATCCGTATGAAACGGGAATAGGGGTAAGCGGAAGGTCGTTCGGTGAATTGAATGTACAGCTTATTCTTGAATCGCTTGGCGGAGGTGGTCATCAGACCGTTGCAGGAGCACAGCTTCGCACAGCGGATATGGAGACTGCTAAAGAAATGCTCAGAAAAGCGGTGTTGGCATATGATAAGGAAACAGAAAATAATTCAGGGAAGGAATGAGTATATTGAAGGTTATTTTGACTCAGGATGTTAAAGGGCAAGGTAAGAAAGGTCAGATGATAGAGGTATCTGACGGATACGGCAGAAATTATCTTTTGCCGAGAGGTCTTGCACAGGAAGCAACCAAATCCAACATAAACGTTATGGAAGGTAAGGCTGCGAGTGCTGAATTCCACAGACAGAAAGAACTTGAAGAAGCACAGGCTTTAGCCGAGAAAATGAAGGAGATTACGGTTGTACTTAAAGCAAAAGCCGGTGCAAACGGAAAGCTTTTCGGTTCTATAACATCAATGGATGTTGCGGAGGCTTTAAAATTCCAGCATCATATTAAAATTGATAAGAAAAAGTTTGATTTAAAAGACGGTATAAAAACGCTCGGCGTTAAAGAGGTTGACATTAAGATATATACCGGTGTTTCAGCAAAATTAAAGGTTGAAGTTGTATCTGAATAATTAAGATTAAAAGTTTATGAGGGAGGTGCTTGCTTTGGAACAACCGGTAAATTTTGAAAGAGAAATGCCGTATAGTATGGAAGCTGAACAATGCGTTATCGGAAGTGCATTATCTAATGCCCAAAGTGTGGCAGCTTCTGCTGAGATAGTAAAACCCGAGGATTTTTACAATGCGGCAAATCGTGAGATATATACGGCGATAATTGATTTATTCAACGAAAATGAGCCGATAGATTTTGTAACGGTGACAAATCGTTTGACTCAATACGAAAAGCTTGATAAAGTAGGCGGTGTTCCGTATCTGGCGGCCGCCGCCGCTATGGTGCCTACAACAAAGCACGTGGTGTATTATTCGGAAATAATAAAATCAAAGGCGGTTTTAAGAAAGCTGATTACTGCTGTTGAAGCTATACGTGAAATGGCATATCACGGAAACGATGAGACAAATGCAATTTTAGAACGTGCCGAACAGCTGATATTTGATGTCGCATCTTCAGGCGAGAAGAGTGATATTGTTCCGATAAAAGATGTTATAATGGAAACGTATCGTGCTTTGGTTGAGAACTTTGAATCAGACGGGAAAATGAACGGTTTACCGACCGGTTTTAACGAGCTTAATAACCGTACGGGCGGTTTTCATGGCGGAGAGCTTATACTGATAGCCGGAAGACCGGGTATGGGTAAATCAAGCTTTGCAGTAAATATTGCGGAACATGTTGCGATTAATGATAATAAAACTGTTGCTATATTCAATCTGGAAATGCCTAAGGTTCAGATTGTAAACAGAATACTGTGCAGTCAGGCGTGGGTGGAGTCAACGAAAATGCGTACAGGTGAGCTTGATCCTGAGGATTGGCTCAGTATTTGCAATGTATTAAATGATGTGCACACCGCATCAATGTATATTGATGATACTTCGACGATAACTGTGTCGGAAATACGTGCAAAATGCCGCCGCTTAAAGCAGACAAAAGGACTTGCACTTGTTGTGATAGACTATTTACAGCTTATGCAGTCCGGTAAACATACCGATAACCGACAGCAGGAAATATCGGATATATCACGTTCGCTTAAAATTCTTGCAAAAGAGCTTGATGTGCCTGTAATTGCTTTGTCACAGCTGTCTCGTGCAAGCGAAAGCCGAAGCGACAAACGACCTATGCTTTCGGATCTGAGAGAATCGGGCGCAATAGAGCAGGACGCCGATATGGTTATGTTTTTGTACAGAGATGAATACTACAATAAAGATTCGCAGGACAGAGGTCTTGCCGAATGTATAATAGCTAAGCACAGAAGCGGTGAAACCGGAACTTTTAAGCTTGGCTGGAAGGGAATGTATACTAAATTTGTTAATGTGGAGTATACTGCTCAGGAAAATGGACAGGAAAGTAATAAAGACGATAAATAATCATAAGCTTATAAATCGTGGTGAAAAGATACTTGTCGGTGTATCGGGAGGTGCTGATTCTATGGCACTTTTATATATCCTGATTCACTTAAGAAAAAAGTATGATATTGAAGTCGCAGCGGCTCATATTAATCATATGTTAAGATCGGCTGCATATACAGAAGCTGAGTATGTTAAGCGGTTTTGTGAGGAAAATTCCGTTCCGGTATTTGTCGGCGAATATGATGTTAAAAAAATTTCCGAAACACGGAAAGTATCTGAGGAACAGGCCGGCAGAGAAGTAAGATACAATTTTTTTGCCGAAGTGATGAACAAAACAGGTGCAACAAGATTAGCTACTGCACATCACAAAAACGATAATGCGGAAACTGTGATGCTTCATCTTATACGGGGAAGCGGTATGCAGGGGCTTGGCGGAATACGTTATGAGCATGACAATATAATACGCCCTTTACTTGATGTGACAAGAGCGGAGATTGAGGAGTTTTGTGAGAGAGAAAATATTTTGTATTATAATGATGAGACAAATTTTTCTGAACAATATACAAGAAATAAACTGCGATTGGTTACAATACCTCATATTGAGAAAGAATATAATTCAAATTTTACTGATACACTCTCAAGGTTGGCTCAGATCGCAACAGAGTCAGAAGATTTTATAAGAGATTATTCTAAAGAGATATATGATAACCACGTAAAAAACAATAGCATAAGCATAGCATATGCAAACGGATTGCCGAATGCGGTTTTAAGATGCGTTATCAGATATATGATTGAAAGTGTAAATAAAAAAAGTGAAAACATAAGCTTTACTCATGTTGATACTGCATTCGGGCTTATTAAGTCGGGTAAAACAGGAAAATCGGCTGATCTTTTAAACAATATTTGTGCTGAAGTTGAGTATGATGTGTTTAAAATTGAAAAGAAAAAAAGCCAGTCGGATTTTTGTTATAAAATAAGGCTGAATGAAAAGGTTTTTATAGAAGAAGCGGGAGTGTATATTACTATGATCAGTTCCCGGAATGGGTTTAAGCTTGAGGATGTTAGTGAAGTGTTTGTTACCAATCGGAAAAACGGTGATGTGTTTTATCCTGAAGGTATGACGGGAAAGAAGAAGCTTAAGGACTTTTTTATAGATATGAAAATACCGGTGAGTGCACGTGCGAAGATGCCGATAATACGATACAAAGATGATATATTAACGGTTGGAGATATTCGCAGGGACAGGCGGTATTTAGATAATAGCGGCGTTTCATTTGTTTTTGAAAACGCATCTGAGGAGGTATTTATTTGAACGGTAAGGTGAACAAAGGAACAGGCGTATGGGTTTTGCTTGCAATACTGATATTTTTTATATCAATGTATATTCAGAATTCAAGGCTTGCAGGACATGAATTCGGATATTCGGACTTAGTTAATCAGATTAAGAATGAGAGCGTATCCGAATTGGTTCTCGGCGATGATACTGCTACTGTTACATTAAAAGACGGCAGTCGGTATCGGATTGACATTCCGTCAAAAGACTGGCTCTGGCAAGAAGCCGGCGAGGAGTTGTCAAATCAGGTTGAATATAAAGAAATTGTTGTAAGAGCAAACAACCCGAAGTTTTCTGTTCTTAATATAATAAGCGTGGTTGTACCGATAATTTTCCTGTTGGTTTTTATATCAATATTTTTACGTCGTGACGGAAGAAACAATCCGTTTACCAAAAATCATGCAAAGCTTGAGGTAGACAGTAAGAAAAAGGCTGTTTTCGGTGATGTTGCCGGTGCAAAGGAAGAAAAGGCGGAGCTTGAAGAAATAGTTGAGTTTTTGAAAAATCCGCATAAATTTATAGCACTTGGTGCAAGAATACCTAAAGGTGTATTGCTTGTAGGACCACCGGGAACCGGTAAGACGTTGCTTGCACGTGCTGTTGCCGGAGAAGCCGGTGTACCGTTTTTTACAATAAGCGGTTCTGATTTTGTTGAATTATATGTCGGCGTCGGAGCTTCTCGTGTGAGAGACTTGTTTGAACAGGCAAAGAAATCACGTCCGTGTATAATCTTTATCGACGAGATAGATGCGGTCGGAAGAAAAAGAGGCGCAGGAATGGGCGGCGGACATGATGAACGTGAACAAACGCTTAATCAGCTTCTGGTTGAGATGGACGGCTTTGGAGAAAATGAAGGTATAATTATAATGGCGGCAACAAACCGACCTGATATATTAGATCCGGCATTGCTCCGTCCGGGAAGATTTGACCGTCAGATTGTTGTTAATCTTCCTGATGTAAACGGGCGTGAAGAAATTTTAGCTGTTCACTCAAAAAATAAACCGCTTGCTGATGATGTAAAGCTTGATATAATTGCAAAATCAACGGCCGGTTATTCGGGAGCGGATCTTGAAAACCTTATGAATGAAGCGGCTATTTTTGCGGCGCGGCGTGAGCATATTCAGATTACCAAAGAAGATATTGATGACGCTAATTTAAAGGTTATGATGGGTACTGAAAAACGATCAAGAGTAATAACCGACGAAGAAAAGAAGCTTACGGCATATCACGAGGCAGGACACGCAATTCTTGCAAAGCTTCTTGATAAAACGGCTGTTGTGAGTCAGATTTCTATAATACCAAGAGGTACGGCCGGTGGATTTACAATGTATTTCCCCAATGAAGACAGAATGTATTCATCTAAGAAGGAAATGCTTGACAGAATAATCGTACTGCTTGGAGGACGTGCTGCTGAAGCTTTGGTTATGGATGATATTTCAACAGGCGCTTCAAACGATATTGAAAGAGCTACAAGTATAGTTCGTCAGATGGTTGCAAAATATGGAATGAGCGAGAATATCGGACCTGTATCGTATGATGAGGGTGGCGAGGTGTTTATCGGAAGAGATTTCGGGCACTCAAAGAACTATTCAGAGGCGACAGCTGCCGAGATTGATAAGGAAGTAAAAACAATTATTACAAAGCAGTATGAAAAGACCTTATCAATTCTTGAGGAATATAAAAATACACTTAACGTAATAGCTGAAGCTTTGCTTGAGCATGAAACAATTGATAAAGAACTCTTTGAAGAGTTGTTTAATAAATAATAAAACCCGGAGGTAGTAAAAAATGAAAGTAACAAAAGATATGATAATCCTGGATGTTTTAAACATGGATGCAGGAACGGCAAAGTTTTTCTTTGAAATTGGTATGCACTGCTTAGGCTGTCCGTCAGCAAGCGGTGAATCAATTGAAATGGCTTGTCAGGTTCACGGCGCTGATGCAGATAAGCTTATTGCAGATATCAATAACTATCTTGAAAGCAAAGGCGAATAATTAAATATCGGTTAACACAAAAAAAGCAGCTGATTTAATTCAACTGCTTTTTTTGTGTAGTATAATTAGTCAAAGAAATTAATTCTTATATTTTGTTTAATTTATATCTTTTGTAACACATTTGCCTTAAGTATTATGAATCAGTGCAATTTAAAAAATGAGGATTTAGTGGATTTTATTGCAAATCCTCCCGGGGAGATTTTCCAAAAATTTTTTTGTAATTATACAAAAAATTTCCGTAGTTGCCGAAGCCGGCATTAATGCATGCAGATGAGAGGCTTTTTCCTTTTGAAAAATCAAGTTTTACAGCTTCAATTCGTTTTGAAGTGATGTAATTTGCAATAGTTAAACCTGTTCCTTTTTTAAATATAAAACAGAGATGGCTTTTTGTATAGTTAAAATGTGATGCGATTTCATCTAAATTTGTTATGGTTTTGAAGTTTTTATCTATATAGTCAATTATTTCTTGTATTACCGGATTTTGAGTGTTGAAAGTTTCGTAATTTTCGATAGAATATAATATATGGAGCAGTTCGCCTATTTTATAGTTGATAACGGGTTTATCCATATTTTTAAAATTATCCGAATAGGTGCGGATATCGTTTAAGACTTTGACATAATTTGTTTTTTTAACAATACGGTTTGGAATTTTATACATAAAATTATCTGAAGGCGTGAATATATTTTTGTATTCTTCGCATTTCATATAGTCATAAAATTCGGGATAAATATTAAGAAAATACCGTTCAAACTGTATATTAAGCCGTGGATAGGGTTGATGAATCATATATGCAGGTACAAGTATTATGTCATAAGGGTCAAGCTTATAAACAGCTCCCTCTAAGTAAAATTCAGCTGCACCGCTGACGCACAGATATATTTCAGGATATGGGTGATAATGCATATGAAACTGTCTTCTGTCGGAAATATAGTCAAAAGCGTGCTTAAAGTTAAATAAATTACCTTTATCGATTTGTAAGATATATTCCATTTTTTTCATTCCTTTTTTATTATAATATATATATTATACAACAATATTCTAAATATTTCAATAGTTTTTCGAAAAAAATCTACTTGTATTATGAAAAAAATGTGATATAATATAAATGCAAGATGAAAAATGTATATAATTTTAAGAAAAACAGGTGGGTGATTATATATGAAAACATTATGTGGAAAACAATTTATCAATTGTCATTAAAAACAATTTTATAAGAAAATTAATTATATTTGTATAAGAAAAATTTAAAAGGAGATGAGTTTCATGAAAAAAATATTAGCTGCTGTAATGTCAGTCTGTATGTTTGCCTCAGGTGGAATAGCGGCAAATGGCTATTATGATGCATTGTCTAATGCAGACAATGACCCCACAGAATGTGTAATTGAATATGAGGCAGAGAACTTTACATACTCAAACGGATTCACTGTGGAAGACGACAATGAAGCATCAGGTGGTAAGGTGCTTAAAAGTACAGTCGCAGATGCTGTGGCTGTGATGGACATACGCTTTGATAAGCCGGTTGTAGACATGGTTTTGTATGCATATCATAAGGCGGTGGATGTGGAATCGAATCTTTCATACATATATTTTGATAATATGGACGGAGAGCCTATGTATACAACCAACTATAATACCATTGAGCCGATACGTGTATGGTATGGAAACGCTTTCGGAAGCTACAAGGTTTATATAAGAAGTGAAAGACCGGGGCATATGGTAGACAAGGTTGTTATAAAGTATAAAACCAGGAGTGAGGCAGTAGATTTATCAGGAGATTTTCTTCCGGCAAATCCGGAGGCTGAAACGCTTGATTTGCCGGAAGTAAAAGAAACCGCTTTGGGCACATATCTTTTTGAGGCAGAAAACGGTAAGTTTAATCCTGAAACCTCAACAGTAGTAACAGACAGTGATGCGGCAGGCGGAAAGTTCTTTTATTCTGACGAAAAGACATCAGCAGCACCGAAATCAAGAGAAGAGATAGGTCTTAGTTTTAAGTTCAAAATAAATAAAAAGGGGAAATATAATTTCTGGTTAAGGTATCTTAATCCTGTTCAGAAATCAAGTTGGTTCGGTATAGACAATACAGGCTATGCAAACAGTAATGCAGTCCCATCAGTAACATGGACATGGCGTAATATGAAAACCTTTAATCTTGACGAGGGCTGGCATACTTTGGATGTTCAGGGTAATGTGGCAGGTCAGTATATTGACTGTATTATTTTAACGAATCAGACATGGTACACACCGATAGGCAAAGGAGCATTGCCGGGTGAGCCTGTAAAGCCTGACAGCTTTCTTGAAAATGCAAGAGAAGCGGCACTAAAAAGTACAAGAATATGGGTAAACGGAGTAAGAAACAGAACTGATGCTCCTGTTGAATTTGTCGATGGAGTGTTGACTTTGCCATTTACTAATATGGATAAGGGATTAGGACTTGAACGGACCGAAAAAGACGGATACATAATGTTATCCCGTGGCAGAAATTATGTAAAATTTCATCCTGATTCCAAAATGGCGATAGTTAATGGTAAACGGATGTCGATGGGTATGCTTCCAAAGCCGGTAGGCGGTACATATATGGTTCCTTTAAGCATTTTCAAAACAGCCTTTGGTTTTGATTGGGAATATGATGAGGTTATGAATTGCCTTTACATATTTGATCCTTATGAAGAAAATGCGAGGGAAGCAAAAGAGGGTGAAATAATAGGACTTAAGAATCTTAAAAGGGATATTAATCTTAAGATTCCTTATGATAACCCTGATGTAAAAATTCGTGTCTTTGTAAGACAAAATGATGAGGATAGAGAGGGGGTAGGCAAACAGAACTGGTTTGACAGCTTCAAGGACTTAAGTACAGGTGGTTATGACTATAAGGTTTCAGCAGTAGGCTGGGGATTTTTATGGTATGCAGATACATGGGTTGAGTGTCCAAAGCCTTATTATAAAGATGGCGCATTCTATACAAGACGTGCGGATATAAGAGATGATTTTGATGCAAAAACAATTCCTTTTGATGTAATGGTAAGCATAATAGACAAAGGTAAAGAAGATTTGTTTATTGCCAGAAATCTTGACTGTGTAGAAGGGTTTTATAGAGAGCAAACCGTAGAAGAATTTAAAACCGATGCCGGAATCAATACAAGCGGTGAGCTTTTAGCAGAGAGTACATTTGAGAATATGAGCTATTACATAGATTATGAGCTTGGGACTGTAAAAAGCTGTAAGGTTGAATATCGCAAGGTAGGAGACGAAGGATGGAAAAAAGCTCATAAACCTCAAAATGATACAAAGACAGGACAATTCCGCGGAAGTATTGTAAAGCTTGAAGAAGGAACAGAGTATGAGATAAAAGCAGTCCTTTATGACGAAACAGGAAATGCTATAAATCAGAAGTTGACAACGGTAAAAACCAAAACAACTGATGTACCAATTGCAAAGACGATTAAATTGTCTGAAATATATGCCGGTAAAGGACCTCTTCAGCTTCAAAATATTAGCGGAACTGAAGACGGATGGATAAAGATTGACTGTGAAGGACAGACAATTGATGCAAGTCTTAATGATATGGAAGCAGTTTATATTTCAGAATGTCATTACCTTGTATTTGAAAATGCGGTGATTTTAGGCGGATGGAAAAACGGTATCAGTATAGTAAACACTTCTACAAATATTCACATAAGAAACTGCGATATTTCAGACTGGGGACCTGGCGACGGTGTTTATGACCCGTACCTGGGCTTGTATTTTGTAAATGGTTATGTAGGAAACCTTATGGGTGGTATAAATCTTATGAATGGGATTGAGGATATTTTAATTGAGCGATGTTATATTCATGATGCAAATATGAGAACAAATCCTTGGCGGAGACCGGATGGTACAAATAATCATCCGTGTGGTTCTTCCGGAATTTTCGTGGGTGCAAGGGGCGGAATTGTTATAAGATATAATGATATTATAGGAAGTGACAAGCACAGATTTAATGACTGTATTGAGGGATTTTTAAATTCAAATTTAACGGAGTCGAGCGTGAGAAAAAATTCTGATATATATGGTAATATGTTCTACGGCACTCAGGATGATATAATGGAGCTTGATGGTCCTATGGTGAATACCAGAGTTTACGAAAACAGAATGGAACAGGCTCTTTGTGGAATATCTACTGCGAAAACAACGGTTGGGCCAGCATATCTTTTTAATAATCTTATAACAAATCTTGGAACTGAGCTGAATGCTGATGCTGACCGTGCCGTAGGAGGAACTGCGATTAAAATGGGTGGAACAGGACCTGACGGGTATGCAGGTAAGGTGTTTATGTTTAATAACACCATGGATAATGACAGGAGAGGTGCTTATAATAGTAGCGGTGTATGGCCTACGGAAATGAAAAACAATTTCGTTAATGCTGCAGACGGTACGCAGACAGCAGTCGGTACTACAGGGACAAATAATGATATAGAGCGATTTGATATTAATTATAATTTAATTATCGGAACTCCGAAATGGGGTTCGAAGACTGAAAATCTTGAACACAATATTTTATTTACTAAAAATGATGCGTTACCTAAGTTTGAGAATAAGAGTATATATGATTTTAATCTGACTGACAATCATCCGGGGTTAAACTCAGGCGAGTGGCTTGATGGCTTTAGTGAGCATTATGTAACTGACGGAATGCCTGATATTGGTGCGTTTGAGAAGGGGAATGCCTTTAAGATGCTGCCAAACAGACCAATTGATATGTGGGCTGATAAATACAGAGTAGATATTGCAGACGGCGGTAGTGCAACAATAACTTTTCATGTCGGAGATGTGCCTCAGGGGCAGAAGTATAAGCTTGATAAGAATAAAGATTATACATGGTTTGAAATTTTATCACCTGTTACAGGAGAACTTGTTCCAAACAGTGATATTAAGGTTAAGATTAAAGTAGACCTTACAGGCTACGAGTTTGATGAAGGAAACGGTATGCTGATGCTCAGAACAGAAGAAGGATTTTCTGTACCGGTTACTGTGTATGCATATCATCCGCAATGATATGCAATGTCTGATATAAATCTTTATTACGATAAAGATTTAAAGGTATTTTCAAGTCCAAAGAGAAGAAAGGGCTTTTGAGAATAAAAAATATAAAAGGAGAGAAAAATATGAAAAAACTATTTAACAAAAGTATAGCAATGTTGATGGCGTTATCTATGTTGCTGGGAACGTTTGGCACAATGAGCGGATTTGCTCAGAATATAGATGCCAATTACGCAAAAGCTGATTTTGACGCTGTAACATCAGCTGAGGGAACTCATAACGGAATGGCATTGGAACACAAACCGGAAGCCGGAAAGACAAAGGATGGTGCTCCGGTAATTGTTGAAAATCCTATACCTTATTATGGAGCAATGCTAAAATATGCTCAGAGCAGTCCGGGGAATTTGCAGCGTATGGTATTTACGTTAGATGAACCTATTGCTATAGGAGTGAATGCTTCGGAAAATTCATATGCAGAATTTTCGTATGATATTAAGCTTGAGAATAAGACCACCGGTGTAACATTTGATTTTGGTGGTGGTCTTTATATTCTGAACTTAAATGCATTAGGACAGCTTATCGGTAATAATACTACAACACATGCAACAATAGCATCGGGAACAAATAAGGTATTTAATAATATCAGAGTTCGTGTAGACCTTGATGCAAAAACAGTTGTTGGAATTTATGCAAATGATGAACTTGTTGCAGATTTATCCGAAGAACCTCTTGCGTGGAAAGAAACTACAGCTGAAACAATTAATCAATTCAGATTTTGGATAGGCAAAGGTTCGGTTACCGATACATTATATCTTGATAATGTAAATGTTGTAACTTATACATCAGAGGACGGAACATCGCCTATAGCAAATAAGGCTTCGCTTCGTGCAGAACTTGACAAATTTACAAGAGTTGGCTTAAGCGGAAGTGCAAAGGTTACATTTGATAATGCGGTAGCATTAGCTAAAAACCCTATAGCATCTCAGAGTGATGTTGATGCAATTGTGGCGGCTTTAGGAAACATCAACCCAAGCGAATTCCCTGTAATTGTGGCTTCTGCAACCTTTGATAATTGTGATGCAACAACAGTTGTGGGAACTCATAACGGAATGAAGTTGCAGCATATAGCGGGATCGGGAGGAACAACGGCGGGTGCTCCGGTAATTGTTGAAAATTCTGTTCCTTATTATGGAGCAATGCTAACATATGCTCAGAGCAAGCCGGCAAGCGTGCAACGTATGGTATTTACATTAGATACACCTATTGAAATAGGAGAGAATGCTCCGGAAAATTCATATGCGGAATTTGCATATGATCTTAAACTTGAAAACGGGACAACCGGTGTATTATTTGATTTTGGTGGTAGTCTTTATAATCTGAACTTAAATGGATCAGGAGCGCTTATCAGTAATAATACGACAACACATGCAACAATAGCATCCGGAACAAATAAGGTATTTAATAATATCAGAGTTCGTGTAGACCTGGATGCAAAAACAGTTGTTGGAATTTATGCAAATGATGAACTTGTGGCAGATTTATCCCAAGAACCTCTTGCGTGTGCAGAAGCTACAGCAGAATCAATCAATCAATTTAGAATTTATATAGCCAAAGCCGCAGTTAACGATACATTATATCTTGACAATGTAAATGTTGTAACTTACACATCAGAGGACGGAACATCGCCTATAGCAAATAAAACTGCGCTTCGTGCGGAACTTGACGAATTTATAGGAGCTGACTTAAGCGAAAGCGCAAAGGTTATATTTGATAATGCTGTAGCATTAGCTAAAAATCCTGCAGCATCTCAGAGCGATGTTGATGCAATGGTGGTGGCTTTAGAAAACATCAACCCAAGTGGACTTCCTAAAGTTGTAGCTTCTGCAACCTTTGATAATTGTGATGCAACAACAGTTGTGGGAACTCATAACGGAATGCAGTTGCAGCATATAGCGGGATCGGGAGGAACAAAGGCGGGTGCTCCGGTAATTGATGAAAATCCTATTCCTTATTATGGAGCAATGTTAAAATATGCTCAGAGCAAGCCGGCAAGCGTGCAACGTATGGTATTTACATTAGATACACCTATTGAAATAGGAGAGAATGCTCCGGAAAATTCATATGCGGAATTTGCATATGATCTTAAACTTGAAAAAGGGACAACCGGTGTATTATTTGATTTTGGTGGTAGTCTTTATAATCTGAACTTAAATGGATCAGGAGCGCTTATCAGTAATAATACGACAACACATGCAACAATAGCATCGGGAACAAACAAGAAATTTAATAATATCAGAGTTCGTGTAGACCTGAATGCAAAAACAGTTGTTGGAATTTATGCAAATGATGAACTTGTGGCAGATTTATCCCAAGAACCTCTTGCGTGTGCAGAAGCTACAGCAGAATCAATCAATCAATTCAGAATTTATATAGCCAAAGCCGCAACTATCGATACATTATATCTTGATAATGTAAATGTTGTAACTTACACATCAGAGGACGGAACATCGCCTATAGCAAATAAAACTGCACTTCGTGCAAAAATAGCTGAAATTTATGAATATTCATTCAGTGATAGTGATCAGACTAAGTTTAATAGTGCTTTAGAAGTTGCAATAAATCCTCTTGCATCAAAGGAAGACATTGATTATGCTTTGGCAGCGTTACAGACAATAGTGGTAAGTGGAATAAAGACTTTGGCTTTTGAAGATTTTGAAGGCGGTGCAGATGGAAGCTATGATGATTTCACATACCGTACAACATATAATAAGAATGCTGCCGCAACTGAAACTATTGCGACTGCAACGGATAAAAATCCGATTTTCAATAATATGTTCTCAGTGCTTCAAGGAGAGCAGGCAGGTGACTCAAGTGCAGTGAAGTTTATGTACCCGATAGCAAACTTTACCTTGAAAAATGTCGTGGATTTTGAAAACGCAGCAGCAGGCCAGTTTGCAGAAATATCTTTTGATGCAAAGGTAGATGCAAAGTACTCAACTCTTGCTTGCAGCCTTTATGATGTAAACGGTAATGATTTAGGACAGATAAATATTGGCTCAGATCTTGTAAGAGTTGGTGTAGGATATGTAGACGTTGATAATCAGGTGGGTAAATACAGCACAGTGGGACTTGCTGATGGTTATAATAAGAATGTAAAACTTGTTCTTGATTTATACAATAAGCAGATAGCATCCGTTTATGTAGATGGTGTTCAAATGCTTGACAGAACAGAGGATAATAACCCGATTGGAAATATTGACTTAGCATCTGATGCTGCAAGTAATATTGCAGAAATAAGATTTAACTGGGGTAATGGCTCAGATACTAAAGGCTCAGCAGGATATACATTTGCAATTGATAATCTTCGTGTAATGACATATAAAGATGCATCTCCTGAAGCTGATAAAAAAGCACTCTACAATGAAATCTGCAAATATTATTCAATGGCAGATGCTGGAATTCTTGCAAATGCAGTAGCAGTTTACAAAGATATTTATGCAACTGAGGCAGAAATAACAGATGCAGTAGAAAGATTGCAGGGTGACTTAAATATGTATATGTCACAGATAAAGGTGCGTACAGATATTTATACGGATAAGCTTGAAAAGCCTGACTTTTCTGATGATGGCGTAGAATTAGCTGTAATCTCGGAGCCGGCTGGATATATTGATGGTGACTTAAATGTTACTCAGCCTATAGGCGGAAGTGTTGATGTAGCAATTACATATACACTTTCAAGAGGCGACAAATCAGTATCAAAGACATATAACGTAACAGTTCATCCGAGAGTGATGGTTGAAATTAATGAAGCTATATTTGAAGATGCTGAGGGTAATGTAGTTTACGGACCTGTAGACGGCGGAAAGTTAAAGAGTGTTTCACTTAAGAATAATTCAACAAATAATGATTTAATATTCTACGCAGCAGCTTATGAGGGCGGAAGACTTCAGAGTGCAAAACCAGCGCCTGTAACAAATGGAACAAAAACTCTTGATATGGCAGTAAATAAAAACAGCGAAATCAAGTACTTTGTATGGGAAGATGGTACATTGATGCCAGTTCAGAAGGTAAGAGAAGTATCTCCTGAAAAACCGACAATTCACATTGTTGCAGCTTCAACTTATTCAGATTATACTCTTGATGCCTATAAAGGACTTCAGCCGGACTATGGTATAGGTCAGGCATTAAGCGTGATTTGTGCAAAAACTGATATTAATATCAACAATAAGGCTCATCCGGGTTCAAAAACAGAAAGTTGGTATGAAGAAGGCAGACTTGATGCTTTGTTAAAAGATGTGAAGCAGGGCGATTATGTTATAATTTCACTTTGTCATAACGACCAGAAATATATAGATGCTGTTGAATATAAAGCTAACCTTATAAGAATTGCAAATGATGTTAAGGAACAGGGTGGCATACCGATTTTAGTAACAGCAGTTCCAAGATATCTATGGAATGATGATGGAACATTAAAGGTAACTCATACGACAGAAAACGGAAATTATGTTCAGACTCTTATAGATGCAGGAACAGAAAATAATATTCCTGTTATCAATATGAATGCACATTTAAGAGAGTTATTTACAGCAGAGGGAACAACATCAACAACCTATGAATATTTCTATTCACAGAAAGAAGGGGAATCTTTAGACACAACTCATCTTTCAGAAGATGGTGCAATGTACTGCGCAAATTGGCTTATCAGTGAGTTTAAAGAAATGGGATTTCCTTTTGTTCAGAATTTAGCTGATGAATGAAGGGCAGTTACCATTGACAACACAATAGTATCACTTGATACAGCTGTTGTTTTTGATGGAATGGATGTAATCGTCCCGGCAAAAAACATATTGAATAATATGGATATTGAACTTACATACAGCGGTGATACTTTCACCGCTGTACGTGAGGACGGCAAAAGTATGGAAGTAACATTAGGTGAAAGTGAAATGAAAGCAAATGGGCAGACTTTTAAAATCACAGAGCCTTATTTATTCGAAGATACAGTGCTGATGGTTCCTTTTGCGGCAATTGAAAATGCATTTGGAACAACTATTTCAAATATTGATGAAGAAAATAAAAAGATAGACATAAAAACAAACTACATAAAGCCTGAATATATTACAAGTGCTCTCTGGTGGTGGGCTAATACTAAATTTAGTTCAGGACACGATAGTATATCCTATGAGATTAATCTGCCGGAAACAGCAGATGTTAAGGTGTTGTATAAGCTTACGAGTGATACAAACATAACGTATGACAAAGAACAAAAACTCTATTATCATAGTGCTCCAAAGCCACAGTATACAGATGGTAAGTGGAAAGGTGCATTTTCAACAAATTTAAGCGATAAATATTATGCCGTTAAGATAATTGCCGACGGCAAAATTTATTTAAAAACCAATGTGGCAAAAACGGTTGCAATAGATGAACATACATATTCAGAATATGTTGCAGCACAAAGCGGTGGACTGAATTTAGTTCCTACTTATGAAAGCGTAAGCTATTATTACGAAAGCGACGCAGAAGATGTAAATGTATATTATAAGAAGGCTTCTGACACAGAGTGGGATAAAGCATACAGACCGTATAAGGATATAAATGCTGATGTACCGCAATTCAGAGGTAGCATAGTAAAGTTAGAAAGCGGAACTGATTACGATGTTAAAATAGAAGAGTTATCAGAAACCGGTGAAGTGATTAGTGAATACTCTGAAAGCTTTAAAACCTGGTCAGATAATCCGCCAATTGCAAAAACTATACCTCTCAGTCAGCTTTACAATGGCGGAAGTCTTTTAATTCAGGACATTCAGGGAAGTGAAAATGGCTGGATAAAGATTGTAGGAGATGATAGCACTCCTGTTTTAGCTGACGGAAATATCAGAGATGCGGTTTTGTTTGATAACTGCCGATATGTGATTTTTGAGAATGTAACAGTTGTGGGCGGTTCGAGAAACGGAATCAACATGACAGATACATGTAATAATATCAGAATCATAAATTGCGATATATCAGGCTGGGGAAGAAAAGGATTATTCTATCCATATGAGGGACTGTATAAAATAGATGGAGATATTCCGAACTGTACAGCAGCAATACGTATTCATTATGCGGATTCTGTAACGGTTGAGAGATGCTTTATTCACGACCCTAAGGGCACAGCAAATCTTTGGGATGGTGAACACTATCAAAATGTCCATCCCAATGGGCCTTGCGGAATTTATTATTTTGATAGTAACGCTTTGGTTATAAGATATAATGACTTTGTAGGAAATGATGAGCATTTATTTAACGATGCTATAGAATCCTTTGGGAATTCGGATATTGGTGGAGGTGCAGGAAAGAATGCTGATATTTACGGCAATTTCATTGCAAATGGTGCAGATGACGGAACAGAGCTTGACGGCTCTCAGATGAATGTTAGATTTTTCAGAAACCGTGTAGAGAATTTCTTGTGCGGAGTAAGTACAGCTTCCAATACTGCCGGTCCCTCGTATATCTATGAAAATCAGATAAGTGCATTAAAGCCAGGTAAAAGTTATTCAGGCGGAGCAATCAAAGCCGGAGGCGGCGGAGAAAGTAACTTCCCCGGAAAAATGTTTATTTTTAATAATACCATAGATGTTTTCGGCTATGGAATAACGAATGTTGGCGGAGAATATCATATTGAAAGCAGAAACAATATTATCGTATCAGAGACCAGAGAGGCAATAAGCTTTAAGACTGATGTAAATGAGCAGGATACTATTGATTATGATATACTTTGGAGAAATACAAATATTCCGTCATCTATTGCAGGTAAGAATATAAAATATGCTAAAGCGTCGTATATAAATAAAGAAAGCGGAGATTTCCGCCTGACGGAGGAAAGTCCCGGAAAAGGAGCGGCAACTAACCTTGATAATTTCGGCGACGGTACGGATGCAGGCGTTTATGGAAATTCTGATATTTCCTTTATGCCATATAGACCAATAAAAGCACAGGCTGATAAATACAGAGTTTTATTAAATCAGGGAGAAACTGAAAATTTGAGTATTACATTTGAAAGTCCTGTTTCGGGCATAAAGATTGATAAGACAGGTGACTGGATTACAGTAAGTGATGCAGAGATTTCCGATGACGGAAAAACCGTTACGGTAGAAATTGGAACCGACACAGGACTTTGTAAGAATAACGTAGCATTCGGTGCTGTAATGATAAGACTTGAAAACGGCTACAGTATACCGATATGGGTAGGAATGAATTTAAACTAATTGGAGGAAAAATTTTAAAATGGTAAAGACAATAAAGACGGCACTTGAATATGCAGAAGCAGGATGCAGAACCCTTATGAAAAAATATGCGGCAGAAAAACTGCCGCCCGATGGACTTTTTCATTATCATCAGGGAGTATTTTTATCAGGTATGGAAGGTGTATATTACCTGACAGAAAACAAAGAATACGGGGACTACATAAAAAGATATATTGATAGTCTCATTGATGAGGACGGAAACATAATAAACTATGAAAAGGAGCGTCTTGACGATTTGCAACCGGGCATTTTATTATTCCGATTAATAGAGGAAACTGGAGATAAACGATATGAAAAAGCACTTCACACCATTATGGGACATATAAAAGAGTGGCCGAAAAACAGCGTGGGCGGTTTTTGGCATAAGTATATTCATCCCGATCAGATGTGGCTTGATGGTCTTTACATGGGCGGTCAGCTTATGGCTATGTATGGTGCAAAGTATAATCAGGAATGGTGCTTTGAAGAAATTTATCGCCAGGCGACTCTTATGTGGAAATACTGCAAAAAGCAGGAAAACGGTCTTTTATATCATGCGTGGGATGAAAGTAAGAAAGAACCATGGGCAGACCCGATAACGGGATGTTCTCCGGAAGTATGGGGCAGAGCTGCAGGTTGGTATATTGTTGCTCTTACAACGATTTTAGAATATATACCCGATTCCTTGGAAATTAAAGCTGAACTTATCGGGATTGTAAAAGATTATTGTACTGCCATAGCAAGATATCAGGATGAAGAATCAGGCTGTTGGTATCAGGTTGTAGATAAGGGAAATAATCCTGATAACTGGCTTGAGTTATCCTGTTCTGCACTTTTTGTATGCGGTATGTCGATGGCAATTAAGTCAGGATATATCGAGGATAAATTCAAGGCAATTGTCGATAAAGGTTTTCATGGTGTGATTAACATGATAGAAGAAAACGAAGACGGAACAATCGTAGTACCTAATGTGTGCATCGGCACAGGTGTTGGCGACTTTGATTTTTATATGCAAAGACCGACCCATGAAAATGATTTACATGGTATGGGCGCATTTGTGCTTATGTGTAATGCATACGATAATTTAATAAACGGGGAATAAAATATGAATGCTAAGATTTTAATAAAAAAAGGAATAACGGTATTGGCTGTGATGTCAATGCTCATTAGTAGCTTTAGTGGTGTAAATGTATTTGCTGAAATTTCTGATATGATGGTTTATGCATCGGCTGATTTTGATGATGTAACTACTGTGGAGGAAACTCACAACGGAATGAAATTTCAGCATAAACCGAAATCAGGAGGAATAAAGGATGGTGCTCCGGTAATTGATGAAAATCCTATTCCTTATTATGGAGCAATGTTAAAATATGCTCAGAACAAACCTGGGAATTTGCAGCGTATGGTATTTACATTAGATGAACCTATTGCTATAGGAGCGAATGCTCCGGAAAATTCATATGCGGAATTTTCGTATGATCTTAAACTTGAAAACGGGACAACCGGTGTATTATTTGATTTTGGTGGTAGTTATAATCTGAACTTAAATGCATTAGGAAACCTTATCAGTAATAATACGATAACACATGCAACAATAACAACGGGAACAAACAAGGTATTTAATAATGTCAGAATTCGTGTAGACCTGGATGCAAAAACAGTTGTTGGAATTTATGTAAATGATGAACTTGTTGCGGATTTATCCGAAGAACCTCTTGTGTGTGCAGAAACTACAGCAGAAACATTCAATCAATTCAGAATTTATATAGGCAAAGGCTCAGTTGCCGATACATTATACATTGATAATGTAAATGTTGTAACTTACACATCAGAGGATGGAACATCACCTATTGCCTCAAAAGCTGTTTTAAAGAGCGTGCTTGATAAAATTGATGTAACATCTTTAACAGATGTACAAAAATCGGTTTTTGATAATGCGGTTTTAATTGCTAAGAATCCGATAGCGATTCAAAGTGAAGTTGACGGCGTGGTTGAAGAGTTAAAAGCATTTTCAGATGTTACACCTGATATTCCTGAACCTCCATCAAATGAACCTTTCACAATGAGTGAAAATTTTGAATCACCTCTTTCAGAAAGTGAATTTGATGTAACCTATGGTGAAGGAATAATAGAGAGCGAAATATATGATAATACTGCTTTCGGAAACAATACGCTGAAAATCAAATGTGATATGTCGAAGAAAAACGTGAGTCAGTTTGTTGATTTCGGATTTGGAAATAAAAAGATAAATTTTGCCGATGAAGAAGCAAATTGCTATGTTGAGTTCGGAATTGATTTTGCAAGTTATAATATGTCTAAGTACGGAAAAAATATTTTCGTTTATTTCAGAGATTCAGCGGACACTAATATGGCAAATCTTTATATCACCGGCGGTAATACTATTCGTATTTCGGGACTTGTGGAAGGAGAAGTGATTCTCGACCCCATTAAAGAACCATCTAAAATGAAAAACGTCAGAGTTGTTATGGAGTTAACAGATAGTGACGGAAATACAAGTCAGAAAATTATAGGAATTTATGCGGATAACGAACTTTTAAGTGCCAATTATCCGTTACATATGAAAGAAACAAAAGGGTTTGCTAAGGCTCGTGTTATGATTTCAAATGTAAAAGATTCAGATTTCGGACAGGAACGGGAATGGAGTGCGAATATTGATAATATGACCGTTACCAAGTATTATTCCCAAACCGGTGAAAATCCGTTATATACTGCAGGCGAATTGGTTTCTTTAATGAGAAACGTTGATTCTAAAGCAGTGCAAAATTATGAGGATAAGGTTTATTCTGAGGAAAAATTTCAATATGCAAAGTCAGCAATAAGCAAAGCGGCAGCAGTATATCTGAATATGGAAAGTACAGATGAAGATATAGATTCTTCATATAGGGAGCTTCTGTTAGCGGAGAAGAAGCTTGATATAACTGAGGGTAATACCTTTGATGTATCAGATGTAGTGACTTCTGCAGAAAAAACAGAAGGTAGTACAGAAATATCAGTGGATTTGGAAGTTGTTACATCACAAAGTTTTACCGATGTGATTTCACCGACTTTTGTGGGATTGCTTATGAAAAAAGGCGATAATGCTGATGAAGTGCTTGACAGAACGGTAAAAACCTTAAATATCAATTCTGACAGCAACGGCAATTTGAGTTTAAATTTTGATTTATCAGAATATTCAGAGGATGACAAACAGAACATGTATATTAAGCTGTTTGCATTTACCGATATATCGAAAATGGAGCTTGCAGATATTAATTTGCCTGTTCTGTTTGGTAATGAAAGTGAAGTTGATAACGAGCTTTACAGATATTCATCAGAAAAATGTGCATATCAGATTGTAGATGGAGATGCTATATCGGTATTTACCTCAAAAGGCGATAAGGACACCGAAAATACATTATGCGTTTTCAAGTCTGACTTTGATTTTAAGGATTTTAGTGATCGGAGTTTATCGGAAAATCTTATTTATATAAACACATCAAAGACTGATAAAAACGGAAAATGTGCTTTTTCGGTAAGAGGTATTCCATCGGGAGAATATACATATTATTTAAACGGAAATAAAGGAAAGTTTGTATCTTCTGATGCAAATTGTATTGAAAATGCTTTAAAAGAGGTTTGTGAAAATCCTGAAAAAATAGAAAGCTTACGTTATATTCTCGGAGTTGACGAGGATGCTTATAATACCATGAAACAAAACGGTGTAAAGCCGGACGAGGTCTTAGAAGATATTCTGAAAGACAAAACCTACACAGTATCAGATATTCAGGATTTCGTGGTAGATTTGCTGGAAACTCTTTACATGGTTAATAATTTTAAATCAGCAAAGACTGTAGATTTTGTAAGAGAAACGATTGATACGTACGGTAACAGAATAAGAAATATCTCAGAATATAAGTCACTAAATAACAAAAGTAAGAATATTGCTGAAAAATACATATTAGACCATATAGATGAGATAGATTCAGTCAGCGGAATTGAAGATTTAATTGATGATGCAGTTGCGGCTGCAAGAAAACAAAATTCATCGCAAGTCCCGGGTGGTTCCGGCGGCGGAGGCGGTGGTGGGGGCGGAAGCTCACGTCCGTCCGAATCTGTGATGATACTGCAAAACAGCGTTAGCGACAAAAAAGAGGATGGCGACAGTATGGAAGCTCATTCGGTCGAGTTTGCTGATTTGAATAAATTTGAATGGGCAAAGCCTGCAGTTGCGTTTTTAGCTAAAAAAGGAAGTATCGCAGGAAAGGCAGAAGGGATTTTTGCACCCGAAGATATGGTTACTCGCGGAGAGTTTGTAAAAATGTTACTTCTTACTTTTGATTATACACTTGAAGATTTAAAGAGTACATTTTCAGATGTTTCAGATGATAGTTGGTATAAGCCATATGTTATGACTGCAGCGAAAAACGGAATTGTAACAGGATATTCTGAAGAGCTTTTTGGAGCTGAGGACAAAATCAGTCGCCAGGATGCAACAGTAATTATTGCAAGAGTTCTTAAAAATTTAAATACAGGTTTTTCAGAATTTGGCGAGTATATACCTTTTATTGATGAAGAGCTTATTGCAGATTATGCAAAAGAGGCAGTTTTTGGTATGGCAAAAAGCGGAATAGTAAACGGTGTGGAAGGTAACTACTTTGCACCTGAAGAAAATACCACTCGTGCTGAGGCGGCAAAGCTTATTTATGAAGCATACATTTTTATGGTAACAGAGGAGGGATAAAGTATGAAGAAATTTTTAATATATATATCATTAGTTTTACTGGCAGCGATGCAATTTATAACAAATACTGCATTTGCTGAAAGTGAAATTTCTGAAGAAGATTTTCTTGATGCTATTGGTATAATCAGCATGGATGAAAACTATAAATCTGATGCCGAAGTATCCCGTATAGAATTTGTAAAAGCAGTTTTTAAAGTAGTAAAAACAGATTTTAAGCAGCATCATACGGAAGATATGCAACCTTTCTTTGATGTAACAAAAGATGATGAGTTTTTTTTGACAGCCAACATAGCATATAATATGGGAATTATTAAAGGCGACACAGACGGTTTTTTCAGACCGTATGCCACAATCAGTTCCGATGAAGCAATTACTATTTTACTCAGAGCATTATATGGAAGCGACATGGTTGAAAATTTAGGCGGTGCAGAGGTTTTAGCAACAAAACTTGGACTGTATAAGAATTTAAAAGTAGATGCAACCCGTGGGTTTACATATAATAACCTGGCTGTATTAATTTATAATGCATTAACTGCAGACTTTATTGCAACTGATTATGTCGGCTCTTACTATTTTGCTGAAGATAAAACTTTGCTCAGTGAATTATATGATATTGGATATGTGGAGGGAATTGTTGACGGAAATTATAAAAAATCTATTTATTCAGAACCAACAAAGTATAATTACATTACTGTGAATGGGGAATTGTTTAAGTTAGGTTATGAAAAGTATAATGATTTATACTTTGGTCAGAACGTTACAGTTTACTATACCGGGGATTCGTCAGAGGAATTAGTGATTCTCTATATTGAAGAAGAAAGAAACAGCATAGCGGAAATTGATTTTGATGACTTAGAATCCCTGAATCCCGATAAACTTGTATATACAGAGCAGAACGGGCGAAAAGTTAAAGAGGCGAAGCTTAGCAGAACCTGTATCAGTATACATAATAATTCAAGAATAAATCTTACAAAATCTTTTGATGTATCGGGTAATGGCTCGGTAGTTTGCATTGATAATGATGATGATGGATATATTGACATATTGGATATAACCACATATGATATTTATCTGGTGAAATACGTAAATACAAAGTATGAACAAATTATGTTTGAAAATTCTGATACTATAATAAGCTTAGATGATTACGGTGATTGCAGAATAGTTGATACTGAAGGTAATAATCTTGAGCTTGGCAATATTTCTGAGAATAATGTTTTGGAGATAAGTATTTCAGAGGATAAGAAATTTATAACAATAACAGTTGTTTCAGACAAAGTTTCATTTACTGTTTCACAAGTGTACCGAAGTGATGAAGATGATTTTGCTGTTATACAGGCAGATGACGGAACGGAATACAGGACGGTAAAAGGCTTTTCAGAAGACATAAGGGTAGGAACAACATATACTTTTGCTCTTGACAGTCAGAAAAATATATTTTCAAGAATCGGAGATAGTGAAAGCACATATAAGATCGGGTATGTAATATTTGCTAATTTATCAGAAGACGATTCTTCAGTGGGCTATGTAAAAATAATCGGAACCGATGAGAAAAAATATATCCTTACAGTTTCTGAAAAAGTCGTGTGCTTAAATTACGATGAAAGACTTTTAACAAAAGATGCAATAAAAATATTGCAAGAACCGCAATTAATCAGATTTTCGGAAAAAGACGGTATTATGAAAGCTTTTGAAATCGCATCTGATGATGAAAATTATGATGGACTTCAAAAGCTGGCAACACTTCCTGATGCTAACAATGCTTACACCAGATATTGGAAGAATGCAGAACTGATCGGAGGCAGAATTGCTGTAAACAATGATACCATTATTATAAGACAGGATGATTTAAAAAGTCCGACGGATGAAAGTGCTTATTCATTTGAAAAAATAACAGACTTATTAAGCGGTTGGTATTATCCTTCAACTACAGGTTACAGAGTTGGTAACTCCGATATATATGCCGATGTTCTTTTTATGGCGAAAAAAGTTGAGCTTATTAAAACAAGTCCCATAATGCTGATTAGCAAAATTCAGGAAAAATATGATAATAAGAGGGAAGAAGTAGTAAAAGTTTTTAAGGGTTTTGTTAAAAATCAAGAGGTAGAATTTGTTTTGAGCGAAAATGAGCTTGCGTATTATAAAACTGTACAGGGCGAAGAAATAGAGCTGGGTGTGGGAGATTGTATAAGATATGCAATTGACAATAAAAATGAAATAGTGCTGGTTAAGCTCATATTTGATTACAGCGAGATGAAAATGTATGGTAATAATGATGGAGATGATTCGGGTGTATCCTATGGTAATGAAAATCTTCACAGAACCGGAGTTGTTGAATATGTACGGGATAATTTTGTAAAGATTGCATTTGATGGATTGAGTGTACCGGAGGATTATCTTTGTTCATTAAATAATACAGGAGTTTATCAGGTAAGTGTTCAAAAAGGACGTATAGTCTGTGAGCCGATAACAGCCTTTGATATAATGAGTCTTGAAACAAATCCTGATCTTAAAGACAAAGCATTTGTAAGAATGCATCAGGGAGAAACAGGGGTACTTGTGATATATAGAGCCGATTGAGAAAGGTAGAATTTATGAGATATAGATTTATGCGTTTTCCGGGAGGCAAAGAAAAAGCTGTTACATTAAGTTACGATGACGGTTATCCTACAGATATTAAATTTTCAGAAATTATAACTAAAGCCGGTTTAAAATGTACTTTCAATCTCAACAGCCAAAAAATGAGACCGGTTTTTATGACAAAAGAACAGGTTACGGAATATATTATAAAAAAAGGTCATGAGATTGCAATTCACGGTGCTAACCATCGGGCGGAAGGGACTTTGCGACCTGTTGAAGGAATAAGGGATGTTCTTGATTGTCGTCTTGAACTTGAGGAAAGATATGGAATTATAATACGCGGGATGGCATATCCAGATACGGGAATAAGTCACTTTGCGAATGCTGTTACTTATGACAGCATAAAAGGATATTTAGAAGATCTGGATATTGTCTATTCACGTACTTGGGGAGGAGATAATAATTCTTTTGAACTTCCGCAGGATTGGCATGCATGGATGCCTTCTGCACATCATACTAATCCTGAGATTATGGTACTTATAGATGAGTTTATAAATCTTGACTTATCACAAAATATAAATCCTGCAAGGCGTACACCAAAACTGTTTTACTTATGGGGACACAGTACGGAGTTTGAACGTTATAATAACTGGGAACTTTTAGAGAAAATTTCTGAAAAACTTGCAGGACATGATGAATTTTGGTACGCAACTAATATTGAGATATATGAATATACAAAAGCATATAATTCACTTGTATACAGTGCTGACGGTAGTATTGTGTATAATCCTACACTTTATGATATATGGTTTGATGAGGACAGGCAAATATATAAAATATCATCGGGACAGACTCTTAAGCTGTAGAAAACAGGGAACAGGAGAATTTAAATGGATAGAAGATTACAGGATAATTTAAACAATGCACAGCACGATTATATAGCTCCGTTTTTATGGCTTCATAATGAAGATGATAAATTTATAGTTGCAGAGATTGAGCGCATTCATAGTTGCGGAATACGCTCTGTCTGCCTTGAGTCAAGAACTCATGAAGAATTTTGTCGTGATGACTGGTGGTCGGATATTGGGTTAATATTTGATGAGTGTAAGAAGCGGGATATGAATGTGTGGATTTTAGATGATAAGCATTTTCCCACAGGTTACGCAAACGGTATTTTTGAAGAAAAATATAAGCACCTTCAAGCTTTTGGTATAACAGAACAGCATATTGATGTAGCAGGTCCTGTTAAAGATGGTGCTGCAATGGCTTCTTGTTGGATTGAGAGTGATGAAGATGAAATTATTGCAATTTCGGCACTGAAGCATATTCCAAACAGCGACAAATACTCAGAAATTATTGATATAACACACGGTCTTTCAGGAGATATGGTGTATTTTGACTTACCTGAAGGAATGTGGAGAATTGTGTTTATGATAAAAACAAAGCATGGAAAGGCCGAAAGACATCTTCCTTTTTGTGATATGCTTAACCCTGAAGCGGTTGACTTATTTATAGAAGAAGTTTATCAGCCTCACTATGTGCGATTCTCAGAATATTTCGGGAATACGTTTTCAGGATTTTTCTCTGATGAGCCGAGTTTTTTAAATAATACTGATAAAGGTTTTTCTCCGGATATGGGAATACCGTTTGTTCATTATCCCTGGAATGATAATCTAAAAGAAATGGTAGATATGAAAAGCCTTGCAGGACTTTGGTTTGATATTGAGGAAGTTTCCGGGAATATCAGATATTCATATATGGACACCATAACAACAGAATATAAGAAGAATTTCGGAGATAAATTAGGCAACTGGTGCCGTGAGCATAATGTTATGTATATCGGACATGTTGTTGAGGACAATAATATCCACGCAAAAACAGGTAATGGACCGGGACATTATTTCAGAGCCTTGGAAGGTCAGGACATGTCGGGGATTGATGTTGTTTTACATCAGATTGTACCGGGACTTACGGAATGTTCTAATGCAGGGTATGTAGGCTATAAGCACATGGACAACAATTTCTTCCATTATTATCTTGGCAAGCTTGCTTCATCGCTTGCACATATTGATGAAAAGAAAAAAGGATGGGCGATGTGTGAAATTTTCGGTGCATACGGATGGGCAGAGGGAACAAAGATAATGAAATATCTGATGGACCATATGTTGGTTAGAGGTATAAACTATTTTGTTCCGCACGCATTTTCACCAAAACCAAACGACACGGATTGTCCTCCGAATTTCTACGATACGGGTAAGAATCCGCAGTTCAAGTTTTTTAAAGCTAATATGGAATATATGAACAGAATGTGTTATATGCTAAATGACGGAAAGCATATTTCAACATGTGCTATTCTTTATGATGCTGAAAACAGATGGGTAAATAAAAACTTTTTACCACTTGAGAAAATTGCAAAGAAGTTATACGATAATCTTTTGGATTATGATATAATTCCTGCAGATTATCTTGATAAAATCAAGGATAGTTCCTTAAACGGTGAAAAGTATAATGTGCTGATTGTACCGTATTCTGAGCATATTTCGGAAGAAGTAATGGAAAAGCTTAAAAATACAGATATTAAAGTTATAACTGTTTCGGAAAAAGAATGGAATACACCTTTTGAAAATGTTATTCTTGATAATCTAATCGAATATATGTCAGATAATGATTATTATGATATCAAATCGGACTATGACGGAATATTTTTAAGATATTATCACTATGTTAGAAATAATGCACACATTTATATGTTTAGTAATGAGGATATAAATAATGAGATAAATGCAAAAATTTTTCTGCCTGCGTTCGGCGGTGGAAGATATATCGAATACGATGCATTTGAAAACATTGCGTGCGTTAAAGAAAGCACCGGTGAGATTGAATTAAATCTTATGCCGTATCATTCCCGGATTTTAATTTTTGGCGATATTTCTTATGATGAAATTCCTGAATTTAAGGATATTGAAATTATATCGGAAAAGGAATTTAATGCTGAATTTAAAATCAGTATAGCCGAGAGAAACAGTGAGGAATTTAAACCTTATAAAGAAACAGACAAACTGTTTAATATAACGGGTAAAAATGAGCTTCCGTATTTTTCGGGACATATTAAATATGAGGCCGAGTTTGAAGCAGAAAATGAAAAAATGTTGATAGACTTAGGGTATGTCGGAGAGGTGGCAGAGCTTTATATAAATGATAAATTCGTTGGACAAAAGCTTTTTCCGCCATACAGGTTTGATGTATCAGAGTTTCTAAAAGCGGGAAAAAATAAAATGACGGTTATTGTTTCAAATCATAACGGTTTTGCGGTTCGTGACAGATTTTCAAAATATTTGCTTTTTGAGCCATCAGGCATATTAGGAACAGTAAAAATTAAAACGGTAAAAAAATGAGTTTTTACTCTTAAAATTCATTTGATTTAAATTTATAATCAGGAGGAGATTAAAATGAAAAGGAATTTAAAAAAATTAGTATCATGCTTATTGAGCGGTGCAGCAGTTGCTTCTGCAATTGCCGGATGTAGTACTTCAAACAAAAGCTCCGGAAAAACAGAGGATGGAAGAACCATACTTAAGATAAAAACGGTTCAGAAGGATGTTAATGAAGAGGAGTATAACAAGTCAATCCAAAGATTTGCGGAATTTGAAGAATTCTATAAGACAGAATATCCGGATGAAGCGGGCGTAGCTGTAGAGCCTCATTACTACGGTTTTAATGTGAAAGATTATGCAGCAATGGCAGCAGGCAATCAGCTTGCGACATTCTATTCCGTACCGCTGACAGAAGCAAAGGGTATCATAGATGCAGGTTATGCAAAGGATATTACAAAGTGGATGGAAAAATACGGATACATGCAGGGCATGGATGAAAAGATAAAGAAGAACATTGTAAGAGACGGAAAGTCCTATCTTTTGCCGGAGAATGTATATTCTGTTGGTCTTGCAGTAAACATGGATTTAATGCGTCAGGCAGGTTACGTAGAAGAAGACGGGACACCGCATCAACCGGCAACATTTGAAGAACTCGCTGAAATGGCAGGGGAAATTACAAAGAAAACAGGTAAACCCGGATTTATCCTTCCTACAACAAATAATGCCGGTGGTTGGAGATTTACTCCGGTTGCGTGGGCATATGGAGTTACCTTTATGGAACAAGACAAAGACGGTAACTGGAAGGCGACTTTTAACACGCCTGAATGTGTAAAGGCTTTGCAATGGGTTAAAGACTTAAAGTGGAAGTATAATGCTATTCCTGAAAATGTGCTTATAAATAATGCAAAGCAGAGAAACTCTTTTGGCGCAGGAGAAGCAGCTATGACATTTGCAGAAGGTGGATCAACAGCAACATTTTTAGCAGGTGGTATGCAAAAAGATAATCTTGGTTTCATACAGATGCCGGCAGGTCCTGAACGTCATGTCACCTTGATTGGCGGTGGATACTATGTATTTAACAATAATGCAACAGATGAACAGGTAGAGGCAGCATTCAGATATCTTGACTGGGTAGGAACAGGCAGAAATATAGATGACGCTGTTAAGGTAAAGATGGCTGAAGATATGCAGTTAAAGGTAGATAAGGGCGAACAAATCGGTGTTCTGAATTCATCGCCATATACAGATGATGATCCGAAGCGTGCTTATGAAATTATTTTAAATACAAAATTACCTGAAGAGGGCGGTTTCAGGAATGTTAACATAAATCAGGTTAAGCTTTACAATGATCAGTCAAATATTGAGTGGCAGCAGGAAGAACCTGTAGAAGCACAGGCACTTTATGCAGTTCTTGATAATGCAATTCAGGCTGTTTTGACAGATGAAAATGCAGATTGTGCTAAGCTTATTGAAGAAGCATGCCAAAACTTCCAGTCAACACTTGACAATGTAAATAACGGTTAATGTAAATTGTCACAAGGCTATGAAAAAAATCATAGTCTTGTGACAACTATATAATATATTATTCGGTTGTTATGAAAAATCAACGAAAGGTATGAAAAAAATGCTAAAAAAAGATATAATACAAGATAAGGCATTAAACAAAAAAAAGGCAAAAGGTAATGCTGTTACAAGATTTATAAGCCGTGACCTCAGTGCATGGATTTTGCTTATTCCTATGCTTATCTGCGTTTATTATTTTACATTAAGACCTCAGATTTTGAGCGTTTATTGGTCATTTCATAAGATGGTAATGTATGTGCCGCAGGAATTTGTAGGATTTAAGAATTACATAACTGTATTGTCACGTCCTGACTTTTTGCAGACGGTTAAAAATACTCTTACATATGTTTTATATTCTGTGCTTATAGGTTTCCCGTTGCCGTTTATTTTAGCTTTGGTTATGAATGAGCTTGTGCATTTTAGAAAACTAACACGTGTATTGGTATATTTTCCGAGTATTATGCCTGCAATGGCAATATCGCTTTTATGGGTGTTTATATACAATCCGTCAGCGGGCGGTCTTATGAATATGATTTTAGGAAAAATCGGAATTGAGCCTTATCAGTGGTTGCAGGATTCAAGATTTACTATACTTTGGATTATTGTTTCCATGACATGGAACGGATGCGGAAGTACAGCGCTGTATTACTTTGCTGCGATGCAGGGAATAAACCGTGAGCTTTATGAAGCGGCTTTAATTGACGGTGCAGGATATTGGAGAAGAGTAAAAATAGTAACACTTCCTTATATGTATGGTATGCTTATTTTGTTTGGTGTAAAACAGATTATAGGCGTATTTAACGTTATGGAGCAGGTACTTCAAATGACAGGCGGCGGTCCTAATAATGCATCTGTTACACTCGGACTTTTAAATTACCGTTATGCTTTTGAAAATGGCGGAAAGAATGCTCAGTATGCTTTGGCACTTGGTGTAATGATGTTTATATTTTTATCAGTATTTGCCATATTGTATTTCTTCCTTGATAAGAAGATACAGGAAAATCAGCTGTAAGACGGGAGGATATAAAAATGAAGAAAAGAATAGGAAAATTTCAGAATATGGATTCGGGTGCATTATGTAATTCGGATATGAAGCAAGTAAAATATAAACTGTTTTATGCGTTTTTATGGGCTATTATGCTTTTTTGGTTTACAATAGTAATTCTTCCTTGTCTGTGGCTGGCAGTTTCAGGTTTTAAAACAGCTGCTGAAATTAATGCATCTCAGAATGCTACATTTTTCCCGAAAGAGTTTGATTTAAAAAAGCTTGTACACGCATGGAATACGTTGCATTATCAGAAGTATTATGTAAATACATTTTTCCTCGCGATAGGTTGTGTTATATCAGACCTTTTAGTATCGGGTCTTGCAGGATATGTTTTATCAAGACTCCGACCGAAGGGTTATAAATTTATATTGGGACTTGTGTTCTGTCTTATGATTTTACCGACAACAGGATCAACTGTACCGTTATATATAACTTTTAAAAACGGTATCATACCCGGAGTAAGTATGCTTAATACATACTGGCCTATGTGGCTTATGGCGGGTGCAAGTATGTTTAATATTATCCTGTTTAAGACAAACTTTGACGGAGTATCATCATCTTTGGTAGAAGCGGCAAAAATTGACGGGGCTTCAAACATGACTATATTTTTAAAGATAATGATTCCTCTAAGTGTTCCGGTTATTATAACAGTGTCGCTGTTTACATTTAACGGTCAATTCGGTAATTTCTTCTGGCCCAATCTTGTAATAACAGATCCTGAAAAATATACGCTCGGTGTTCAGGTTTATAAGATTCAGAATACAGTTACTGCAAATCTTACAGATGATATTAAGATGATGGGTATTATATTTGCAGTACTTCCGCAGATTATAATTTTCTCATTATTCCAAAAATATATCATTGGCGGTATGAATCTTGGCGGCGTTAAAGGGTAAGTGCGCCCGGAAAAGAGCGGATAGTTTAGTTGGTGGAAATCTCACACGGAAAGGTGTAGAGTTCATACCATAACAAATAAAAGACTTGCACGCAGTGGATATTATGATGTATCCGCGGTATGCAAGTCTTTGTGCTTGATATGATTAAACAGCGTATATCGAACGGTACGCACGGTGGTGTGAGAGGGTGGCTAATCAATTATTGGTTAGCACCCTGCCTGAGAGTTTTCAGTGATGCTACTTTCTTAAATACTATCAGGAAACACAGCAGATGTGCAAGGGCTGTAATTGTCCATGAGATTGGATATGAAACATATAATATTTTAGTTGTGTTGAATAACGGAAATACGAATGCAATCCAGCACATTCGTATGCCACACACTCCTATAATCGAGGTAATCATAGGCATCAGTGAATGATTCATTCCCCGGAGAGTTCCGGTCAGGACTTCCATAAGTCCGCAAAGGAAGTAGAAGCCGCAGATGTATTTAAGTCTTAACGTACCTTCCGGAATTATTGAAGTGTCGGTAGTATATATGCTTATAAGCTGAGGAGCAAATATTATAGAAGTAATTCCGAGTATAAGTCCTATTGCTGTAACGATGCAAAAACAGGAAAGAAGTACTTTTTTTATTCTTTCGGGTTTATATGCTCCGTAATTTTGTGAAGTGAATGTGAGTGCCGCCTGATATATAGCATTCATTGCTACATAAACAAAGCCTTCGATACTGCCGGCTGTTGAATTTGCGGCAACCACTGAAGAGCCGAATGCGTTTACAGCCGATTGTATCTGTATGTTTGATATACTGAAAACAGATCCCTGTATTCCGGCTGGTATGCCTGCACGGAGTATGAGAAATAATTCCTTTTTATGAACCTTTGTTTTTGGGAATGTATATTTACAAAAATCATCATTTTTTATTAAGCACAGGATTACCATAACCGCTGATACAACCTGTGATATAACTGTTGCGACAGCAACGCCGAGTACATCAAGATGAAACGATATTACAAATATCAGGTTGAAGATCACGTTTATGAGGCCTGAAAAGATTAAAATGTACATCGGTCTTTTGGTATCACCTACTGCACGAAGCAGAGAGCTTCCGAAATTATAAATCATAAGCGCCGGCATACCGATGAAATAAGTTTTCATATATAATGTGGATTTATCTATAACATCCGGAGGCGAATTTACAATTTGAAGTAAAACAGGCGAAGTCAGTATTCCGGCGATGCCGACAATGATACCGCATATGACGGATATAGCGATTGACGTATGTACTATCCGTGATGCTCTTTGTTTATCATTCATTCCTATTGCATTGGCAAGTGTTATGCAAGCTCCGGTTGATATGCCCATGAAAAAGTTGATAAAAAGGTTTATAAGCGGACCTGTCGAACCTACTGCTGCCAGTGATTCATTACCGGAAAAACGACCGATTACAGCAATATCAGCGGCGTTGTAAAGCAACTGAAGAATGCTCGAAAACATTATCGGAAGAGAGAATAATAAAATTTTCCGTGTGACAGGTCCGTTGCACATATCAATAGAATGTCTGCTTTTCATTTTCTTAGACCTCCGTAGGGTGTGTTGATTTTTTTGTAAAACTTTACAATTAACTATTATATCAGAGCTTTTTTGTAAAAACAAGACTAAATCATCACAAATTTTAAAAAATATTCAATGTAATTATGACTATGTTGACTAAAAATGAATATTGTAAAATGAACAAAAATATTTAAAAGTTTTGTGCGGTTTTAATAGATTGAATGTATAAAAACAGGATAAGGCAAAGTAAATATGAAAAGTTTATAAACATTTTAAAATTTTAGCTAAAAATTTCAAAAATAATATTGACTAATTAAGAAAAATGTTTTATAATATATGTAGTTTATTTAATTAAGGAGGAAGATATATAATGTATCCAAAAATAGGTATAAGACCAACAATCGATGGAAGAAGAGGTCCTCTTAAGGTAAGAGAGTCTCTTGAAGATCAGACAATGAATATGGCAAAGGCTGCCAAGAAGTTATTTGAAGAAAACCTCAGATATTCAAATGGTGAGCCGGTGCAGGTTGTTATAGCAGATACAACAATAGGCCGTGTGGGTGAGGCTGCGGCTTGTGCTGAAAAGTTTAAGAGAGAGGGCGTTGAAATTACGCTTACTGTTACACCTTGCTGGTGCTACGGCTCTGAAACAATGGATATGGAGAGAAATACAATAAAGGCTGTATGGGGCTTTAACGGTACTGAAAGACCGGGTGCGGTTTATCTTGCTGCTGTTTTAGCGTCTCATGCACAAAAAGGCTTACCTGCATTCGGTATTTACGGTCATGATGTTCAGGATATGACTGATACATCTATTCCGACAGACGTTGAGGAAAAGCTTTTAAGATTCGGTCGCGCTGCTGTTGCCGCTGCAACGATGAGAGGAAAGTCATATCTCCAGATTGGTTCAATTTGTATGGGTATAGCAGGCTCTATCATTGATACTGCATTTATCGAGGAATATTTCGGTATGAGAGTTGAATCTGTTGACGAGGTAGAAGTTATCAGACGAATGACTGAAGGCATCTATGACGAGGCTGAATATCAGAAGGCGCTTAAGTGGGCTAAGGAAAAGTGCAATATGGGATTTGACAAGAATCCTGTTGAAATGCAGAAGTCCGATAAGGAAAAGGAAGAGCAGTTTGAGTTTGTTGTAAAAATGATGTGTATCATAAAGGATCTCATGCAGGGTAACCAGAACCTTCCGGAAGGTTGCGAGGAAGAAAGAGTTGGCCACAATGCAATTGCTGCAGGTTTCCAGGGTCAGAGACAGTGGACAGACTTCTATCCGAACTGTGATTTCCCTGAGGCTATGCTCAATACTTCATTTGACTGGAACGGTGCGAGAGAGCCATACATACTTGCTACCGAAAACGATGTTTTAAATGCTTTTGGTATGCTTTTCGGTAAGCTTCTTACAAACAGAGCTCAGATGTTTGCTGATGTAAGAACATACTGGAGCGGCGATGCTGTTAAGAAAGCTACCGGCTATGACATAGAAGGTAAGGCAAAAGAAGCTGACGGATTTATACATCTTATTAACTCAGGTGCTTGCTGTCTTGATGCAAGCGGTGTTGTAAAAGATGAAAACGGAAATGCTGTTATGAAGCCATGGTATGAAATGACACAAGCTGATCAGGATGCTGTTATGGCGGCAACAACATGGAATATGGCAGACCTCGGATATTTCAGAGGCGGCGGTTTCTCTTCAAGATTTTTAACAAAGGCTGAGATGCCTGCAACAATGATAAGACTTAACCTTGTTAAGGGATTAGGCCCTGTTCTTCAGATTGCTGAAGGCTGGACAATTGACCTTCCGGATGAGGTTTCTGACAAGATCTGGGCTCGTACAGACTATACATGGCCTTGTACATGGTTTGCTCCGAGATGCACAGGTGAGGGCGCGTTTAAGACAGCTTATGATGTGATGAATAACTGGGGTGCTAATCACGGTGCTATCAGCTACGGACATATCGGTGCAGATTTAATAACTCTTTGCTCAATCCTCAGAATCCCTGTATGCATGCATAACGTTCCTGAAGAAAAGATCTTCAGACCGGCTGCATGGAATGCGTTTGGTATGGATAAGGAAAGTGCTGATTACAGAGCTTGCCAGACATACGGTCCGCTTTTTAAATAATTTTTGAGAGGGTTTTGATATGCTTAAAGGTATTAATTCTATAATATCTCCGGAACTTTTGAAAATACTTATGGAAATGGGACATGGAGACGAAATTGTTATTGCAGACGGTAATTTTCCGGGTGCTGCAATAGCTCAGAGACTTGTACGTCTTGACGGTCATGGAGTGCCTGAGGTGCTCGATGCAGTTCTTGGTCTTATGCCTCTTGACCAATATGTTGATAAACAGGTAATCCTTATGGAGATTGTTCCGGGAGATACAGTTGTTCCTGTAATTTGGGATGAATATAAGAAAATTGTAAATAAATATGAGCCGACTGCCGGAATTGAGCATGTTGAAAGATTTGAATATTATGAGCGTGCGAAAAAGGCATATGCGGTTGTTATGACGGGCGAGAAAGCTCAATATGCTAATATTATACTGAAAAAAGGCTGTGTAATAGAAGGCTGATAAATAATAATCACAGGGGGCAAATTTCCGCTTTTGGAGATTTGTCTTTTGTGGTATTTTAAGAAAGGTAGTGAAATTATGGGAAAAGTACTTGCTTTTGATTTTGGTGCTTCAAGCGGAAGAGCTGTAATGGGCAAATACGAAAACGGAAAAATAGAGTTGGAAGAAATACATCGTTTTGATAACGATACGGTTATGGTAAACGGCGGTTTTTATTGGGATGTTTTAAGATTGTTTTTTGAAATAAAGCAAGGTATCGGAAAAGCCGGAGATGACTATGACAGTGTAGGTATTGATACTTGGGGCGTTGATTATGGTTTAATTGATAAAAACGGAAACCTTATGGGAAATCCGTATAATTACCGTGATGTGCGTACGGAAGGAATGCTTGAAGAAGCCAACAAGGTTATAAGTTCTTCTGAGCTTTATAAAAAGAGCGGTAATCAGATAGCGCTTATCAATACTTTGTTCCAGCTTCTTTCGGATAAGAAATATCGTCCGTATATGCTGGAAAATGCTGATAAAATGCTGTTTATGCCGGATTTGTTTAACTATTTCCTTACAGGCAAGATGTATTCTGAGAGAACGATTGCATCAACTTCTCAGCTTCTTGAGCCTGTTACGAAGGATTGGAATTATGAGGTTATTGATAAGCTTGGTCTTGACAGAAAAATATTTGCTGAGCTTATAGATGCCGGAACATATGTTGGCGACATAACAGAAGAGGTTTGCAATGAAATCAACGTTAAAACAAAGCGAGTAATAGCTGTTGGCGGTCACGATACTGCAAGTGCTGTTGTTGCTGTTCCGGCGAAGGAAAAGGATTTTGTGTTTATTTCGTGCGGTACATGGTCGCTGTTCGGAACAGAGCTTGAAAAGCCTGTTATAAGCGAGCTTTCGGAAAAGTATAATATTACAAATGAAACAGGCTATAATAACACAACGAGATTTTTAAAGAATATCATTGGTTTGTGGCTTATTCAGGAAACAAAGAGACGTTTCCGCCGTGAGGGTAAGCAGTACAGCTATAACGACATGGAGCAGATGGCAAGAGAATCAAAGCCTTTTGCATGCTTTATTGATCCTGACTATCCTGAATTTGCAAAGCCGGGAAATATTCCTGAGAGAATTCGTGAATTCTGTAAGAACACAAATCAGTATGTTCCGCAGACTGATGGAGAAATTGTTCGTTGTATTTATGAAAGCTTAGCAATGAAATATAAGTATACCTTCTTACAGCTTAAAGAATGCTGTAACCGTGATTTTGGCGTTATCCATATGGTTGGCGGCGGAACAAAGGATCCGTTCCTTTGTCAAATGGCGGCAGATGCAGCCGGTGTTCCGGTAATAGCAGGGCCTGTTGAAGGAACAGCAGCCGGAAATATTGCTGTACAGCTTATAGCAAACGGTGAAATCAGCGATATCTGGGAGGCACGTAAGGTGATTGCAGATTCGTTTGAGGTTAAAGAATATACACCGTCAGACAGCGAAGCGTGGGATAAGGCTTATGAGGAGTTTTTAAAAATCCTTTAATATCGTGGCTGATAATAATATAATTTAAACGGCACAGCCTGCTTTATAAAAAAGTTTTTGATTAAAAACTTCAACCCCCTGCACCCTGGGTCTTGGGGGCAGAGGAAACTTTTTTGTAATTTAGGAAATTGCAAAAGTACGCAATTTCCTAAAAGATAAAAAAGTTTTTGATTAAAAGCGGGCTGTGCTGCTTTTTGTACGGAGGTAATATAAAAAAATGCGTATACTTGGAATCGACTACGGGGACAGAAGAGTGGGGGTTGCCGTAAGTGATATTATGGGTTGGACAGCACAGGGAGTTGGGACGATTATCAATAAAGGTGAAGCTAAGCTGTCTGAAGAGATGAAAAAAATTATTGACGAATATAATCCGGAGAAAATTGTTATAGGGCTTCCGAAGAATATGGATGGTTCTGTGGGCTTTCGCGGGGAAGCTACGTATAAGTTTGGCGAGCTTTTAAAAACAATTTATGACGGTGAAATAATATATCAGGATGAGCGGTTGACAACAGTCGGCGCAACGGCGTTTCTTAACGAAACCAACACTCGTGCAAAGGCACGAAAAAATGTCATTGATACTGTTTCTGCCTGTCTTATTCTTGAAATTTTTCTTCAAAAAGAAAACAATAAGAAAAAACTGTGAACTTTGTATGTATTTTTCAGGGTATGTATTGACAAAATATATATTTTGTAGTAAAATTATAGTATAGTAGTTACTGTAAATTTTCAGAAAGGCAGGGATAACATGAGAAAGAACAAATTTTTATCTAAGTTTATTGCGTTTTGTACAGCAGTTGTTGTTATGGCAGGCGTTTTGCCTGTATCGGCATTTGAGTTTTCGGATGTTGCTGTAACCTCACCGTATAAGTCGTCTTTTGATGAATTATACGCATTGGGAATTATAAATGGTTACGAGGACGGCACAATAAGACCGGATAATAATATAACAAGAGCTGAAGTAACAAAAATGGTTGTTGCGGCTATGGGACCGTCATATACAGAGTCGGCAATGGGCGCATCGGGAATTGATACGGAGTTTTATGATGTACCGGGATCGCACTGGGCAGCAGGATACGTTTCAACCGGTGTAGCAAACGGCTTTATAAATGGTAATGGTGACGGTACATTTGAGCCTGAAGCGAATGTTACATATGCACAGATTGTAAAAATGATAGTGTGTGCTATGGGATATAACGCTATATGTGAACGTAACGGCGGATGGCCGAACGGTTATCTGACGGTTGCTTCGAGTATAGGAGTAACAAGCGGTGCAAATATCGTTGGGGCTGATACTGTTGTTACAAGAGCTCAGGTTGCCAAGCTTTTAAATAATGCCCTTAATATTCCGATAGTTGACGTAACGGGATATGAGGAAAGTGCATATACCGGTCAGCTTATAGCCAAGACTGAGATAATGGATACTATCAATGGTTATGATGCATCGGATTATAAGACGTTGCTTACAAAAAATCATAATACTTATAAAGTAAAGGGACGTATAACAGCTACAAAACGTTCTGATTCCGCACTTGATGCTGATGAAGTAAGATTCAGTGTAGAATCAACCAGCAATTTTGACGGCGTTGCATACGGATCATCTTATGCATCTGCAACGGTGGAAAGAATGAAATACAGTGCCGGAGAAGCAAGTGAATATCTGTTTGCTTACGGCGAGGCTTTGATTTTTGTAAATTCGGATAATGACTACGAAATTTTAAGCTTTACACCGTATGGCACAAATGATTATGAAACTACTGATACTGCACTTTTTGATGAGTATGTTCTTTCATCGGGACATATTGCATCAATCCATATGTATGTTTCCGATACGAGCAGTAAGTTGAAGAAATATAAAATGGAAGACAATTTCAAGGTTTATGTTAACGGAGTTGAACAAAGCGACGAAATTGATGCTATTGATGATTATCTCTCAGGCAATGATATGGGTACGGTAACATTCATTGATGCTACGGAAACGGGTAAAACATCGACAAATGGTTTGTATGATTATGTAATTATCACTTATTATGCTGATGCGATAGTTGACGCGTATGCTGACAACGGAGATGAGCTTAAGATTTACTTTAAAGATTCAAGCCCTGATATAAGGGGTACAATGAAGGTTGATCTTGAGGACGAAGATATTTCGTTATCGTTTATCTGTGAAGGAAAAGAGTTTGATTATACAGATCTTTCACAAAATGATGTTCTTTCTATTGCATATGATGTAAGCGGTGATTTTGATGAATCATCATTCTATGATGTATACGTATCACGTGAATATATCGACGGCCGGGTTGATGCCGAAAGAACAGACGATTCCGGTCGTGTGCTTTACACCATAAACGGAGATGAATATGCTATATCTTCTTCAATGGGCGGAGCGACTTTGGAAATCGGTACATCATATACATTATATCTTAACGCTTTTGGTCGTGTTGTCAGAAGCGATGAATCATCGGCAAATTCTCTTGTAGGTATACTTGAGCGTGTTTACAGATCGGCAGATACCGATGAATATTTAATAAGATTAATCACAAATACAGGCTCTAAGGTTACATATACTGCAAGAGACAGTGCGGCATTTAACAGAATCAATACTGTATTTGCATCTATGAGCGGAGCTTTAGAGGATCGTATAGTAGAATATACAATTAATTCTAACGGTTATATTACAAGCGTTGAAAAGGTGACGGCATATCGCGCGGTTGATGCTGCTTACAAAGAGTCAAGTAATAAGTTAGGAAAATATTCACTTAGTGAAAATACGGTTGTTATTGACCTCACGAGCCAGCATAATGATGTTGATACAAAGAACGGTATTTCTAACGTTTCAAGAAAGAGTATTGATATGTTTGCCGATAATGGTGAATATGACGTAGTTGTTGCTGAGAGATCCGGCTCTGATGCTACATACAGATTTGTATATGTATTTGGAGGCAGTGAGACTTACACAGCAGATACTTCAATTGCAGTATTTGATTCATCAACAGTTGTGTATGACGATTATCAGGGTGGCAGAGTAATGCAGCTTCATGTTTTTGAAGACGGTACAGAAACTACTCTTAAAGTTGAGGGTGCATATTCGCCAAACCTTACAAGAGGCGACGTATTTGTATACAGCACTGACTCAGATGGTTATGTAAACGAAGTTGTAACGATATTTGAAAGCATAGGAAATGCAGGCGCTGACTATGAAACATTCTTATCGGCAGTTATGTCATCTGATTACAAGAATCGTGAAAATTGTGATTTGTATGCATCATTCCTTAATATGCCGGACGGATGGGAGAATACCACTTCTGCAACAAAGACCGGCAAGGTTGATGTAGTATTCGGACCAATTGTTGCACGTAACAGTAAGAACGTTACTCTTGCAAGACTCGATAACAGTCTTCAGTCATCTGAAATAGATGATTGCTATGATTACTATATAACTGACGATGCAAACATTTATATATATGATTTCAGTGAAGGTAAAGCGGCAAATCGTTTGTCGGAAGGTAATATAGGAAGTATTATTAAGACGAATATACCGAACTCATGTAAAACAGGCAGTGAGAAAGAAATTATTGACTGGAAGTCAGTAGACCGCGAAGGTAATGATATTAATTTCCTTGTTGCAAAGGTTGTTGATGATGATATTACTGAGGCAATGGTAATACTCGGTAAGAAGGATTCATATTCTTCAAGTCTTGTAAGCAGATATTCCGTAACTTCAAACGAAAACTGTACGGTCAGTACGTCATCTGCACGTGCCGGTGATACAGTAACAGTTAGTATTGCGGATATTCCTGAAGGTAAAGTTTTAGACGGAATATATGTAAAATATAACAGTACGGAAACAAAACTCGCTGACGGAGTAACATCATTTACAATGCCGTCATACAATGTTGTAGTTGAGACAAGATTTGCAGATGCTCAGTATCAGTTAAATATACCGGCTGAAATTTCAGAGTTTGTGAGCGGCACTCAGGATAGATATGCTGTCGGAGCACTTGTCAACATGAGCGTTCAGTCTCAGGCAGGTAAAAACACTGTTGTTACGGTAACAAAACAAACAGGTGGTTCTGTTGAGGTATCTGCTGACGGAGATGCATATCAGTTTACTATGCCGGCTGAAAATGTAAATATTTCAGTTGAATATATAGACACTGTATATCAGATAACTGCTACCGGCTGCACAATAACAAACGCTGAGGGAACACCTGTTACTCAGGCAGTGCCGGGGGCACAGTTAACTATCGTTCCGGAGCCCGGAAAAGAGCCGTCTTCTGTAACGGTAAACGGAAATGAATGCACAGAAATGTCATTTGCTATGCCGGAGGGAGATGCTACCGTTGTTGTTGTATATCCTGCGGAGCTTGCAACATTCTCAATTTCAACGGTTGATTGTATTACAGATGTTGTAACTGCCGTTCCGGGTGATACGATTTCTGTAAGTTATACCGAGCCGGAAAATAAGGTTATTGAGAAAATAACTGTAAATGGTTTACTCATAGACAATAATCAGTTTACTATGCCGGCTGATGATGTATTAGTTGTTGCAACATTTATTGACCCGTTATATAATCTTACAGGTGTTAACTGTACTTTAAGCACAACAAGTGCAAGAGTAAATGATACTGTGGTTGTTTCGTATTCTATACCTGAAGGCAAGGGGTTGGATAAGATTCTTGTAAATGGTAAAGCGATTGCCGGTAATACATTTGTGATGCCTGCGATGAATACAGTTGTTGAAGTAGTATATACAGAGACTTCATATAATCTGACAGCTGAAAATTGCAGTCTCAGTAAGTCGACAGCTCAATACGGTGATAAGATTACCGTAAGCTGTGTGGCACCGGAAGGAAAAGTTCTTGATAAGATAACAGTTAATAATCAGGAAATTTCCGGCACTGAATTTACAATGCCTGAATGTGATGTTGTTGTAAAGGCTGTCTTTACTGACGCATCATATAAGATTACAGTTCCGGATGGCTGCACAGCATCAAAGACTGTTGCAAAGGCCGGAGACAGTGTATCTGTGGCTTCTGTAAATAAGGATAAGATTGTTGAGAGCATTACGGTAAACGGAACAAAGATTTCGGGCGATACGTTTACAATGCCGGCATCGGATGTTGTTGTAACGGTAACATTCTCTACAAAGGAATATGAGATTAAAGCTGTTGGCGACTGTACAGTAGACAAAGCTAAAGCTGTTGCAGGTACTACCGTAAATATTTCATGTTCAAAAATTCCTAACGGAAAAATTATTGATACATTTACGGTAAACGGTAAAGCTATTAAAGGATCAAGCTTTATTGTTGACAGTGACGCAGTTGTTAGTGTGACATTTAAGGATTTGAAATACGCAATCATTGCTGAGGGCTGTAAAACAGATAAAAATGAGGCGGCTCCGGGTGAAAAGATTACCGTAAGCTATACAGTGCCTGAAGGAAAGGTTTTTGATAAGCTGACACTTAACGGTACGGTTTTACAAGGATTGGTATTTAATATGCCGTCACAAAACTCGACAGTTATTGCTTCATTTAAAGATAAACCCGTACAGGTTGTTCAACCGTCACAGGATGATAAAACGGTACAGGAACAGTAAATTTTAATAGTATTTAAAAAAGTTTGGAGGAATTATAATGAAGGATTATTTGAATGTGTGGAGTCCGGTCAAATGCGAAAAAAAATCAGATAGATTTTCTTTAGATGTTTGGGGAAGAAGTTATGATTTTGATAAATCACCTCTTCCGACAAAAATTACCACTCAGGGGCAAAATCTATTATATGCTCCGATAAAGCTTGTACCGGTTTTTGGAGAAGAATCAGAGGAATGGAAGGATTTTTCAGCGCTCAGCTATTACGAAGATGAAGAAAAAGCTATATTTATAACATCACAGACAGCCGGAAATATCATTTTGAATTCTGCTGTTACAGTTGAGTATGATGGATTTGTAAAAATAGATTTAAAGGTGATGTCGTATTGGTCGTTTGTTGAGGAAAATATTCCTAAGCTTACAGGCCTTTATATGGATATACCTGTAAAGAAAGAATATGCGTCTTTAATGCACTACTGGCCGAATGACAGACAAAGCATAATTCCTCTGAATAATGTTATGAACAGCGGAAAAACTGTTGATATGGAATTTCCGTTTAAGCCATACATTTCTTTGGGCAATAATGAAGTGGGGCTTGGTGTATTTTGCGGAGAATCTGTAAGGAATTTTATGCTTGATGATGAAGATAAGTGCATCAGTATAGCTGATATGGGAGAATATATAAATATTCGCCTCAGATTTCTTGATTATATGCCGGAAAACTGGCAGGGCAGACGAGATAAATGGACTAAAACTTTAAAACCTCTGACATATACGATTGGATTTCAGGCAACACCTGTGAAACCTATGCGAACGGGTGATGATGTTTATAAAATTACTACTATGGCGAAATCAAATGCTTTCCAGGAAACAGGCGTGATTGATTATGATTATCTTGAAAAAATGAAAAGTACCGGCGTGAAGTGGTTAGTACTTCATGAGGCTTGGGCTGTTATTCAGAATTTTGGTATGTCTTATAATGAGGAAATATTGAAAAAATATATTGAAGAATGTCATGCAAGAGACATAAAGGTAATGGTTTACTTTGGATATGAATATTCAACATATCATCCCGAATGGAATGAAAAATCTGAAGAGTATCTTATTAAAACGGTTGACGGTGAGTTTACCGGAGGCTGGCAAAGGTTGCCGCACCAAAGAGCTTTTATGGCTTGTTATAATGGTGGTTACAGTGATGTAATGATAGAGCGTGTTAAATATGTTATGGATGAGCTTGGTGTTGACGGGATTTACACCGACGGTACATATGTACCGTGGGAATGTGCAAATACTGCCCACGGATGCGGATATACAGACAAAAAAGGAGAATTGCATACAACATTCCCGATACTCGCTGTACGTGAACACGTAAAAAAGCTTTACGAAGAGGTTCATAAACGAGGCGGTATTATAGATACGCATCAGAGTTCTTGCTGTATTATGCCGACTTTATCATTTTGTGATTCTTATTTCGACGGAGAAAATATTCAGCCTATGCTGAAAAAAGAAGATATGAGTTTTCTCAATATGGATGCATTTCGTGCTGAATATATGGGATATAATTTTGGCATTCCCGCCAATTTCCTGGCTTATAGCAATGAGATGAGACCTATTTCTACTCTGTATGCATTGTCTCTTTTACACAATGTTCATTGCAGACCTGCTGCTAAGGACATTGATTATGTTTCATTTGTATGGAAGATATTTGATGAGTATAAATTAAATGATGCGAAATGGTATCCGTACTGGAGAAATGAATTGGTAAAGACAGAGGGTGAGACCGCATATGTATCATGTTATGAAGGTGAAACCGGTTTAGTTGCAGTTGCTGCTTATTTTAGTAAAGAAAACGGAGAAATGGTAGTGATTGTTCCTGAAAACTCAAAATCTGTAAAAAATCTTATTACCGGTGAAGTATATAGGGTTGAAAATAACAAAGTGAATGTTCAGCTGGAAATGTCAACTCTTGGCATCTTATTAATAGAATAACGTGAGGTATTGTTTTGAGTTTTGCGAAAAACAGTCGGATATAATACAATGAAATACAGAAAGAGAGGATATTATGAGTAAAGTATATATTAAAAACATAAAGAAAAAAGTTAATAAGATATACGAACCAAACCCGTTCCCAAGTATGGAGGATAAGTCTTGTCATTTTAAGCAGGATGATTATGTAAAACAGAGATGTCACATTAATTACGGAAATGTGGCAAATATATTCCCGTATAAAGAACAGGATTTATACAGTCCGGAACTTACAAGAACAACTGTTAAGACAGTTGTACTTGAAAACAGTCATATAAAAGCTGTGTTTTTACCGCAATATGGTGCAAGATTGATGTCAATTTATGATAAAAAGAAGAAAAAGGATATAATATATAATAATGATGCTCTGAGAATTACCAATGTGGCACTCAGAAATGCATGGTTTGCCGGCGGTGTGGAATGGAATACAGGACTCAGAGGTCATACACCGTTTACTTGTGATGATATGTTCTGTGAGATTATAGAAAATGGTAATGAGCCTGTTGTAAAATTTTACGAATGGGAGAGAATAAGAAAACAATTTTTTGAAATATCAGCATATTTGCCGGATGACAGCAGACAGTTGTTTATAAAAATCAGGATTATAAACTGTAATGATAAAGAAACACCGGCTTACTGGTGGTCAAATATAGCTGTAAAAGAAACTTTTAATACAAGAGTTATTACAAATTGTAAAAAAACATTCGGAAATGATTATGGTGGTAAAATTGTGCACATGAATGTACCATACAGAGGTCGTACTGATATTACTTATCCTGTACGTAACCTTAATGCAGTTGATTATTTTTTTGATACATTAGATGACAGTCAAAAATTTATTATGACTGTTGAGGAAAATGGTGACGCATTTTATCAGACTTCAACTGCTATTCTTAAAGGCAGAAAGGAATTTGCGTGGGGGATGGCTCAGGGAAGCTTTAACTGGCAAAGGAAATTGTGCGGTAAGGGCAGTTCATATTTCGAAGTTCAGGCAGGGCTTGCAAATACGCAGATGGAATGTCTGCCGATGCCTGCAAATGCAGTGTGGGAATGGGTAGAAGCTTATGGTATGACCGAGGTTGATAAAGAGAAAATATATAACACCGACTGGGATGCTGCACGCTGTGAGGGAGCAAGCTGTGTTGAAAACGAAGTGAGCGAAGAAAGATTAAATACAGTTTTTGAGGAGATGAAAAGAATTTCTCAAAAGAAGGGGGATTTAGTACATAAGGGTTCGGCATGGGCAAGTCTTGAAAAAAGTTTAAACTACAGTCAGGTATATGATGAATTTGCCGAAGTTCCTCTTGAAAGTGAGCAACTACCATGGGCTGAATTGATGAAAAATGGTAGCTTTATTGAGCCTGATAATATAAACGATAATCCGGCAGGGTATATATATGATATAAAATTAAAATCAGCTTTGGAAAAGTGTGCAGATCAAAATTATTACGCATATTTTCATTTGGGACTTATGTACTATTTTGAGAAAAATTTCGAAAAAGCCCGCACGGCATTTGAAACATCAGTAAGCCTTAAAGAAAATCCATGGGCTTTATACTCTCTGGCAGAATTATTTTTAGTGCAAAGGAGGTATGACGATGCTTTGAAATATATTAAGAGAGTGTCAGAATTGCGTCCTGATGATATAAGAGTTTTAAAAAGATTGAGTAATCATGCTTGTATGGCAGGTCACGGGGAAGAATATACTTCGGTATATGAAAAGTTATCGGATAATCTGAAAAATGATGCACGTTTAAAGATGCTTGCAGCAATATCTTATATTGATACGGGGGATTATGAAAGCTTTGAAAAAATTATAAGTATTCCGTTTGAATTAAATGATATAAGAGAAGGCGAAAAATCTTTTGTAGAGGCTTGGGAAAGATATTTACAAATAAAGTACTTTGATGACGATATGACGGATGAAGAAAAAAATAAAATAAGGTTTTCAAATCCGATGCCGTTGAATTTTGATTATAATACAAGTGTATAACAGAGATGAATTAAGAAATAGTGATATAGCAGGGTGTATGCCTTGCTATATCACTGTTTTTGTTTGTATTTTAAGATAAACTTAACATTTGGGTAATCAAACTGTGTTGACTTTTTTTTAGATTAATGATACAATTATAATAAGCTGATATGCTTATTTAAAATAACTTGTAATTGTATTTTACAGTTACCTGATAACTTGAACTTAGGAGGTATTGTTATGCCCGTTACATTTGAGAATAATAAGTTTCATTTGTTTAACGATGAAATGAGCTATTGCATTGAGATAACTAAATATGGTGACTTAATGCACACATATTGGGGTAAGAGGATTGAGAATGCGGAGGTTGACTTTAAATTTATTGGGCGGGCAAGCTTTTCGCCGGTTGAAAACGAAACAGATCCGAAATATTCGCTTGATAATATTCCGCAGGAATATCCGTTTTACGGTACTACCGATTTAAGAAGTCCGGCGGCGATAATAGAACTTACAAACGGTGCAAGGATAGTTGAACCGCGATACCATTCTCATAAAATATATTCCGGCAAACCGGGTATAGAGGGGCTTCCGTCGGTATATACCGAAAAAGATGATGAGGCTCAGACTTTGGAAATAACGCTTGCAGATGCTCAGGCAGGTATTGAGATTGACCTCATATATACAGTTTTTAAAGACTTAAATGTTATCTGCCGAAGCTCAAGAATAAGAAATTTATCCAATATACATATTTACATAGATAAGGCACTCAGTATGAATGTTGATTTTCAGACTGATGAATATAAATATTTACATTTACCGGGAGTCTGGGCAAGAGAAAAGCAGGTTGAAATATGTGATGTTCATAAAGGTACTCAGGGTTTTGAATCAAGACGTGGTGCTTCCGGGCATTTTGAAAATCCGTTTATGGCTCTGATGGCTGAAAATGCTTCAGAGGATTTCGGTAATGTATATGGTTTTTCACTTGTATACAGCGGTAATCATTCGTTTACAATTGAAGCTGACAGCTTTAATATGATGCGTGTACAGGTTGGAATTAATCCTTTTAATTTTAAGTGGAAGCTTTTAGAAGGTGAGAGTTTTTCAACACCTGAAACTGTAATGGTTTATTCAGCAAACGGATTGGGGGATATGTCACGTACTTATCATAAGCTTTACAGGACTCGTCTTTGCAGGGGCAAGTTCCGTGATAAGGTGCGTCCGATACTTATAAATAACTGGGAGGCAACTTACTTTGATTTTAACGAAGATAAGCTTGCTGAAATTTCAGAATACGCAAAAGTGCTCGGTCTTGAACTGTTTGTTCTTGATGACGGCTGGTTTGGAAAGAGAGATGACGATACCACATCGTTAGGCGACTGGTTTGTAGACAAGAATAAACTGCCAAACGGCATAGACGGTATAGCAAGGCGTGTAAACGACATAGGATTACGCTTCGGACTCTGGTTTGAGCCGGAAATGATTTCAAAACAGAGTGAGCTTTATAAAAATCACCCGGAATGGATTATTTCAGTTCCCGGACGTGAGCCGCATCCGGCAAGAAGTCAGTATATTTTAAATCTTGCTCGTGAAGATGTTTGTGAATACATTATAGAAGCGCTCAGCAGTGTATTGGATAGCGCGAATATAGAATATGTAAAATGGGATATGAACAGAAATATGTCTGATGTGTATTTCCCGTTAGCGGATGCCGACAGACAGGGTGAAACTATGCACAGATATATTTTAGGGTTATATAAAGTCCTTGAAACAATCACTTCTCGTTTTCCGGATATACTTTTTGAAGGATGCAGTGGCGGTGGCGGAAGAAACGATCCGGGAATGCTTTATTATATGCCGCAGAACTGGACGAGTGATGATACTGATGCATTAGAACGTGTTCACATACAATATGGTGCAAGCATGGTATACCCGGCAAGCTCCATGACGGCACACGTGTCGGCGGTACCTAATCATCAGGTAGGACGTACAACACCGTTTTCAATGCGGGGAACTGTTGCTATGGCGGGTATGTTTGGTTATGAACTTGATTTGTCGAAGATGAGTAAAGAGGAACTTGATGAAGCGGCACGTCAGATTGAGTTCTATAAGAGTATCCGGGATATAGTAACATTCGGAGATTTATACCGGCTACTTGATACCGATGCCGGAGACTATTATGCATGGATGTATCTGTCGGAAGATAAAAATACGGCTGTAGTATCCGTAGTAACTAAAAAAGCGGTTCCTAATCCACCGAGGAAAAGAATATATCTTAAGGGACTTGATGAAAAGGCGGTATATGAGATAGACGGGAAAAAATATTACGGCTCTGTACTTATGTATGCCGGTATAGAATATATAGACTATGCAGATTATGACAATGTGATGTTTATTTGCAAAAAGGTGAAATGATTATAGAGAGGTTCGGTAAAAAATGCTCTGTGATGAGTTGAGTAAGTATAAAGAAAAAAACAGAATATCATTTGCAATGCCCGGACATAAAGGCGGTCGTGGGTTGGCTTTTAACCCCGCCTTATATGACGTGACTGAGCTTTCGGATACACCGGATATGCATAATAAAAATGCAATGATTAAAGAGTCACTTGAGTTTTTAAAGGATTTTTATAAAACTGACATGACAACATATATAACCGGCGGCAGCACGTCGGGAATATTTATCATGCTTGCTTCTGTGTGCAAATACGGTGACCTTGTTGCAATTGCAAGAGGCTGTCATTACAGTGTTTTAAATGCGTGTACTTTTCTGGGACTTAAGGTTATAATAATGACTGAGGATGTTGACTGTGACCTTGATGTTTTAAAACCGGTTTCTGTATCAAAAATTTCTGAAACTTTAGAATTACATTCTGATATAAAGGCTGTAATTATAACTTCACCGACATATTACGGAGAATGTGCCGATATAAGAAGTATAGCTGATGTTTTGCATGAAAAAGGGATACCTTTACTCGTTGATGAAGCTCACGGCGCTCATTTTGGAGCCTCAGACAGGTTGCCGGTTTGTGCGATTGATGCCGGTGCTGATATTGTGGTGCAGAGTGCTCACAAAACGTTGGATGCACTGACACCATCGGCTTTGCTTCACGTAAAAAGTAAGCTTGTTGATGCGGAATATGTTGAGATTTTAAGGTCTATGCGTGAAACGTCAAGTCCTCCGTCGTATATACTTGCATCTATTGAATCGGCAGTTAAAAAAATAACACCCGAACACTATTCTGAGCTTATTGAAGCTTGCGAGGCATTAAGAGATGATATTACCGCCAATACGGACATTATAATGCACAGCGGGGCTTTGCATGACTGTACAAGGCTTGTGTTTGGATTTATGAACTACGCCATTACCGGATTTGAAGTAAGCCGTGTTTTAAGAGAAAAGTATAACATTGATTGTGAGTTTGCCGATGACCGTAACGTAATTTGCATACCGACACCTTCAAACACGAAGGATGAAATCTGTTTTCTTTTTGAGTCTGTAAAGAAAATTATTGCCGGTGTGCCAAAGAGCAAAAAAAATCCCTGTTGCAGTTTTTCAGGAATATCAGAATGCAATCCGCATAAGGCATTCTATTCAAAAACTGTGCCTGCGGACGTGTATAAGAGTGCCGGAAAAACAGCGGCTTCGATAATATCTGTTTATCCGCCGGCAATACCGGTTATATATACAGGTGAGATAATTACTAAAGAAGCAATAGAATATCTGTTAAATACAGAGCAGAGTGGCGGAGCTGTGCTTGGAAAGGAATCGTTTAGAGTAGTAGCTGAATAAATGAAAGAAACAAATAAACTTACCGGTGTTATAGATGAAATTGTTTATTATAATGATGAAAACGGTTATACCGTTATGTCAATAGTTAATGAGAATAAAGAGATATTTACTGCGGTTGGCTATGCCGCACCTTTATCCGAGGGAGAGAGTATATCTTTAAACGGAAAATGGGTTGTGCATTATGAATATGGTGAGCAGTTTAAATTTCATGACTACAATATTGTAATGCCGACAGAAGAAAAGGCTATACTCAAATATCTTTCGTCCGGCATTGTATATGGTGTAAAGAAGGCAACGGCACAGAAGATTGTTGATGAGTTTGGCACAGATGCATTAAATGTTATGCTTACTGAACCGCTTCGCTTAGCACAGATAAAAGGAATATCCGTTGCAAAGGCTGAGAAGATCGGTGAGAGCTTTCGTGAGGTGCAGGCAACTCAGAATGTGGTTTTATATCTTCAGAAATTTGATATAAGTGCAAATATTGCAATTAAGGTATATAATCAATTCGGATCGGATGCAGTTTCAATGATACAGAATAATCCATATATACTTGCAGATGATGTTGATGGTATTTCTTTTAAAACTGCAGATACGATGGCTACGGCAATGGGATTTGCAGTAAACGATCCGAGACGTGTTAAATCCGGAATGAAATATATTCTTCGCGAAACTGCATATTCGATGGGTAATACGTTTGTTCCGAAGAGTATATTAACAAAACGATGTGCATATATATTAGGTATATCCTCTGAAGATGTTGAAATTGTTTATCCGGATCTGATGATTTCCTGCGATATTATGCCGGATTCGTTTAGTGGTGTGGATGTGATTTACCTTACAGGACTGTATAATGCGGAAACGTATGTTGCCGAAAGACTTAAAAGTATGGCGGCATACTGCGATAATTCTGTATTAAATCCTGAAGAAGCTGATGATTATATAAGAAAAAATGAGGAGTTTTCAGGCATAACTTTAGCTGATAAACAACGGGAGGCTGTTCGTTCTGCTGTCCGCAACGGGTGTATGGTGCTTACAGGCGGACCCGGTACGGGAAAGACCACTACAATTAATACAATAATACAAATATTCAGGGATTTAAACCTTAAGGTGGCACTCACGGCACCTACCGGCAGAGCGGCAAAGAGAATGTCGCAGGTTACAGGTTTAGAAGCGAAAACCATTCACCGGCTTTTAGAAGCTACCGGTGCGGATGATGCTTCACGTTTTGCCCGCAATGAAGCAAATTTGCTTTCAGCTGATGTTATTATTGTAGACGAAGTGAGTATGATAGATGTTTCTTTAATGAGCAGTCTTTTAAAAGCAGTAAAGCCAGGTGCAAGACTTATACTTTCAGGTGATGCAGATCAGCTTCCGTCGGTCGGACCGGGAAATGTTTTGCATGACATTATAAAAAGTGAAATATTACCGGTAGTTTGCCTTAATAAAATATTCCGGCAGGCTGAACAAAGCTATATAGTAGTTAATGCGCACCGCATAAATAGCGGTCAGTTACCATATGTAAATCAAAATGGAGGGGATTTTTTCTATATAAGTGCTGAAAAAACATCTGAAGCGGTAGATACGGTTGCCAAGCTGTATACGGATCGGTTGCCAAAAGCATATGGATATGATCCTATTCAGTCTATACAAGTGCTGACACCTACGAGAAAAGGTATATCGGGGACATTAAACCTGAACAAAGTCCTTCAGGAGCGGATAAATCCGCCGGATATTACTAAGGGTGAATATGTATACGGAAATATGATTTTCAGAGTCGGCGACAAGGTTATGCAGATTAAAAATAATTACGATATAGTTTATATACGTAATAACAAAGAGCAGGGCACAGGCATTTTTAATGGTGACATGGGAATTATAAAAGACATTTCTACCATAGATAAAACAATGCTTATAGAATTTGACGATAATCGGGAGGTTGAATACCCGTTTGAACAGTTAGACGAGCTTGATCTTGCATATGCGACAACTGTTCATAAAAGTCAGGGAAGTGAATTCCCGGTTGTTGTTATGCCGGTATGCGGTATTTCTAAAATGCTCATGTGCAGAAACTTATTTTATACGGCAATAACACGTGCAAAAGAAATGGTCGTGCTTGTCGGAAATTTTCAATCTGTATATCTTATGATTCATAATAATACAATACAACAGCGTTGGACAGGATTATGTGAAAAGCTTAAGCGTAAAAATACAGATAATGAAATTCCTTTGTAAATTTTATTTAAAGTGAGGATTATAAGAATGAATTTGATAAAAAATGTCAGAATTATAACGATGAACGAAGAATGTATAGAAAACGGAGTAGTGGTATTTGACGATAAGATACACTATGTAGGTAAAGAACTCAATTGTGATGTGTATCATATAGAAAATGAGTATGATTTTGACGGATGTTACCTTATACCCGGATTGATTGACGCTCATTGCCATGTAGGAATGTTTGAAGATTCGTTAGGCTTTGAGGGTGATGACGGAAATGAGGACAGCGATCCGATTACACCGCAGCTTCGGGCAATAGACGCAATTAATCCTTTTGACAGATGCTTTACCGATGCGCTAAGAGCCGGAGTTACAACTGTTGTTACGGGCCCGGGGAGTGCAAATCCCGTAGGCGGACAGTTTGCAGCTTTAAAGACTGACGGAATATATGTTGATGATATGATAATTAAAGCTCCGTGCGCAATGAAGTTTGCACTCGGTGAAAATCCGAAATCGGTGTATAATTCAAAAAATCAAGCACCGGTGACAAGGATGGGAACTGTTGCTTTAATTCGTGAAATGCTCTATAAAGCTAAAGAGTATCTTAATGCGATTAATGATTATAATAATGATCCTGATGAATTTGATAAGCCGGATTATGATATGAAATGCGAGGCGTTAATACCTGTATTAAAACGTGAAATCCCGGTGAAGGTTCATGCTCATCGTGCGGATGACATTGCGTGTGCTGTTCGCATAGGAAAAGAGTTTGATATAGATGTTACGATTGAACATTGTACGGACGGTGACAGAATTGCAGAGATTTTAAAAAGAGAAAAGGTGTCGGTAATGCTCGGTCCTACTCTGTCAGACCGCAGTAAGCCGGAGCTTTCGTCTCTCAGTTTTTCTACATATGCTAATTTATCGGACATGGGAATACCGACGGCGATAATAACAGACCATCCCGAGACACCGATAGAATATCTGCCTCTTTGCAGTGCAATGGCGGTGAAAAACGGAATGGATAAGGAAAAAGCCTTAGCCGGAATAACAATCACTGCCGCTAAAAACTGCCGTATTGATGAACGTGTGGGAAGTATAGAGCCGGGTAAGGATGCTGATTTTGTTATATGCAAGGAGTTGCCGTGTAGCTTTGAATACAGGGCGGAACATGTGTTTATTGACGGCAAATTAAAGTTTTAAATAAAAAAACGGGGTTGCCCGTTTTTTTATTTAAAAAATTTGTATACAGATTTTGGAAGCTTATTTGCAAGCGGAAGCATTTCTATGTCGTTTTTTGAAAGAATCTTAAGTGCTACGACCAACACAAAGTATATTATAACAGCACATATGATTGAAACGCCTACTGATATGAAATTTATTGAAGTAACAGCCATAACTGCTTTGTGTATTAAGTATGCCGCAATTCCCATTGTGCCTGCCGCAATTCCCGGCTTTAAGATGTATTTGTTAAAGCTAAGTTTTACCGGCAGATTTTTAGACAAAACTATAAAGCTTACAGTAAATGCGATTACCTGACATACAATTGAGCTTATAGCTGCACCGTATATGTTTATAGCCGGCTGACGGATAAGTATTATATTCAGAATAACTTTTGCTGTACAGCCGAGAAGCAGTCCTGTTGCCGGCGTATAAATCTTGCCAAGTCCTTGCAGTGAGCCGGACATCGTTTGATTAAGTGCTGAGAATATAAGGGCAACGGCACTTAACTGAAGAAGATCTGAGCCTAAAGATGCATTCGGATATATAAGCGAGTATATAGGCTGTGCAAGTGCTATATAACCTATGGCACACGGTAATATTAGTATTACCGAAATAAGCATAGAGTAATTAACCTTTTGTGAGGCTTCGTCTACATTTCCGACAGCCAAAGCAGACGCAACAGATGGCACAAGAACTGTTGAAAAAGCAATATTTAAAGATAGCGGAAGATTTATAAGAGTATCGCTTTTAGCAAGTACCCCGGCTAATCGTATCGCTTCATCACTTAATTGTTCAATTGTTGGGAACATTACTGCCGGAGTGTATCCATAGGCAGGTATACAATCAGCAAAAGCAATTGCTATACCTCTTGTAATGGTTGCAGTATCAATTATACGGTTGATTGATGTAATAACGGCACCCAAAGAAATCGGAACCGAAATCATAAGAATTGTACGCATCATCTTATAGATCGATATGCTTTCTGTTTTTATAGCTTCGCCCGGTAATACCGACATTTTATTCTTTTTGTAAAATACAAGTAAATAACCCAAACTTATAACAGTCGCAGCTGAAGATGCAAGATTTGCCATTGCAGACATTATTTCAGGAGGCTGTCCTATCGCAAGGCAGACAAACAGAATAGTTAAAGTAGTCTTGAACAGCTGTTCCAAAATTTGTGATGAACTGGTTGCTTTCATATTTTGCATTCCATTAAAATACCCGCGGATTACACTTGAAATGCAAACAAAGAAAATTGAAGGTGCGAGTGCTTGCATTGTATATCGTACTTCGGATTTTCCAATAACAACATTTGAAATGAAGCCGGCTCCGAAATAGAGCATACAGGAAAAAATAATTCCGATTACCGAAAACAGAAGAAAAGCAGTTTTAAATGTTTTCTGTGCACCGTATTTATCACCGATGGCAAGCTTTTCAGAAACCATTTTTGCAATGGCATTCGGTATACCTATTGATGAAATCGCAAGGAGCAGGGTATACACCTGAAATCCTGCGGAATAGTAGCCGTTACCTGCATCGCCGAAACCACGGATATTTGTTATGACCATTCGGTAAATAACGCCGAGTAATTTTATCATAAGTTGTGAAAATAATATTATTCCAACATTGTTCATAAACGAACTTTTGTTGTTTTTTATCTCGTTCATTATGTGTGCTCCAATCGTAAAAAATATATATCTTATATATTATAATACTATTTAAAGATAATTTCAATAAATTTTTTTGATTTGTCATGAAAATTTAATACTATATACCTATTGACAAGTGGCAGAAAAAGGTTTAAAATATATAGTATATGAATAAAATTCGGAAGGAATGACTAAATATGCTGATAACAACTGCTCCAAAGGGGACAGAGGATTTATTGCCGCAGGATAGTTATAAGTGGCAGTATCTTGAAAAGAACTTTAAAGAGGTATGCGATTGTTTTGGTTACAGAGAAATAAGGTTTCCTACCTTTGAGCATACAGAATTGTTTGAACGTGGCGTGGGTGATACGACTGATGTAGTTGAAAAACAAATGTACACCTTTAATGATAAAGCAGGGAGAAGTGTAACACTGAGACCGGAAGGAACTGCGTCGGCGACACGAAGCTTTATCCAGAACAGCATTTTTGCACAGCCGTTGCCGGCAAAGATGTTTTATAATATAGCGTGCTTCAGATATGAAAATAAACAAAAGGGAAGACTGAGAGAGTTTCATCAGTTTGGCGTTGAGGCTTTTGGTGCAAAGGGGCCGTCGATTGATGCGGAAATTATTTCTCTTGCCGTTACTTTCCTTAATTCTGTCGGACTGACAGATCTTAGCGTGAATATCAACAGCATTGGCTGTCCTGAGTGCAGAAAGAAATATAATGACGCATTAAAGGAATATCTTAAAACAAAATACGAGGATTTGTGTGATACATGTAAGGGCAGATTTGACAGAAATCCTTTAAGAATACTCGACTGTAAATCTGAAATTTGTCAGGATTTATGCAAGGATGCACCTGTACTTCTTGATTATATCTGTGACGAATGCAGGGAACATTTTGAAGAACTGAAGGCATCTCTTCATAATCTCGGTATAAATTATAAGGTTGACAGCGGAATAGTCAGGGGACTTGACTATTATACTAAGACTGTATTTGAAATAATCAGCGGTGAATTTACGGTATGCGGCGGCGGTCGGTATGACGGAATGGTAGAACAATTCGGAGGTCAGCCTACTCCGGGCATCGGTTTTGGACTCGGTATTGAGCGCTTGCTTATACGTCTTAATGAGACGGGTGTTGAAATACCGGTAGAAAATAACCTCGATCTGTATATAGTATCTCTCGGAGATGGTGCAAAAAAATATTGTGAACAGCTTACAAATACGCTTCGTAAGGATAAGATTAAGGTTGAAACAGATCATATGGACAGAAGCTTAAGAGCTCAGATGAAATATGCTGACAAGCTTATGTGTGGTTATACAATGGTTATTGGTGATAATGAAATTTCAGAAAACACAGCAAATATTAAAAATATGAAAACCGGAGAACAAACACCGGTTAAGCTTGACGAAATAGTAGAATTTTTCAGATAAAGGAGTTTTTATAATGGATACAATGAATGGATTAAAACGTACTAATTATTGCGGAGAAACAAATGAAATCGGCAAAACTGTTGTTGTCGGCGGTTATGTTCAGAAAATACGTGATATGGGAACACTTATTTTCATAGACTTAAGAGACCGTACCGGCATTGTACAGCTGGCGTTTGATGAAAATACAGATAAAGCTGTGTTTGAAAAGGCTTCTTCGTGCAGAAGTGAGTTTGTGCTTATGGCTAAAGGTGTTGTTCGTGAACGTGAAAGTAAAAATCCTGATATTCCTACCGGTAACATTGAAATTTTTGTTGATGATCTGAGAATACTTGCAAAGGCTCAGACACCGCCGTTTGAAATAACCGATAAGACAAACGTTAATGAGGAATTAAGACTTAAATACCGTTATCTTGATTTAAGACGTAAGGTTTTACAGGACAATATAATTTTAAGAAGCAAAATTGCGAAGGTTGCAAGAGACTATTACTATGAAAACGGCTTTATAGAGATTGAAACTCCGATGATGATAAAGTCGACACCTGAAGGTGCAAGAGACTACCTTGTGCCGTCACGCGTGCATCATGGTAAGTTCTATGCATTGCCGCAGTCGCCGCAGATGTATAAACAGCTTCTTATGATATCAGGCTACGACAGATATATACAGCTTGCACGCTGTTTCCGTGACGAGGATTTGCGTGCCGACAGACAGCCTGAATTTACTCAGATTGACCTTGAGATGTCATTTGTTGATGTTGATGACGTTTTGGAAATGAATGAAGGCTTTGTAAAACGTTTGTTTAAGGAAGTTCTTGATGTTGATATTCCGCTTCCGCTTCCGAGAATGACATATAAAGACGCTATGGAAAAATACGGCTCAGACAAGCCTGATACACGTTTTGGCATGGAAATAAAGGATATTTCAGAGCTTGTTAAAAACTGCGGATTCGGAGTATTTACGGGAGCAATTGAAAATGGTGGTTCGGTACGTGCGATAGTTGCGAAAAATGCTGCATCGGTTCTTACAAGAAAAGAAATAGATAAGCTTACCGAATATGTGAAGGGAATAGGTGCTAAAGGTCTTGCTTATGTAAGATGGATTGATGATGAGCCTACGTGTGCGTTTGCTAAATTCCTTGCTGACGGCGAACTTAATACTATCTTAAACGAGCTTGGTGCTGAAAAAGGTGATGTTGTTTTAATAGTTGCAGACAAGAACAGAGTTACGTTACCTGTACTTGGTGCATTAAGACTTACTGTCGCAAAACAGCTTGATATAATTCCTGACGGATATAACTTCTTATGGATTACCGAATTCCCGTTCTTTGAATATGACGAGGAAAATGATACATGGGTAGCTATGCACCATCCGTTCACAATGCCGATGGATGAATGTATACAGTATCTCGATACCGACCCGTCTAAGGTAGTGGCAAAGGCGTATGACCTTGTTTTAAACGGCGTTGAGTTATCAAGCGGATCTATTCGTATTACTGATTATGAATTGCAACAGAGAATGTTTAAGGCTTTAGGACTCAGCGAGGAAGAAATAGAGGCTAAGTTCGGATTCCTTGTTGAAGCTTATAAATACGGTGCGGCACCTCATGGCGGAATGGGTATCGGTCTTGACAGACTGGCAATGATTATGTGTGGTGCTGACAGCTTAAGAGATGTTCTTGCATTCCCGAAGGTACAGAATGCTTCAGAACTGATGAGCGGAGCTCCGGATGTTGTTGATGACATTCAATTAAATGATTTGAAAATCACAATAACAGATAATGAATAAAATTTCAAAAAAAATTTTGTTAATATTACTAAAATGTGTATTTTTCTATTGACAAATGAAGAAAAAAGTGCTATCTTTAGAGGTAAGTAACAATTTTCTGCATTTTTAACCTGTATTTGGCTAAGGTCGGATGGGTTACTAATATTTATAAAGTGGAGGAAGAAAAAATGAGTTTGAAAAATCAATATTTAATCGATTTGATGGCAACTGTTGAAAAGAGAAATGCCGGCGAACCTGAGTTTCATCAGGCAGTAAGAGAAGTTCTTGAGTCTTTAGAGCCTGTATTAGAGGCACGTCCGGACTATATTGAAAGTGGCATTATCGACAGAATTGTTGAGCCGGAAAGACAAATTCTTTTCCGTGTTTCATGGGTTGATGACAATGGTAAGGTTCAGGTAAACAGAGGTTTCCGTGTTCAGTTTAACAGTGCAATCGGTCCTTATAAGGGTGGCTTGCGTTTCCATCCGTCAGTTTATTCGGGAATTATCAAATTCCTCGGTTTTGAGCAAACATTCAAGAACAGCTTAACAGGCTTACCAATCGGTGGCGGTAAGGGTGGTTCTGATTTTGACCCAAGAGGTAAGAGTGATGCAGAAATTATGAGATTCTGTCAGGCGTTTATGACAGAGCTTTACAGACACATCGGTCCTGATGTTGACGTACCTGCCGGAGATATTGGTGTTGGCGGAAGAGAAGTCGGATTCCTTTACGGTCAGTATAAGAGAATTAAGGGCTGCTGGGAAAACGGTGTTCTTACAGGTAAGGGACTTGAGTACGGCGGTTCATTAATCAGACCGGAAGCTACAGGATTTGGTGCTATTTACTATGCTAATGAAGTGTTGGCTCACTTTGGTGATACAATAAAGGGTAAGACTGTTGCAGTTTCAGGCTTTGGTAACGTTGCATGGGGTGTTGCTCAGAAGGTTGCAGAGCTTGGCGGTAAGGTTGTTACAATTTCAGGTCCTGACGGATATGTTTATGATCCGGATGGTGTTACAACTCAGGAGAAGTTTGACTATATGCTTGAGATGAGATCTTCAGGCCGTGACAGAGCACAGGATTATGCAGATAAGTTCGGTTGCAAGTTCGTTCCGAAGACTAAGCCTTGGGAAGTTAAGGTTGACATCTGTATGCCTTGCGCAACTCAGAACGAAATTGATGCAAAAGAAGCTGAAAAGATTGTTGCTAACGGAACTAAGTACTATATTGAGGTTGCTAACATGCCTACAACTGATGAAGGTATGGCTATTCTCAGAAACAATGGTCTTGTAGTTGGTCCGTCTAAGGCTGTTAATGCCGGCGGTGTTGCAGTATCAGCTCTCGAAATGGGTCAGAACTCTATGAGATACAGCTGGTCAAAAGAAGAAGTTGATGAAAAGCTTAAGGGCATCATGGCTAATATACATAAGGTTTCTATGGAAGCTGCTGAAGAATATGGCTTCGGTTATGACCTCGTTGCAGGTGCAAACATTGCAGGCTTTATAAAGGTTGCAGAAGCTATGAAGGCACAAGGTGTTGTGTGATTTCATATAAATTATATACACAAAAAATGCGATAGTTTTTAAACTATCGCATTTTTTTAATATGATATTACTCAAGAATATTTGATGTTATAAAATCAACACCCATATCAATAAGCTTTCCAGCATCGTCAGCGTTGTCACAGGTCCAGCAGTTGATTTTCAGATTATGGTTGTGAAGTGTCTCAACCATCTTGGAGGTGACGCAATTGTATGATATGTCAAGATCAAAATTATATTTAACGAGAGTTTCAAGAATTTCATCGTTAAAGTCAACTGTAAGGTACTGAATTGGCTGATCTTTTTCTAAACTTCTAAGTACGATAAGATTTTCTTTATCAAATGAGATAAATATAACATTATAAAGATAATCAAGTTCTTTTATAATAGAAATGATTTCAGCAATATCTTTTTCGGAAAATCTGTTTTTTAATTCAAGTACGGCTTTCTTTTCATACTTTTTGCAAATGCTGATATATTCAGCAAGTGACGGAATTATTAAATCAGCTCTGCCGGTCTTTCCATCAACATCATTTAAAGTAACGCTTCTCACGGTATCATAATCAGTTTTTTCAACATCAATATCAACATCTGATACACGTGCTGTTGTCTCGTCATGAATTATGACAAATTTACCGTCAGCTGTTTTATGTACATCGCTTTCGATGCCGAAATAGCTTCTGTTTCCGGCGGCAACAAAAGCCGAATTTGAATTCTCCTTTTCAATACCGCTGAGACCTCTGTGAGCAATTATTTTTACGCCGCATTTATTTATTTTTATTGTATCCATTTTAAAAATCCTTTCTGACAAACCAAAATTCTTGTTTTCCGGTAGAAACAGCAGATATACCGCATTTTACGACCTCGGAAATTTCTTCTTCGGTATCTATAAGTCCGCCTGCAATAATAGGTATGTTGGTTTTTGATTTTAAAGTTCTTATACCTTTTGTAACAATACCGGGCATTATCTCAATCATATTCGGACGGGAGGATTTCAGCGCCTCAATCGTTGTGGATATAGACTGAGAATCAACTATAAAAAATCTTTGCACGGTGAACAGTCCTGATTCACGAGCTGTTTTTATTATGCTTACTCTTGTACTGATGATACCGTCGACTCCGCTTTTCTTTGCGAATATAATACCGTGTTTATCTTTACCTATGCCTTCTGCAAGATCCATATGGATAAAGATTTTCTTTGAAACGGCATGGGCACTCTGAACTCTGCTTATAAGGCTCAGAATATCAGGATTTAAGTCGAAAATAATATCGACATCTGAAGTAAGCGCAAGCTCAAATTCTTCCTTTGTACGAACTGCTGCTATTATTGAAACGTTTTTTTTCTGTGGCATATCTCTTTACCTCGCGGATTTATTCGGAAATATTTCCGGCAGCAACGATATTACTGCCGAATACATCTTCTATTATAACATCTCCGATATGAATTGGCAAGGGGGCTGTGAAATTATTTACAATTGTCATAATTTCGAAAACTTTATCTTTCGGAACAGGATTTGAGGTTTTTACCGGAATAACTGCTCCGTTTTCACACTTAACCGTAGTAGTTACAGTTCGCATTGGATTGGTAAATTCAGTTTCAGCGTATGTTTTTCCTCTCGGACAGGTGTTTCCGCTTATGCTGATTATATTTTTTTCTTCTGCCTCAATTTTAAGGTCGCAGCCTAAAGGACAGATTATACAAGTAAGATTTTTTGTCATAATCATATTTCCTCCAATTCAAACTTTATTTCTTTACAGTTTTCAAGCATTGATGCTTTCAGCTTTACACATTCCATTTCACCGGGGGCTGTTTTGAGCTTTTTCTGAGATAAAACCATTTCGCCGTCTTTAAAGACGTTTATTTTAACATTTTTAAATATGTCACGCACTCTGAAATACACCGAAACATCTTTAGCCTCTGTGATTATCTGAGGTACGGTATAGCGTATTTTGTCATCTGTTTTAACTGTTATCGTGTTTTTTTCTGCCTTTTGGTCATTAATATATCTTGCAGCGCTTTTTCCGGCGATTTCCGCTTCGTCAGAAACGAAATCGACAAGGTCATGAACATGAAGTACATTTCCGCAGGCGAATATTCCGTCAGAGGAGGTTTCTCTGTCCTGATTAACAACTGCTCCGCCGGTTATTCTGTCGAGGTCTATTTCTGCACTCTTTGTAAGCTCGTTTTCAGGGATAAGACCAACTGAAAGAAGAAGTGTATCACATGGTATGTATTCTTTTGTGCTTTCGATTGGTTGTCTGTTTTCGTCAACAGCGGCGATTGTTACGCCTGTAAGACGCTCTTTTCCGTGTATTTCCACTACGGTATGACTGAGCTTCAGAGGTATATTAAAGTCATTAAGACATTGCTCGATATTTCTTGCAAGGCCGCCTGAATATGGCATAAGCTCGCAAACTGCGTGAACCTTTGCACCTTCTAAGGTCATACGGCGTGCCATTATAAGCCCGATATCGCCTGAGCCTAAGATTACAACATTTTTTCCCGGCATATAACCTTTTATATTAACAAACTTTTGCGCAGTACCGGCACTGTAAATTCCCGCCGGACGGCTTCCGGAAATGTTTAATGCGCCCTTCGGTCTTTCACGACAGCCCATTGCAAGAATTATTGCCCGGGCTTCAATCTGAAAAATTCCGTCTTCTTCGTTTGTTGCAGTTATTACTTTGTCGGGAGTAATATCTGTTACCATTGTATTTAATTTTACCGGTATATCAAGCTCGCGAACTTTTTGCTCGTATTTCCATGCGTATTCGGGACCTGTGAGCTCTTCGCCGAATTTGTGAAGACCAAAACCGTTGTGAATACATTGCTGAAGTATTCCGCCGAGGTTTTTATCTCTTTCTATAATTAAAATATCTCTTATACCGCTTTCATATGCGGAAACTGCCGCACTCATTCCGGCAGGACCGCCGCCTATAATTACAAGATCTGTCATTTTATATATTGCGCCTCCTTTGTTTTACCGATGTTTATAAACGAATTACCGCCGGATTTGGTAATTTGTTCGTAGGGAACACCGAGTTCTTCTGATAACAATTCAACGATATACGGACTGCAAAAACCGCCCTGACATCTGCCCATGCCGGAACGTGTACGGCGTTTTACACCGTCAAGGTCGGTCGGTTTTGGGTTTGTTCTTATTGCATAGAGGATTTCACCCTCTGTTATTGTTTCGCAACGGCATACTATTTTACCGAACGATTTATCCTTTTTAATAATTTCATTTTTTTCGTTTATATCGGCATCCTTAAAGAAATGCATTGGCTTTCTGTATGGATTGAACTTGTCTTTTTTTGTAAGCTCAAAGCCTTGTTCTCTCAGCATTTCTACAATATATTCTGCGATGGCAGGTGAAGCTGAGAGTCCGGGCGATTCTATTCCGCCGGCGTTTATGAACCATTTTTTTGGTGAAGTTATAATAAAGTCACCTGTATTTCCGACAGCACGGAGTCCGCAGAAGGAAGTAATTGTTTTTCCGAAATTAACACCTTCGACATTTTCTTTCGCTTCGTTTATTATGTGTGAAAAACCTTCCGCTGTTGTGGATTTGTCTTCTTTGTCTGTCATATCGACAGAGGTAGGGCCTGTAAGAATATTTCCGTCAACGGTAGGGGATACGAGAATACCTTTACCCATTTTGCTCGGAGTTCTGAAAATAGTGTGAGAAACTAGTCCTTTGCATTCGTTGTCGAGTAATATGTATTCACCGCGTCTTGGGTGGACTTCAAAGGAATTATCACCAACCATTGAAGCAACTTTGTCCGAATAAACACCTGCGGCATTTATTACGGAGCGTGCAGTGACGCTGTCGCCGTCAGCTGACAGGATTTCGTAGCAGTCGTCGTTTTCACGAATTTCTTTGACTTCGAAGTTAAGCTTAAGTTCTGCACCGTTATCCATAGCATTACCGATTGCGGCAACTGTGAGCTCATATGGACAGGTGATGGCACCCGTAGGAGCATAAAGTGCACCGACTGCATTTTTTGAAATGTTCGGCTCAAGTTCACGAAGCTGTGTCTGACTGAGTACCTGAAGATTTCGAACGCCGTTTTCTGTGCCTCGCTCGTATAGCTCATTGATTGTTTTTAAATCTTCATCGTCAAAGCCAATGACAAGTGAACCGTTATTTATGTATTTAACACCGAGTTCATCTGTTACTTGTTTCATCATTTCTGAGCCTGCAACGTTAAGCTTTGCTTTAAGGCTTCCGATTTTGGCATCAAATCCGGCATGGACTATGGCTGAATTCGCTTTAGTGGCACCCATGCTGACATCGTTTTCTTTATCAAGTATACATATTTTTAAGTTATACTTTGATAAAGTACGCGCTGTCATTGCACCGGTTATACCGGCACCTATTACTACTGCATCATACATTTTTTTACCTCCCAAACAGAAAAAACGCACCAAAATAAAAGACAATACTTTTATTTTAATACGTTTCTCCAAATCTCTGTATTATTATATAGTTGTATATTTACAGTATAATACTTTTTCTTTGTTTTGTCAACAAAAATTTATACCAAAATTAATGTTTTTCAGATAACGGTTTTTGTGCCTTTTTTTATCAGCTCTTTGGTTTTGAATCGAAAATAACGGAAATTAAGAAGCCGAAAACAATTGCCGCGGCAATACCGCCGGCTGTGGCGGTAAGACCGCCTGTAAATATTCCGATAAATCCTGTTTCGGTTACGGCCTTATATACTCCTTTTCCGAGACAGTACCCGAAGCCTGTAAGCGGTACTGTTGCTCCTGCGCCGGCAAATTTTACAAACGGCTCATACACCTGAATAAGCTGCAGAAAAACTCCTGCAACTACATAGCTTACAAGTATTCTTGCAGGTGTGAGTTTTGTTTTGTCTATAAGAATCTGCCCGATTACACAAATCAGACCGCCTGTTATAAAAGCCTTTAAATAATCCATTTTTGTGCCTCCGATTAATTCATTTAATTTCTATTGTAATTCCGTGCGCAATACCGGGTATTGATTCGCCTTGCTGTATGAGCATCGGACTCATAAGTGCGCCTGTTGCCATAACAAACACTTTTTTATAGTTTTTATTAAGCAGTTCTTTGTACAGATAACCGCAAAGCACCGAGGCACAGCAACCGCAACCGCTTCCGCCGGCGTGGACGTCCTGATTTTCTATATCAAAAATCATTTTTCCGCAATCGTTATGAAGTTCGCTGATGTCGTAGCCTTCATCCATAATTAGCTCTTTTAAGATGTCGGAGCCGATAACTCCGAGGTCACCTGTGAGAATCAGGTCGTATTCCTCCGGTCTTATGCCGGTATCGTTAAAATGCGCTGACAGCGTATCTACTGCGGCAGGTGCCATTGCCGCACCCATGTTGTTTAGGTCTTTAATGCCGAGGTCAACGATTTTTCCGGTGGTTACATGAGTGATTTTCGGGCCTTCTCCCGATGCGGAAAGTATTGCCGCTCCGGCTCCTGTTACTGTCCATTGAGATGCAGGAGCTCGCTGACTTCCGTATTCAAGCGGATTTCTGAATTGCTTTTCTGCAGAACAGAAGTGACTTGAGGTCATACACAGAAGCTTATCCGAGAAGCCGCCGCCTATTATCATAGAACCGATAGACAGACTTTCAACCATCGTTGAACACGCTCCGTAGAGGCCTAAAAACGGTATGTTCAATTCGCGGACACCATAATGGCTTGATGTACATTGGTTTATTAAGTCGCCTGCCAATATATAGTTCATGTCAGTGGTTTTAAGTCCGGATTTTCTGAGTGCAAGCATAGCGGTATTGTGTTGCATCTTGCTTTCTGCCTGTTCCCATGATTTTGCATCCCACTTATCATCTGTAAGTATTTCATCAAAGTATGATGCAATAGGGCCTTCGCCTTCTTTTTTTCCTACAATTGTTGCCGTTTCAATGATTACGGGCGGATGTTCTAATTTAACTGTCTGATTTCCGAGTCGTTGATTCATATTTTTTCCTTCTTTCAGATATTTATTGACTTGAAGTAATAAATTTAATATTTCCTCAATATAAATATTATATACAAACTTAAAAAAATTAATAAACACAAGAAATTTTACGGAGGTGTTAAAATGTTTATAGCATCGGAGGAAACATATGAAAACAGTATAATTAACTACATACCCAAAAGTATAAGGAAATATCTTTATACAATAAATACGGATGCTGTTGAAGAAATTCGTATGAGAAAGAATATGCCTGTTACTGTAAAAACAGGTGACGGACATTTTATATTAAGTAAAAACGGCAGACTTGCGAGGATAAGTGAAAATCCTGTTATTGCCACATCGGCGGAGGTTGAAAATGCGGTTATGCTTATAAGCGAAAATTCCTTTTATTCGGTTTCGGACAAGATGGCTAAAGGATATATAACTCTTGAGGGCGGACATCGTATTGGTATTGCCGGAAGCTATTCGGTGAGTGATGATAATATGGTTGGGATAGTGAATGTTTCAGGCTTGAATTACAGGATAGCAAGAGAGATAACCGGAGTGAGTGACGGTTTTTCAGACAAAATATATAATAACGGAAATGTTAAAAATACTCTTATTATTTCACCGCCCGGATATGGAAAAACAACGTTTTTAAGGGATTTAATACGCAGTTTATCGTATAAAGGACTGAGTGTGAGTGTAGTTGATGAAAGGCATGAGCTGTTTGCTATGTATAATGGTGTGCCGGCGTTTGACACCGGTCCGTTTACTGATGTTCTTGATAATTGCGGGAAAACGAGAGGTATGGAGATTGCACTGAGAACTTTATCGCCTCAGGTTATAGCTACCGATGAAATAGGTGCCGGAGAAGCGGACGTGCTAAAGTATATAATGAAATCAGGAATAAGTGTGATTGCGACTATGCACACAGATGATGCAAAAGACTTTTTTTGTGGTAAATATTCTTTTGAGGCTGTTATTAAGCTTGGAGACGGACACAGAGCTGAGTTTATAAGTCTGAAATGAGGGGTTTTAATGATTTTAAAAATTTTCGGTGCGTCAGCAATTATTATTGTAAGTGCGGCTTCGGGATATATGCATGCTAACGGTATGCGAAGACGAATTGTTTTTTTAGAAAATTTAGGACATGATATTTTAATGCTTAAATCAAAGATTGAATCAAGGACAAAACTTTCACAGGCGTTTTTTGAATTGGCAAAAGAGTCGGACTGCGGAGAGTTCTGGAGTGAATGGAAGAAACAGTCTGATAAGTACGGTATTATAAGAGGCTGTGAAAAAAGCCTTGTTAAAGTCGCAAACATATATAATTTGCATAAGACTGATAAAAGAACGATAAGTATGCTGTCGGGGGCTTTGGGTACTACCGATATAAAATCGCAGTTAAAGCACATAGATTACATATCCGGCATGATAGAAGTGATTTTAAAAAACGCTCGTGACGATTATTTAAAAGACAGCAGGATTTATAAAACCGGCGGAGTTCTGATCGGGTTTGTGACCGTTCTTTTAATAATATAGAATCAGAGAAAGGAAAAAACATGGATGTTGATTTAATATTCCGGATTGCAGGTATTGGAATAATAGTAGCTGTTCTTAATCAGTTGCTTGTACGTTCGGGACGGGAGGAGCAGGCTTTACTTACGACAATTGCCGGATTGGTTGTTGTGCTTTTTATACTGATAGAACAGATCGGTGATCTGTTTGATACTGTAAAGATGATTTTCAATTTATAGCGAATGGGAGAAAATAATGGACATTCTTAAGATAATTTTTATTGGTGTTGTCGGGAGCATTTTGTCGGTTTTGGTTAAGGATTATAAGCCTGAACTCAGTATTTGTGTTGCTGTTATAACCGGTATCGTAATTTTTGCATTTTCTGCCCGGGGGTTTTTGGAGGCTTTTTCTGATATACGAAGAATTATGGAAAGTGCAAAGGTAGACGGGAAGTATTTTGAAACTGTTTTAAAGGTAACGGGAATTGCTTATATAACTCAATACGGTGCGGAAATTTGCCGTGATTGCGGACATAATTCGATTGCGGTAAAAGTAGAGCTTGCCGGGAAGATTGGTGTGATTTTACTTATCACACCTGTGATAAAAGCCTTTTTACAGGCGTGTATGGAAGCGGTGAGCCTTGTATGGTAAGGTTTATTTCTGTTATTTTTATTATTATAACATTGAATTTTTGTGATGTTTATGCTGAAAATATTCCGCAAATAGAAGGCGAACCGTATTTTAATCAAACGGCTGAGGAATTATCAACGGGCAGTTTTTTTATTAATCCGGCAGATATTATAAAAGATATTTCAAGTATTTTATTTGATGAGATAATAAGGAGCAAGGAAATATTGATGTCGATGCTTATGATTGGTGTGGCATCTGCGTTAGCATCGTTAATACAGACGTCGTTTGAGTCGAAGAGCGTCGGAGAAATTGCGTTTTACGGTTGCTTTTGTATAATGTGTGCAAGCGTTGTAGAATGCTTTTCGGTTTCGCTGAGATATGCCGGAGAAGTAATAGGCTTAATGCATGCTTTTGTGACTAAATTTACACCTGTAATTTCAGCGGCTTTGCTATTATCCGGAAAGGTGGCAAGTGCATCTGTTTTTCATCCTTTTCTGAGTACCGGTGCATACGCTGTGTCTTTCGTTACGGAGAAGTGGATTATTCCTTTGATTACATATCATGCAGTATTGTCGATTGTGAATAATATGAGCACTGATGTACGGATTTCAGGTGTGTGTAAGCTGATTAACGGTATTACAAAATGGATACTTGCTGCTTCATTTACGTTGTTTTCGGGATTATGCGGTATTTACGGCTTTGGTGCACCGGCGCTTGATGTAATGGGGGCTAAAACCATGAAATTCGCAGTCGGCAGCTTAGTACCGGTTGTTGGCGGTTTTTTATCTGACACACTTGATACTGTTATAAGTGGTGGTGCTTTGATGAAAAGTGCCGCCGGTGGCGCCGGAATTGCTTCGATATGCGTGATGTGTGCTGTTCCGATTTTAAAAATATCGGTAATAATTTTTATGATGAAGATTACAGCAGCTATTACCGAGCCGATAACGGATAAACGCATTTCGCAGCTTTTGTGGGATATGTCATCGTCGGTTACCATGCTGTTTGCTATGGTGGTTACAATGGCAGTATTATTTATCATATGTATAAGTATAATTGTTACTGCTACGAGATAAGGAGAGGACGTAATGCGCGAATATATAATGTCTGTTATAGGAGCCGGGTTGTTATGTTCGGTTTCGGAGATTATATCCCCGGATAAATGGAAAAAATACATAAAGCTGCTTACGGGTGTGATTATAACAATAATAATGCTCTCGCCGGTTAAGCAGATTGATTTTGACGTGGTTGATGATTTTCGGAGTATCACTCCGGAATATCCGACGGATAATTCGCTGCTTCTGAACACAGTAAAAAGTGAATTTGAAAACAGAATATCCGAGGATATAAAAGAGCGGATTTTTCAAAAATACGACGTAAATAGTGAGGTTGTAACAACGTCGGAAACAGATGATAACGGGAATGTTACGGGTATTGCTTTAATACAGATTAAAACATTTGCCGAGTGCCCGGGCGTAACGGATATGATTACACAAATATACGGAGTCAATAAAGATTTGGTGATAATAAATGACAGATAAATTTAAAAAATTAATTGAAAATAAGAATAATCGGATTTTTATTTTAATATTAATATTAGGAATAGTATTGATGACAGTATCGGGTGGTGATGAAAAAGATACTAAAGATAATACAGAAGAACGGCTTGAAAAAATATTGAACAGTGTGGAAAACGTTGATGGTGCAGAGGTGTGTATAACATATTCTATGCCGGAAAGAAGCTACGGTAAAGAACACGCAAAACCTGAGGCGGTTATAATCTGTATTGAAAATGCAGAAGATACATATGTGAAAAGAACGGTGTCGGAGGCGGCGTCAGCGGCTTTGAGTTTGCCCGTTCATAAGGTAATTATATTAAATAAAAAATAAGACGGAGGAAACGAAAAATGATGGTATTAAAGAAAAAAGAGATAATTGCAGCGGCTTTGGTAATGCTTATTGGTATGGCAGGGTATCTCAATTGGTCGTATCAGGATACTATACAGGTCAAAGACGGGGATTCGTATGTGGAAACGGGTAAGAAGGTTGGAACTGCTGAATTTGTTGCGGATGAAGGGAACGCAGAAACCGACAGTGAGGCAGAAACATCTGAGGAGGTTTTACCTGAAGCGGCCGAGACGTCAAAACAAACGGGGGATTATTTTGAAAATGCCGTTATGGCAAAACAGACTGCACGCTCTAAAGCACTCGAAATTTTAAATCAGACAGCTGCAAATGAAAGCTTTGATGATGAAGTGAGAAAACAGGCACAGCAGAAAATTCTGGAAATGGCGTCGCTTACCGAAAAAGAAACTGCAGTTGAAAATCTGGCACGTGCGAAAGGATATGACAAAATTTGCGTTTACGTAAATGAAAATTCGGTGGATATTTCTGTGCAAAAAGACGGTTTTTCTGAGGAAGATGTTGTAAAAATTCATGAAATTGCGAGAAATCAACTGAATATTCCAACAAAAAATATAAAAGTGGTTGAAGTAAAATAAAAAATTTGATATAATATACATATATAAACCCTTATAAAACAGGGAATACTACACGAAAAGAACAGGAGGAAGCGACATGGAAGAAACAAATGAGGTTAAGGCTCAGGCTGAAGCGTTTGTAGAACAGGAAGAAGATATGGAAATAACAGGTGATGTAAGAATTTCAAATGATGTTGTATCAACCATTGCCGGAATTGCTACTGAGGAAATAGATGGTGTGGCTTGTATGTATTCTTCATTTGCAGGCGGGATTGCTGAGAAGCTCGGTGCTAAGAAGAGTCCGTCACGCGGTGTAAGAGTTGAGATGGAAAACAACAGCGTTAAAATAGATTTATATCTTGTAGTTGAATACGGGGCAAAGGTTCCTGAATTGGCGTGGAAGGTTCAGGAGAATGTGAAAAACAACGTTGAGACCATGACAGGAATGAGCGTTGAAAAGGTTAATATTCATATAGAGGGTATAAGCTTTGAAAAACATCTTGCTGACAGTGCTATGGCTGAGGTTGAGGTAATCGGTACTGAGCCTGAGAGAGTCGAAGTTATTGATGATTCAGTTGAGGAATAAATAGTATTTTTTCGGACAGTTGTTACAGTTTGTGTTTCAGCTGTCTTTTTTTTGTTAAATTACGTTAAAACATTTTTTTGGAACAAAATGGTAAATAATTCGTCTAATATAATAAGAAATCTTTTATAGTTACGGAGGTTAAAATTATGTTCAAGAAAAAAATTTTATCATCACTACTCGCAATCACAATGCTGATTTCTTATTTTAATATTACACATGTATCGGCATTTGACGGCGGAAACGGAACAGCTGCAAATCCATACAGAGTTTCTTCAATTGCTGATATGTATTTTGTAAGGATGAACCCGGATGCACATTATATTCTTATGGAAGATATTGATTTGGGTGATATAGTAATATCCATCGGAACTGAAGAAACACCGTTTAATGGCGTTTTTGATGGAAATGGATTTGAAATTTCGGTATCAATTGATGGAGATACAAGTTCTTTATTTGGATGCATAGGGGAAAAAGGTATTGTAAAGAATTTTACGTATTCGCAGAGCCGTGTGGTTATGATATTGCCGCATACAGGATATGCCGGGGAATACAAAGGTGCAGTTGCTGATATAAATTATGGTCTGATTGATTCATGTTTTGTGAAAGCTAAATCAGTACGCGTAAATGTAAAATATGTCGGAGGTATTGCAGGAGTAAATAAAGGAACGGTGAGTAACTGTGCAGCTGAAATTGATTTCGAGGAAGCTGATAGCACTAATGAATCTGTAAGATATGCAGGAGGAATAGTGGGATGTAATGAAAATGCAATAATCAGTAATTCATGTGCAGTAGTTTCTGAAACCGGATTTTTTTCAGGTAAAATAGGAATTTTAGCAGCGGTTAATGAGCTTGGAACAATTACAAATTGCTATGGATTTGAAAATAATGATTTGAAGGGAGTTGGAGAAGGATCGGATCCGGTCAGAATTCTTTCAAAGTCTGAGTGGAATAATCGGTATTCTTTTGACGGATTTGATTTTGAAAGTAAATGGATTTTGACTAAGAGTATGTCAATGCCGAAATTGAGATGTTGCGCCGGAAACGGTACGGTGGATTCGCCGTATAAAATAAAAGATGCTGAGGATTTTGAACATTTAAGAGTTCTCGGATGTGGAGAAAAGGGTAAGAATACATATTTTCAGCTGACTGACAATATTGTATTTGACACAGTGACATACTTTAATGCTATTGGTAATGACGATGCGCCGTTTAATGGTATTTTTGATGGCGGCGGTTACGGTATAACATATCCTAAACTTCAAAATAAAGCAGTGAATGGAATTTTTGGTGTTATAGGCGCCGGAGGTGTTGTATTAAATCTGAATATTAAGTGTGAATCGCAGACGAACAGTTTTGAAATTACAGGTGGAATTGCCGGAAAAAATATGGGTAGAATATTAAATTGTCATATCACCGGGATTAATATACGAAGCGGAAAAGATTTAGGTGGAATTGCCGGTGAAAATGTATATGGAGTTATCGAAAATTGCAGTGTTCAAGGTACATTATACGGAAGTTCATCCGGAATTGGCGGTATAACGGGATATAATAATCATGGAACGATAAAACAATGCGTATTTTCCGGTTCAATCACAAGTGCGGACAGAGCAGTAGGCGGAATTGCAGGTGATAATTCGCAGGGTGAAATTACTAATTGTGCTGTAAAAGCGACTATCATCGGGAAAAGCGAAGTCGGAGGAATAGCCGGAAGACTTTACGGTGGTAAAATCGAAAATTCGTATTCTTCATCGTATATTTATGAAGATTCTGTTGGTGGAATAGTGGGAACTATCATTGAAACAGGAGATGTTTCCGGAAGCTATTTTAACGCGGACAAGGCGCAAACTCAAAGGGGCATAGGAACTGACGAGACAGAGCAGTTCGGAGTATCGGAAAGTGCACTTAAAATTCAGTCAACCTTTGCAGGATGGGATTTTGTAAATACATGGAATATTGTGGATTCGGAGCCGGAATTAATACCGGTGTCAGGAACAGGAACACGAGCAAATCCTTTCATTATAAGAAGTTCAGATGAATGGGGGCGTAAAGGAAAATTAAGTTTAAATAATACAGGGAACAGATATTTTTACAGTATCTGCGGTTCGTCCGAATTTTCTGATAATATACTGCTTGGAACTGCAGAGAATCCTTTCGAGGGCAGTATAGACGGAAATGCAAGTAAGTGCAATTTAGTCGCATATTTAGGTGAGAAAGGATATATCGGTAATTTAAGCTATACAGTTCCGATTAAAAAGAATTGCGGAATAATTGAATATGCAGAAAATCTTGAAGGTCCGATTGTATTGATAAATGATGGAGGTATAATACGAAACAGTGTTTCGAGCGGAAATAAGCACGTTGGTAGTGGAATAGTTGTAAGTAATATCAATAATAGTTTGATTGAAAATTCATTGTATTGCAGTTCTTCTTTGTCATTATACGAACCGCGCGAATATCTGAGTGGTGGGGCTGCAGTAAACAATAATTCAATTATACGGAATTCCGGGGTTGTAGTAGGGTCAATCAACGAAGATTCGTCTGTAGGTGGCTTTGTCGGAAAGAACGATAATAATGCATTAATAGAAAACTGCTTTGTCATTACCGGAGAAATTTATAGCAATAAAGCGGGCGGATTTGTAGGTGAAAATTATGCGACGATAAAAAATTCTTATATATATAATGCAGATTACGGATCAAACGTGGGAGGCTTTGCCTATAAAAATGAAGGCGGAACTTTTGAGAATTGCTATTACAGTACAATAACTACTGAATCAGAAACCGGACAGGAAGAGGATAGTCTTAGTGCGGTAATTGAAGGTAGCGCTGACGGAATTAATGCAGTTTCACAGGAAACACTGAAAAATTTAACAAGTTTAAGTCCTTTAGGGGCTGCGTTTACATACACGCCCGGTCAATTGCCGTATATAAATAATCGGTATGGCGGTAAGTGGGTTGAGGCAAAAGATCCGCTTGACGAAATAATTGATAAGACTTCAGCCGGGATTATCGATATAGCCGGGCATTGGGCTGAAGCAACAATAAATGAACTTGTTGAGTTAAAGATTGTAAACGGTTATGAGGATAATACATATCGTCCTGAGAATGCTGTAACAAAAGGCGAATTTTTAAAACTGCTGGTTGAAACAACAAAGACACCGATAAATAACACATCTTCACCGTATGCGGATGCAAATTCAAGCTGGGCGGCAAAATATATAAATACTGCATTTGCGAAGAACCTGACAATAAATATTCAGAATAATGATTCAATATTCGGTGTAGACGATGCGATTACAAGAGCGGAGGCAGCTGTGTTAATTGCAGGTATGACAAAAGTATCTTTTGACGATACACAGTCTGTTGAACCATTTGCAGATGAAGCAGATATACCGGAGTGGGCAAAGAAAGATGTAGAAACAACTGTTAAAATGGGTATTATAACAGGCATGCCGGATTCTACATTTGCTCCGGGTCAGTCGCTTACAAGAGCTGAAGCGGCAACCATTATACAAAGAATACTGCATAAATAATTCAGGTATAAAAATTTATTTGTGAATATTAATTAACGAAAGGTTGTGGACAAATGATATTCAGAAGAATAGCGCTGATGTTGCTCATAATTTGTTTTTCTCTGAGCGTAGAGTTTATAGTTGCGGATGCTCAGGCAGAATATTGGTCGGTTAAATCGCCGGATGGCAGAATAGAGATGTTGGTGCGTCTTGATAACGGTGATTTAAAATACAAAGTTTTATGTGATGGAAATGAAGTTGTGAAGGAATCAACTGCCGGAATTATAACTACTGATGCCGATTTTTCTTCTGAGCTTGAGTTTGTAGGTGCTCAGTCGACAGAGATTAATGAGACCTATACTATGACGGCAGGAAAGGCTGCTGTTTATGAAAATAACTGCAGTGAGTTAAAGCTGACTTTTAGTAAAAATGAGTCAGAAATGGATTTTTATATAAGAGCCTATAATGACGGGGCGGCATTTCGTTACGGACTCAGAAATGATTCGGAAGTAATACGGGAAACTACTGATTTTACCTTCAGCAAAGATTTGACTGCAAGTTTTATGGAGTATGAACGGGCATATGAAAATCTTTATAAAACCGGTGAAATTAACTCACTTGCAGGCACATACGCAATGCCGTTTCTTGTGTGGAATGCTCCTGATTTATATACACTTATACTTGAAGCTGATTTAAACGGCAGTTATTGTGGAAGTGCCCTTAATTCTGACGGTTCAGGAAGGATGAAACTTATATTTGAGCCAAAGCAGACAACAAATGTATATACCGGAAGTGATTTTGTATCACCTTGGAGAGTAATTGTTATTGGCGATGCAGATGCAATAGCAAATACTCAGATGCCTGAAAATTTAAACCCGCCTTGTGTAATTGAGGATACTTCATGGATTATTCCCGGTGCAGGTGCGTGGAGTTGGTATAACGGAGATCCGACTGATGATCCTGAAACGTATAAAAAATACATTGATTTTGCATCAGAGATGGGATGGAAATATATACTTCTCGATGAAGGGTGGCAGCCATCAAAAGCACACGATGAATACGGAAGAAGAGGATATGAAGGAATATATGATTGGGTAAGCGATGTAATTTCATATGCAAACAAAAAGAACATCGGCATATGGGTATGGTCTACGTGGTGGGATCTTGATACTCCTGAAGAACGTCTGAGACTTGACGAATGGGCGGAATTGGGAATAAAAGGTGTGAAGCTTGATTTTTTTGATAGTGAGACACAGGAGATGCTTACTCTTATGGATGTCTTTACAAAAGAATGTGCAGACAGAAAACTCATGGTAAATTATCATGGTTGTGCGAAACCGACAGGCGAGCGAAGGACATATCCGAATGTTTTAACAAGAGAGGCCGTACAGGGCACTGAACATTTTATAAGCGGTGACGGCTGGGGAGCGACTGCTGATCATAACTGTATACTGCCATTTACCCGAAATGTTGCAGGACCAATGGATTATACTCCGGCACTTTCTACCGATATGGGGAAAGATTTTCAGACCGACGGTCACAGATGTGCATTGCCGATAGTATTTGAGTCCGGTATACAGATATTATCTGATAAACCCGAAATATACAGAAGCAGTGTTGCGTATGATTTGTTTAAAAATATACCGACATCATGGGATAGATCTGAACTTATTTCCGGAGTGCCCGGAATGTTTGTGACTATGCTGCGTGAAAAAGACGGAATATATTATATAGGTTCAATATGCAATGAACAGCTGACTGAGGATATCAGGCTCACTTTTCTGTCTGATGGAAAATATATGTGCGAAATATATTATGACGGTAGTGATGGTGTAAAAAAACGTGTTCAGGCTGTTGAAAGAAATGATGTTATCACGGTAGCAAATCAGTTCCGTGGCGGAACTGCACTTAAAATTTATCCATGGCAGGGTGAGTATCTGAGGGATATTAATGAACACTGGTGCTATGAGTTTGTGAAGGAACTTCTTGATTCTCAAAGGCTTGATAATTATTTTTATGGTGATTTCGAGCCGGACAAACCGATAACAAGGGCTGAGTTTGTTATAATGATGCTTTCAGCGTATGGGATTGAAATCAGTGAAGGTGTACCGAAGTTTACGGACTCTTTGAATACCTTTGCAAAGAATTATATTTACACGGGGGCTGTGAATAATATTATTAATGGCATAAACGAATTTGAATTTGCACCGGATGCTCCGGTTTTACGCGAGGAAGCCGCGACGATAATAGGCAGGCAAAAAGGTTTATCCGGCAATGATGTATCAGGTTTTGCTGATAAAGAGCAAATATCGGCATATGCAATGTCGTATATTGATGCCTGCGTGAAAAATGGTATTATTATGGGCTATGAGGATAATACATTCAGACCGCAAAACAATATTACAAGAGGCGAAGCGGCAACAATGATTTTTAGAAGTATCGGTTAAAAAAAAGAGCTTTGGAAATGAAAGATCAGTTTCCAAAGCTCTTTTTTTATACTAAAAGTGACTGTGCAATTCCTACTATAACGGACATTGTGATTATTGAAAGAAGTGTTGAAACGGAAACAAGCTTTGCTGAAAGCGAAGTATCTCTGTCGTATTTTTCGGAAAACATACTTACCGCTGCTGCAACCGGGGCGCTTGCGGCTATTATACAGCTTATTGCGACAGTGCCGCGTATTCCTGTGATAAACAGTATAAAAATCAGTATAACAGGACAGATAATAAGTCTGTACAGCAGAGGGATATATTCCTGAATGTCTTTTAATTTAATTTCAGAGTGTGAAAGATGGTAGCCTGTTATAATCATCGGTATCGGTGTATTTAAGGCGGCAAGATGCCCGATTGGTGAGGCGATAACATTTGGTAGCTTTACCGGTGAAACAAACAGTAAAATACCTATAATGATGCTTATAATTCCCGGATTTAATATAATCTGCTTTGCAGAGGTTTTTACCTCCGGGCTCATTGCTCTGCAACCCCATGTCCACATGACAACGTTATGCATAGCTATGTACATTGAACCGTAAAATACTCCGTCATTTCCGAGGAGTGCACTCTGAAGAGGGATTGCCATATAACCGCAGTTTGAAAAAACTGCAGAAAATTTCATTACACTGTTTTTTGTAATATCAGGTGTTTTAATAAAAAATTTTACAAAAATTATACCTATGACGTGAATAATGCCTGTCAGTACGGCTGTAATTATAAGATACCTGAATTTTTCAGGTTGAAATTCTATTGTGAATGAATTTATAATCACCGCCGGCGTGACGATATAGAGAATAAGATTTGCCATTCCGTTTATTGATGAATTCTTTAATAGCCCGGTTTTACCGCAAGTAAAACCAACTGCGATTAAAATAAACAAAATTACTACCTGAGATGCGACTGTTATAATATTATTAAACATTTTTATCCCTCTATTTTTTTCATTTATGTGTTACAGTATAGCATATTTTCCTTATATGTTCAACTTTATATGAAAATTTTATTAAATTCTTGCAAAAATTTAAAAAAATACTTGAAATCACTTGATATTTTTGCTAAAATAGAGTATAATAGAATTTGTGTAATCTACAAAAGAAAGGTTGAGAGTTTATGTCAGATAATAAGTTATTGGCGGAGTTATTGTTTGGTGATACAGATAAAACTCCGGAGTATTATGAGAATAAATATCCGAAAAGAAATTTACCGGCAGGAGCTGTTGTTACACGATTTGCTCCGAGTCCTACGGGCTTTTTGCATATAGGAGGTTTGTTTGCGGCGTTTGTCAGCAGCAGAGCGGCAAAGGTAACAAACGGAGTGTTTTTTCTTCGTATAGAAGACACCGATAAAAAGCGTGAAATAGAAAACGGAGTAACGCTTATAGTAGACGGTCTTAAAAAATTCGGTGTTACTTTTGATGAGGGAATGTTATCTGAAACTGAAAGCATAGGTGAATACGGACCGTATATTCAGAGTAAAAGACGTGAGATATATGCCTGCTATGCGAAGTCTCTTGTTGAAAGAGGACTTGCATACCCCTGTTTTATGACAGAAGAGGAGCTTAATGAAATCCGCGCGGTACAGGAAGAAAAGAAGCTTAATCCCGGCTGTTACGGAGAATTTGCAAAATACCGCGATATTACTTATGAAAAGGCTAAGGAGCTTATAGAAAAGGGAATGACTTATGTTATAAGATTAAAGTCACCCGGAAAAGAAGAAAACCGCATTAAGTTTGTTGACGGAATAAAGGGCGAGATTGAGATGCCTGAAAATATACAAGACGTTGTAATTTTAAAGAGCGACGGAATACCGACATATCATTTTGCTCATGCTGTTGATGATCATTTGATGGGAACAACTGACGTTATAAGAGGGGATGAATGGATTTCCTCAGTACCTATTCATGTGCAGTTTTTTGAAGTGTTGGGATTTGAACAGCCGAGATACTCTCACATTTCACCGATAATGAAGGAAGAAAACGGCGGAAAGAGAAAGCTTTCAAAGAGAAAAGACCCTGAAGCTGCTGTAACATATTATTCGGAAACAGGTTATCCGGCAGGCTCGGTTATTGAATACCTGCTGACTCTTGCAAATTCCAATTATGAGGAATGGCGTGCCCAAAATCCGACGGCTGATAATCTTGAGTTTGAATTTTCGTTGTCAAAGATGAGTAAAGCAGGGGCTTTGTTTGACCTCGTAAAGCTTAATGACATAAGCAAAAATTATATATCAACACTCAGTAAAGAGACTGTATATTCTGAAGTTTTAGCATGGAGTAATGAATATAACAAGGATTTTTATAATACAATCAGCTCAGAGCCTGAATATTCAAAGGCAGTATTCGGAATAGAAAGAGAAAACGAAAAACCGAGAAAAGAGATGATTAAATGGGACGAGTCTCCGGCGTACTCGGAATATTTCTTTGACAGTGTATGGGACAGAAAACGTGATTTCCCTGAAAATCTTTCAAATGAACAGATGATTGAAATTCTTGAGAATTATATTAAGATTTATAATCATGCAGGAACTGCGGAGGAATGGTTCCCGGCTGTTCGCGAAATGTCTGAAAGTCTCGGATATGCAAAAACGCCGAAGCTTTATAAAAAGAATCCGGAGGATTTCAGAGGACATGTGGGAGATGTCAGCTCAGTAATAAGAGTTGCGGTAACCGGAAGAAAAAATTCACCGGATTTGTATGAGATTATGCAAGTTCTCGGTGAAGAAAAGGTAAATAGCCGTATGAATGAAGCAATCGAAATTTTAAAGAAAGATATATGAGGTGTGGAAAATGGAGCTTGAAAGAAGTACTAATTTTATTCATGAAGCGATAGACAAAGATCTTAGTGAGGGTGTGTATGAAGCGGTACAAACACGTTTTCCGCCGGAGCCTAACGGATATCTTCATATAGGACACGCTAAGGCTATATGCATAGATTTCGGAACATCTGAAAAATACAAGGGAACCTGTAATTTAAGACTTGATGATACAAATCCGACAAAAGAAGATGTTGAATATGTTGACGCGATTAAAGAGGATATTGAATGGCTCGGATTTAAGTGGGACAAGATTTTCTTTGCTTCTGATTATTTTGACTCAATATATGATTGTGCGGTTCAGCTTATTAAAAAGGGCAAGGCGTATGTGTGTGATTTGTCTGCTGATGAAATAAGGGAGTATAGAGGAACTTTGCGCGAGCCGGGCAAAAACAGTCCGTACCGCGAAAGAAGTATTGAAGAAAATCTTGACTTATTTGAGAGAATGACAAACGGAGAGTTCCCTGACGGAGCGAAGGTTTTAAGAGCAAAGATTGATATGGCGTCTCCGAATCTCAATATGAGAGATCCTGTAATTTACAGAATTTTAAGAGCTCATCATCACAGAACAGGTGATAAGTGGATTGTGTATCCGATGTATGATTTTGCACATCCTTTATCGGATACGATTGAAGGTGTGTCACATTCGCTTTGTTCATTGGAATTTGAGGATCATCGTCCGCTTTATGACTGGTTTTTAAAAGAGCTTGACTTTGAAAGACCGTCACGTCAGATTGAGTTTGCAAGACTTAATCTTAATTATACTCTTACAAGTAAGAGAAAATGCTTAAAGCTTGTTAAAGACAATATTGTAACAGGTTGGGACGATCCGAGAATGTCTACATTATGCGGAATGAGAAGAAGAGGATACACTCCTGAAGCGATAAAGGATTTTTGTGACAGAATTGGCGTTGCAAAAGCTAACAGTGTTGTTGATATGAACCTTTTAGAGCATTGTGTAAGAGAAGATTTAAATAAAAAAGCTCCTCGTGCAATGGCAGTGCTCAGACCGCTTAAGATAGTGATTGACAACTATCCTGATGATCTTGTTGAGGATATAGAGGTTGAATATAATCCTGAAGATCCTTCTATGGGGTCAAGAATTGTTAAGTTTTCAAAAGAAATATATATCGAGCAGGATGATTTCATGATAGATCCGCCGAAAAAGTATTTCAGACTTGCACCGGGCAATGAAGTAAGATTAAAAGGTGCGTATTACGTGACATGCACAGGCTATGAAACAGATGAAAATGGAGAAGTAACTCTTATTCATTGTACTTATGATCCGGAGTCAAAGGGCGGACAAACACCGGATGGCAGAAAAGTAAGAGGTACTATTCACTGGGTTGGAGTTAAGAACTCCGTTGATATTGAGGTTCGTTTGTATGACAGATTATTTAATGTTGAAAATCCTTCAGACGAAAGCAAGGTCGGAGATTTTACGGAAAACCTGAATCCTGATTCAAAGGTTGTTATTGAAAACGCAAAGCTTGAGGACGGAATAACATCTCTTAAGCCGGGCGACAAATTCCAGTTTATGCGACTCGGATATTTCTGCGTTGATCCGGATTCGACAAGCGAAAAAACAGTATTTAACAGAACAGTTGCCCTTAAAGATTCATGGGCAAAAGTTAATAAATAGAGAGGAATGTGTTTTAATGAATACAGAAAAATATCTTGCTGACAGAGTAAAACCGTTAAAAGCATCGGCAATTCGTGAAATGTTTAAACTGATGGCAAAGCCTGATATGATATCACTTGCCGGCGGAAATCCGTCATCGGAATTATTTCCGGGCGATGAGCTTTCAAAGATTGCCGGAAAAATTCTTATGACAAACGCAACAGGTGCTTTGCAATACGGTACAACGGACGGCTATGCGCCGATGAAGGAATGTGCAAGACAAAGAGCCGAAAAGGCAAATTCAATAAAAGAAACCGACAAGCTGATAGTAACAACCGGCGCACAGCAGGCTATTGACCTTACAGCTAAGGTTTTGGTGAATAAAGGTGATAAGGTTGTTGTTGAGGCTCCGAGCTTTATCGGCACGCTTAATTCGCTTCGTTCGTATCAGGCTGAGCTTATAGGCGTTCCCGTAGAGAGTGACGGAATGAATATGGAGGCTTTAGAAGAAGTATTAAAAGAAAATGAAATAAAGCTTATTTATACAATTCCTACATTCCAGAATCCGTCAGGAACAACGATGAGCATAGAAAAACGCAGATGTTTACTTGAGCTTGCGGAAAAATATGATGTTTTGGTGCTTGAGGATAATCCTTATGGAGATCTCAGATTCTCAGGTGAAGATTTACCGACTTTAAAGTCGATGGACGAAAATGACAGAGTAATATATGTCGGTTCGTTCTCGAAAATACTTTCTCCGGGTATGCGTCTCGGATATGTTGTGGCAAATGAGCAGTTATGCGACAGAATTGAAGTTGTAAAGCAGGTAAATGACGTACATACTCCGGTACTTACGCAGATGATGTGCGTTGAGTTTATGAAGAAATATGATATAGACAAGTATATACAAAAAAGCTGTGAGCTTTACGGTGATAAGTGCCGTTTTATGCTGGATTGTATGGAAAAATATTTTCCGGAGCAGATTAAATGGACAGAGCCTGAGGGCGGCTTGTTTATATGGTGTTCTTGTCCTCAGGATACGGATGTTCAAGAGGTTCTTAATATTTGTATAGAAAATAAGGTGGCATTCGTTCCGGGAAGTAACTTTGCTGTTGATATTTCTGCAAAGTCAAATATGTTCAGATTAAACTATTCTTCTGTTACTAAAGAGAAGATTGAGCGTGGAATTAAGACGATAGGTGAAGTTTTCACAGAATACTTTAAAAACAAATAAAAGATTTACTTTAAAATTTCCGAAACAGAAAGGAAACTGTAATAATGGATGAAAAAAAGAGAATTTTCAGTGGTGTGCAGCCTTCGGGAAATATCACACTCGGCAATTATCTCGGAGCAATAAAGAACTGGGTTGACTTGCAAAATACATATGAATGCATATACGCAATCATGGATATGCATTCCATAACGGTACGTCAGAATCCGCAGGAGCTTAAAAAGAGAACGCTTGATTTATTAAAAATTTATCTTGCCTGCGGAATTGACGCTGAAAAAAATATTCTGTTTGTTCAGTCACATGTCGGTGCTCATGCGGAGTTGGCATGGATATTAAATTGTTATACGTATATGGGTGAGCTTCAGAGAATGACACAGTTTAAAGATAAGAGCTCAAAACATGCCGATAATATTAATGCCGGTTTGTTTACGTATCCTGTTCTTATGGCGGCAGATATTTTGCTTTATCAGGCAGACCTTGTTCCTGTGGGAAAAGACCAGATGCAGCATATAGAGATTTGCCGTGATATTGCAAACAGATTTAACGGCCTGTATCCGGGCGTGTTTAAAATACCGGAGGGATTTATGCCAAAAGCCGGCGCTAAGGTTATGAGCCTTGCAGAGCCGAATAAGAAAATGTCAAAATCAGATGAAAATCCAAAGGCGTATATTTCTATGCTTGATGATTTTAATGTTATAGCAAAGAAGATAAAGAGTGCTGTTACGGACAGCGAGGGCGTTGTTGAGTATCGCGAGGGCGATGACACAAAAGCCGGTATTAATAATCTTATTACAATATTCTCAGCTGTTACAGGCAGGGATATTGAGAGTATTGTAAACGATTATGCCGGAAAGGGGTATGGAGATTTTAAGGCTGATGTTGCTGAAGCTGTTGTTGAGCATATAAGGCCTATTCGTGAGAGATATGATGCTCTAAGTGGTGATAAGGCATATCTTGAGAGTATTTACAAATCCGGAGCTGAAAAGGCAAGATGGATTTCGGGCAAAACTCTGTCAAAGGTTTATAAGAAGGTAGGGTTTTTGCAGTAAAACCGACGGTTTTGAGATTTGATGTGAACGGAAGGGAGTAAGCTATGAATACACAAGAAGCTGTATTTATGATTTGTGCGTTTGTTGTTTCATTTGTATTCTCATTTGCTGCAACACCGCTTGTCACACGGTTGGCTTTTCGTATAGGAGCGGTGGATATACCGAAGGATAACAGACGTATGCACAAAAAGCCGATACCTCGTATCGGTGGGTTAGCTATTGTATTTGGTTTTTTAGTTGCTGTTTTATCGTTTTCAATGGAAATGAATAAGGCGACTTTAGCGACACTTATTGGCGCTTCAATAATTGTTGCAATGGGGGTTGTGGATGATTGCAAGGATTTAGATGCAAAGCTAAAATTTGTTATACAGATAATAGCGGCGCTGGTTGTAATTATTTTTGGCGATGTAAGAATTAATGTGTTTACTAATCCGAATATTTTCAGTAATGCACCATATTGGGTTTTGCCTGAATGGATGTCTGTGTTTTTAAGCATAATCTGGATTGTGTTTATAACTAACGCTGTAAACTTTATCGACGGATTAGACGGTCTTGCGGCCGGTGTTTCGGCAATAATGAGCGTTTCTTTAGTGTTTATTTCGATAAGAGTCGGTGAGTATCCGATAGCGCTTTTCGGTATAGCTCTTATGGGTTCCTGTTTCGGATTTTTGCCGTTTAACTTTAATCCGGCAAAGATTTTTATGGGAGATACCGGCTCAACGTTTTTAGGGTTTATGCTTGCGACGCTGTCTATACAGGGCGTGTTTAAAAGTTATGCGGTTATTTCGTTTGCTGTACCGCTTTTAATACTCGGACTTCCGCTGTTTGATGCGGTTTTTGCGATGTTAAGACGTATTTTAACCGGTAAAAGCCCTATGGTAGCTGACAGAGGTCACCTTCATCATCGGTTGATTGATATGGGTTTCTCTCAGAAGCAGACTGTATTTATTTTATATGCTATAAGCGGAGTTTTGGGTATAACAGCAGTTCTTCTTGCTGAGAGTGGTACACTTCGTGCATTGGTGCTTGTGATTTGTGTTCTGATATTGTTGCTAATTGGCAGTCTTCTGACAAAGCAGGACATTAATGAAGATAATACAAAATGAATTTGATGCAATGACGGTATTATATACCGTCATTGTGTTGATTTTAAAGAATTACATAAAAAATCCGCGCAAGATTTGATTTTGCACGGATTATGATGGTATGCCTGATGCGATTCGAACGCACGACCTTCAGAGTCGGAGTCTGACACTCTATCCAACTGAGCTACAGGCACGTTTACCAAATTATTATACCACAAAATAACCGGATAGTCAATATAAATTGAGAAATTAATTTTAAATTTTAAAGTATTTATTTTTGCGGAGGGAATAATGGTATTTTCAAGTTTATTGTTTATATGCTTGTTTTTGCCGTCCGTTCTTATACTATATAATATTTTCCCCGGAGTGAAGTATAAAAATCTGATACTTGTAACTGCTTCGATTTTGTTTTATGCATGGGGGGAACCACGATATATAGTTTTATTACTTTTTACAGCTGTACTTGGATTTTTTATCAGCTTGTTAATGAATTCATGCAGATATAAAGGAATTAAAAGTTTTCTGCTGTGGACGGATGTTGTTATAAACATAGGAATGCTGTGCTTTTTTAAATATGCGGATTCTGTAATTAATGCCGTAAATAGTGCGGCCGGTACGGAGTTTTCGGCAATAGGGTTGCCCATAGGGCTTTCTTTCTATGTATTTCAATCTGTTTCATATGCTGTTGATGTGTATAAGGGCAGGGTTAAGGTACAAAAATCTTTAATGAATTATCTTATGTATCTTACGATGTTTCCACAGCTTGTTGCAGGCCCGATTGTCAGGTATGCAGATATTGAGCAGCAGATTTTGAAAAGAAAAGTAACCGTAAAGAGCTTTTCGGAAGGTGTGCTCACGTTTGTTTGCGGCCTGGTTAAAAAGGTTGTACTTGCAGATTTATTGATCAGTGGTACTTCTGTGCTTTTAGACGTAAATTCAAGGATGTTTTCAACCGCTTCAGCATGGCTTGGAATACTTATGTATACGTTTCGTATATATTATGACTTTTCGGGTTATTCTGATATGGCTGTCGGGCTTGGAAGGATGTTAGGTTTTACGTTTCCGCAAAACTTTAACCATCCGTATTTTTCTTCGAGTATAAGCGATTTCTGGCGAAGATGGCATATGACACTCGGAAGCTTTTTTAAAGACTATGTTTACATCCCGTTAGGCGGTAACAGACGCCATATGTGTCTTAATCTGATGATTGTATGGATGCTTACCGGTATATGGCACGGTGCAGGATTGAATTTCCTTTTGTGGGGCGCTTATTACGGAATATTAATTATAGCTGAAAAGAAATTATCTGATAAAATCTTAAGAAAGGTTCCGTATGTTTTCCGCATGATATTTACTTTTATGCTTGTAGTAATAGGATGGAGTATTTTCTATTTTACAGACATAGGTGATTTGTATACATTTTTCGGGTATGCGTTTGGTTTGAAAGGGAAGATGTATAACCTTATAACATTATCTGTATTTATGGATAATATCTGGCTTATTGCTCTTTGTATAGCGGCGTCTAATCCGTTTCCGAATATGGTTTATAAATATTTGTGCCGGAAAAGCGAAAGGTTTGCCGCTGTATCCGGCGGGATAATAACAGCAGTCGGTTTTGCTGTTGTGTTTGTTATGCTTGTCGGAAACACATATAATCCGTTTTTATATTTTAAGTTCTGATGCATGAGAAGAGGTGAGTTAATGAAAGGAAAAAGTATTACAGTTATTTTTGTGGTAATGTTGTTACTTGGTGCTTCGTTTGTACTTGTTTTTCCACCGGATTTTAAAAGCTTTGTTTCGGAAAAACGTTTGGCGAATACTATGCCGGAGTTAACAATTGAAGCTTTTCGTGACGGGACTTTTAAAAATGGTTTTGACGGGTATCTTAATGACCGTGTGGCGTTTCGCGGAGGTCTTACCACAGCTTCTGCATTTATTCGTGATATAAAGGGAATTGAAGGTGATTACGGAAAAGTAATATCTTTAAAGCAACAGGACTGGTATGGAAATCCTTTTGAAACTTATCTGATATATCATGATGACCGTATTATGGAGGTTTTTGAAAAAAAAGAGAATGTACAAAAAATGTATATTTCTGCTCTTAATTCCTATGCGGATAAGCTGGGGAAAGACGTTAATTTATATAGCATGATTGTTCCGACACAGCTTGAATTTGATGCGGAAATATACTCAAATTTTCAGGATAGTCAGAGGACTTCAATTGATGAAATTAATACGGAGTTAAATCCCGATTACAGATGTGTTGATGTTTATGGTGCATTAAAACAGCACAGTGATGATTATATTTATTTTAAGACTGATCATCACTGGACATCGGATGGTGCATATGAAGCATATGTGGAATTTTGTAAGACAGCAGGTTTGAAGCCGGTTGAAAAGGATGATTATACACTTACAGAATACAAAGGTATTTTGGGAAGTCTTTATGATATTTCAAAAGAAGAAATATTAAAAAAGCATACTGACGTTATAAAATGGTATGATACAGACCCTGAAAATGAAATGGAAATCGTGTCAATTGCACTAAGAGACGGAAAAACGGATACTTATAAAACAGAGTTGTTTGATAAGGACATTTCAAAAATGCAGTATTCAGCCTTTGCAGGTGGAGATAATCCGCTTACAATCGCAAAAAATAATTCTTGTGAAAATAAGAAGACACTTCTTATTTTAAAGGATTCGTATGCCAATGCATTTTTTCCTTGGGTAGTAAAAAATTACTCAACGGTTATAATGGTAGATCCCCGAAGCTATTCGGGGAATTTATCAGACATAACCGCTGAGTATAAAATAGACGATTTTTTAGTATTGAATTATATATTTACGACAGCTTTTGAAGCGCATTGTGAAACACTTCAGGTTTTTTCTGAGTGATTTGTAAGAACCTCTTTGATGGCAACAATGATTATTTTTGAGTTTTCTTCGTAAATATCATCGAGTTGACTTTCGGGCAGTGGATTTTTTCCGCTGCCCACTTCTATTGTAAAACCATATCTTTTATATTCGTTTATAAACCAGTCCTTACAGCCGCCGTATGAAGCTGTTCCGGTGGGTGATGATGGTATATAACCACTGATTTCACCCATTTTATCTGCAATATCTTTTGCGGGTTTTCCGAGCAGTTCGTTGAAATCATAATATATTTCACGGCCCTGAGAATGGAAACACAAAAGCATGTCGCAGTTGTGATTTCGGATGAAATCCGCAACAGCTTTGCTTTCTTGCTGATCCTCCGGAGCTGTTCCGGCATATTTAGCAGGCGACGGTTTTGAAACCGTAACCTTCCAGTCGGCATCGTAATTATGATTTAAGTCAACGCCGTTTGCATTTGCCTGCCATACGGTGTTGAAGCTGTGAATTCCGGCACGACTGATTAAATCACGGTGATACGGATTTGTAATGTCGAGACCATGTATGGCAATATCAACACCATCAGGGTTTATCATGGGTATTACGTATAAGGTCAGGCTATTCATAAGCTGATGAGGGAAAATATCAAAAAATGCTTTTTTCTCCCGTAAACACTCATAATAATTAAGTACAAACCGCATCAGAAATGCCGAAGTTATGTATTCAAGCCCGTGATGAGCACCGTTTAGCATTATGGTTTTGTCACCGTTTCCGATTTTTATGCACGGAATAGCTTTTCCCATTGTAGTATTACCGATTGAAAATACAGATGCATTTTCAAAGTCAAGTAAGGATAAATCGTGTTCTAAACTTTTGTAATCGTACATATAATATCACACTCCTGATAATATTATATGCGTGATATTGAGTTAAAATTATTATTTTTTAATCATAGATAACTTCAATGCAGTTTTTAAATGAAATTGTATTAAATTCCAACTTTCCGTCGCTGAATTTAAAATCACATCCTACTCCGTCAATTAAAACAGAGTTCACCTTTTTTGCAAACGGGAGGACTAAAGAAGAAAGCGTAAGCTCACCGTCTTTTAAAGTTACGGAAGCTCTTTCTTTATTTAATTTAAAGTCGCCCCATGCGCCGTCTACACTCCATAAACAAGAGAAGTTTTCTTTGTTTATAATCGGGTTAAAGCCTATTTCGTTATTCTGAAGGTTAAATGTGAAACCGCTTATTATCGGTAAGAGTGCGAAGCTTGCCATCGAACGGGCGTAGTTGCTTCCACATTCTATTTCATTCCATGGATTACGCTTTTTTCCGTCGTATTTATCTCTTACGGCTTTTATAACAGCTAAGCCTTCATTGATATAGCCACGACTGATTAAAAGTCCGGCGAATTGATATTCAAATCCATGCATTGTCTCGGTAACATATGGAATAGGTACAGCCGGCTCATATGTGCCTTCAGGATAAACGCATATAACAGAACCACCTTCATCATTAACCGAGAAACGGCGGTATACATTCGGTATATCACGTACAGATGTAGTGAAATTGTTTTTAAACATGTTTTTCAGTGTGGTATCAACCTGTTCCGGATCAAAAATATCACCGATGCCACAGATATCAGCGTGCCACTGTGCACACAGCTGATCGATTTCCGAGCCGTCGCCTATCTGATATTTTATCTCTTCGGCTTCGTCGTTCCAATACTCCGGAGAATTATATTTTTCCGTTATGGATTTATTTTTCAAGTCTATAAGGTGTATGAAGTATTTGCCGTTGAAGAGCTTATCCTTAGTGAACTTATAGCCTTTATCAAACAACTCGGTGTATTCTTCTGAAAGACTTGTATCTCCGAGATATTCAGCCATTTCGGCACCGCATTTTAATGCTGCAAGGTAAAAACCCTCAAGCCATGAGCAAGGTCCGAAAAGCTCCATGTCGAGAGTATGATGCTGACGGCCTTCTAAAACTCCGTCACGGTCTCTGTCCCAGCCATCGGGGTTTTCTTCGCTCCAGGCGTATGAAATTATTGATTTAATAGTTTCAAAATTATCTTTTAAGATTTTGTCATCGCCGCAAAGCTTCCAATCGCGGTAGAATTTTATAACGGTACCCATCTGACCGTCAAGACAGGCGCGGAATTCGTTTTCATCGGGACGTCCGAGGGGTAGTTTTAATCTGAACACCATTTTACCGTGTTCATTGGTTGAGTATTTAAATTCAAGATCACGGATTGAGCGTTCAAGCTCCGGGAAGAGGAAGCACAACGCATATGCATAATTCCATACATGCTGACATGTACCTTCGCACGAGCCTTCCTTTTCATGCACACCTTCGAATCCGTAAAATGAACCGTCGGTTAGCCTGAAAACTGTTGGAGATTTAAGCACAGAAAGGGTGGAGGAAACAGCATCCTTTATACAGTCATCAACTGTTGAAGCAAAAAGTGTGTCTTTAAAAAGCTTTGTTTTATTATAAAATTCATCAAAATTTTTGAAAGAGTATTTTGCAGATGCGACAGAGTCGATAAACTTTGTTGCGTAGTAGTTTTTCCATATAACATCCTTTCCGTCGCTGTCTTTTAGCGGTGACCAGTAGTTATAGTTATTCGGGAAGTTCCATGATAAAACAAATTTAGTACCCGAAATGCTGTTTGGAGAAACTGTAACAGGAGTTGCAACGGTACAACAACTGCTTTTGATTGGCTCGTCATAAACTCTGTTTCTCAGCTCACAGTCGGAGGAAAATTCTTTCCAGAAAATAGTCAGTGCGTCGGACCATCTTCCGACAAACCAGTATGGTTGACAAACAGAATTTTTATCGCCTGCAACTGTAATATCACCGTATGCGGTATCCTCACTGTCGAGTGTTGAACGTATAGAGACGCCTTTTGAGAAGTCGTTTTCAAATACAGTATTTACACATAAATCATCATTCATTATGCCCTGAACACTGAGAGCTGCCGTAAATTCTATTTCTTCGTTTGTTTTGTTGTCAAATTCAATTTTAAAAAATGCCGCCGGAATACTTGAGTTGTCGGCATCGTTCGGTATAAATGGGTTAAATGCCGTCATATGTACATCTGCCGGGAAATTATCATCCGAAAAAGTCAGCCTTGCAATCGGAAATTCTCCGTCAAATACGCATTTGCGAAAATGAGGCATGCCGCTGAGCGGATAAGATATACCATAACCAAATCCGGAATATTGGGCGTTACCTGCATATCGGCCTATATACTCTGTATCACAATCGCTAAAAAGAACTTTAGTTATGATTTTTCCGTTTTTTAACTTGGCTTTAACAGCAAAGTGAGTATATCCGAAAAATGTTCCTTTCGCAGGGCGGTTTTTTATTTCAGGCTCGAAAAGTATTCCGTTTCCGCCGAGGCCGACAGAGCCGGTGCCTATTCCGCCGAGAGGGAATGAAATTTGTCGTAAATATTCATTTTCATATATCATTGAAAAACACTCCTTTGGGTTTATTTATATCGCTCTTTTAAGGCGCGTTCAGCACTTCTTTTTGCGTCTTTTTTTGCTATGTCATCACGCTTATCATACAGCTTTTTACCCTTGGCAACGGCAAGCGAAACCTTAACCAAAGAGCCTTTTAAGTAAACTGAAAGGGGGATAAGTGAATATCCCTGTTGCTGAATTTGTCCGATGAGCTTTCGTATCTGGTTTTTATGAAGAAGAAGCTTTTTGTCACGAAGCGGATCACGGTTGAAAATATTACCTTGCTCATACGGGCTTATATTCATGCCTTTTACAAAAACTTCGCTGTTTTTTACAGAAGCATAGGCATCGGTGAGGTTTACTTTTCCGAGACGTACGGATTTTACCTCAGTTCCGAAGAGTTCTATGCCTGCTTCGATAGTTTCTTCAATAAAAAATTCATGTCGGGCTTTTTTGTTTTGTGAAATGATTTTTATATTGTCTTTTTTATCCTGCATTGTTATCCTCCGTTAAATGAATTATTCTAAAGATACGTTTTTCCATTCTGAAACGTTACCCTGATTCTGATTGTTTTCTTCGGTCAGAGGGGTGGAGATAACTGTTCCGTCGGATTTAACTCCGAAAGCGGCATATGGTGACACGGCAATGGATTTTATATTTGTCCATTCAGAAACTGCCGATTGACCGAAATCCACACTTTCATCAAGGATTTCTGTTGAGATAACAGTACCGTCGTTTTTAAGACCTAATGTGTTGTAGTAGCTTGTTGAAATTTTTGTTATTCCTGTCCATTCTCCGGTGTATGTCTGACCATAGTCTTTTGCACTGTTTTTGAGTGTTGTTGAAATAACGGTGCCGTCTTTTTTTAAGGCAACGGTATGATTTACGCCTGCCGCAATATCAACGATGTCTGTCCAGTCTGACACAACGGTTTGTCCGTGATATTTGTCGTTTTTTGTGATGTTTGTTGAAATAACAGTGCCGTCTTTTCTAAGTCCTACTGTGTGGTAGTATCCGGCAGAAACTGCTACAATGTCTTTCCAATCAGAAACATCGGTTTGGCCGTAATTATATTTCGGGTCCGAAATTTCAGTGCATATGACAGTGCCGTCTTTTTTGAGTCCTACTGTATGATAATATCCGGCAGAAACTGCTACAATATCTTTCCATTCAGAAACTTCGGTCTGACCTTTGTTTCCTGTAATACTCGTAATGGTTGTTGAAACAACAGTGCCGTCTTTTTTGAGCCCTATGGTATGGTAATATCCTGATGAAAGTGAGGATATGTTGTTCCAGCCAAGGATTTCGGACTGACCATATTTATATTCGGATTTAACCGGCGTTGTTGAATAGACGGAGCCGTCTGATTTAACTGCTGTTGTAACAAACGGAGAAACCGATATGCTGTTTTTCGCGGTAGTTCCTGCCGAACAGCCTGTAAGCGATAAAACGGCAACGATAAGAAGTGATATTGGTTTTAAAATTTTCATAGCGCTAAGTCCTTTCTGAGATGCTTTTTCCATATTTATTTTATTATAACATCTATTAACAAAAAAAACAATACATTTAACAAAAAATTAAAGAATATTTTCAGGTCTTAAGCGATAGTTCTTCGGCATTCTTGTGAAAAGTACGTCAAGTGTTTTTATACGGGCTATTGCGTCGGCTTTGCAAAGGTGTGCGTTATATTCTTTCAGTTCGGTAAGACAGGTTTCTATTTTGTCTATTTCCTCATGACTGCCCGTTGCGTCGAGTAATACCCGTTTTTCGTTTATATAATTGTTTAAAATGTTTATAAGTTCATCGGCATCTGCAAAATTATCTTCATATACAAGCTGTAAAATGGTGTTATTACATCTTACGAGCTCATCTGAGATTTTTTCAATGCTTTTATTATATAAAATACTGCCTGTTATCAATACAGCGCCTATTACAAGCGCAGTTATAAAGCTTCTCAATTAAAAATCCACCTTTCTTTAAAGTAAAGTTCAGTCATTTAATTGTATAAATATTTTTCCGGTTGCGTCCAGTGAGGCAAGAAGAATTTCAGAAATGTCTTTAACGCCCTCGTCATTTAAAATTTTTGTTGCCTTATCTTCTGTCAGGCCGGCTCGTTTTAGTTCATTTTTATTGAATGAGCCTTCGGAAACAATTATAGTCGGCAGTCCGTCGTTAGCCGGATCTTTAACCTTCATATCTTCAACGGTAACAGTTCGTGCTTTGTTTTTCGGTATTATGCTTACTTTACCGTTTGTTTCAAGTACGGCAACCTGTACGTCCGATATATTATGATACTGATTGGTGCGAAGTTCTTCTAAAAGATCGCTGATGCAGAATCTGAGTCTACGCAGCTCTTTTGTATTTATCTTTCCGTCATAAATCAGAATGCTCGGTTCTCCGGATAATATTTTGCGTATTGGTTTTGATTTTGATGAGAAAAACGAAAGGCAAATTTCTACAACTATAAGTGTAAGAACAGGGACTATTCCGGAAAAGAGCGGAATGTCAATAGACTGCATCGGAACTGATGCAAGGTCAGAAATCATAATTGCAACCACAAGTTCTGATGGCTGAAGCTCGCCAAGCTGACGCTTGCCCATGATTCGCATAGAAAAAATTACGGTTCCATACAGGATGATTGTTCGTATAATAAGTATAAGCATTATGCATTCTCCAAAATAGTGTTATATCAGAATTATTTACGTTTTAAGCTGATAATATTCATATATTCATGATATGAAAGAGGTGAGAAAGATAATAATTTGTCGTAATGCAAAACTCTTTTGGAAATTTTTTCCAAAAGCTATTGACAAAGCATATATACTGTGGTATAATGGACAAGTACTTAATATCAATAGAAGGAGGTCACATGCGTGGCTTTTGCGCAAACAGACAACGAATATGATAGATGTCTGGTTAGTCAGGCACAGCAGGGAGACCGCGGTGCGGCTGAGGTGTTGGTTGGTGGATACTTTGGGTTTGTTTGCAATCGTGTTAAGGCATATTATTTTGCCGGAGCGGATTATGATGATGTAGTGCAGGAAGGGTTAATAGGCTTGTATAATGCAATAATGAATTATAATTCTGAGCGCAATGTATCATTTCGGACTTTTGCATCCGTATGCATTTCACGAAGAATTATAAGTGCAGTCCGGCAGTATAGCCGGCGTAAGCATGAGCCGTTAAATTCTTATATTTCGCTTAATACAGAAAATGATGAGGATGCAGAGGTTTTAATGTCTCAATGTTGTTCGGAGTTGTTTTTAAATCCGGAATGTATTTTGATTAATAATGAGAATTTAGTTGGTATGAAGTATAAAATAAACAATACTTTAAGCAGGTTTGAGTATAAGGTGTTTTTGTGTTATTGCGACGGGATGTCATACCGTCAGATTTCGAAGATTGTAAATCGGGATGAGAAATCTGTTGATAACGCAGTTCAGCGTATACGAAAAAAGCTAAGTGCGGTTTTATAGAATGCATTTTACAAAAAAAAGAAAGGATTTTGGTGAGAAAAATGTACGAGGATAAGACTTTGATATGTAAGGATTGCGGAAACGAATTTGTTTTTACAGCAGGTGAACAGGAGTTTTTTGCTGAAAAAGGTTTTGAAAATGAGCCTACAAGATGTAAAGACTGCAGGACAGCAAAGAAAAACAGTATGCGCAGACCGAGAGAAATGTATGAAATTGTTTGCGCAGGATGCGGAAAGGTAGACAAAGTTCCGTTTGAACCGCGTCATGACAGACCTGTATATTGCAGTGAGTGCTTTTCAAATAAATAATTAAAGCTTGTAGTTGTATTTTATGAGCCGTCTGCTGTGATGTTTTGCAGAAGACGGTTTGTATTTTGTTTACAGGTTTTACATATTTTATGCATAAAAGTGCGGTTTTATAGTTAAAATAAGAAAAAATATTAATGCGTTTTAAAATAATATTGACAAAAAAGTGTGAATATAATATAATGTTTGAAAGTAAGGGTTTTGTACGCGGATTGAAAGGAATGATATAACATGACATACGAACAGGCGTTTGAAAAAATTAAGGAAAGATTAAAGGATGCTGACACAAGCAAGCTCACAGGCGATTTTGCAATTCAGGTTGATTTATTAAATAAAGATTGCAGTGGAATGTTTTATATTGCGTATTTAAACGGAGTATTTGAGGTTCAGCCATATGACTATGTAGATAATTATGCAAAGGTTGCAATAATGTTCGGCGATTTTACAAAGCTTGTAGAAGGTAAGCTGAACGTTGATAAAGCGATTGCAGATGAAAAGATATACGTTACAGGCGACGTTGAAAAGGTGAAAGAATTAGGAACTTTGATAAAGAAAGTTCCTGCGAAAAAGGAAGCTGTAAAGAAAGAAACTGCTAAGAAAGAAACAGCTAAGAAAGAAACAGCTAAGAAAGATGCTGCATCGGCAAAGGCTAAGACTGCTGAGAAAAAGACAGTGGCTAAGACTGTTAAAAAAGGTAAATAATAAAATTTTACCCTTACATGAGATTATATGTCAAAAATACCATGTGTATCGCATTGTGCTGTACATATGGTATTTTTTTAAAAGTTTATTTAAGGATAAATGGTGATGTTGTAAAGTCTGTTCCGGCGCGGAAGTTTTTGCCGCATAATGCTGCAATATCGGTTGCGGTAATATCTGTTTCGAATAACTTTTCGCCACGAGTGTAGTCTGAAACCTTTGTTACAACGTCAAGCTTTGAATTATTTAAGACAGCACAGCCGGATTGAGTGCCGGCGAGAACACGAATATACCGGGGAGGTTTATATGAAAGGTCTTTATCTATGCCGAGAAACGCATTCAGGATAATACGGTTTATTCTTGAACGTGTGTAGCGTTTTGATTTTACATTTTCTGCAAGCTCATCAAATGTAGCTGAAATGTTGGCGGCACGGACTATTTTGTTTTCAAGGCCCTCAGTAATTTCGGCTGTGTTTTCAAACATTTTCTGTTTTCTTAAGCGTATTGCAGATATAATCGCTGTGTCGAGATGTTCGATGGTTCGTATGTCGCAAACTGTACAGTTTTCAGGAACAAAGCTTTCATAACTGCAATTGTTTTTTATAAGGCTTCGTATATAAGAGGCGGAGGCGATATTGCCTGCGATGTCGGAAGAATCATGCATGACGCCTTTTCTTTTGAGCGGTAATATTTCAAAGTCGGCGCCGATTTTTCCGGCGGCTCTTAAGTATTCTATACCAAGCACATTATTCGGAGTGTCGAGTAAGCTGCCGTATTTATCTGAAAAAGCCATTGAAAGTGCTTTAGGATATGAATATCCTTCACTGAGAAGCTGTCTGATAATCTGCGATTGTCCGGGAGTTTCAAGGTCGAGTGCTGATGCGGCTTCGGTGAGAAGCATAATATCGTCGGTTTCTGCACCAAAGCAAAGTGTGTTTGTTCCTAAGGCATTCAGTATGCAAACGCCGCCATAGGCAAACTGATGTGCCGGACTAAGCGCATATGCTGTCGGCAACTCAACGACCAGATCGGCACCGTTTAAGACTGCGTATCGCGCACGAGTGAATTTATCTGTGATTGCAACATCTCCTCGTTGTACAAAAGAACCGCTCATAACAACTATTACAATATCACAATGCTTTTTAAGTGTCTGAAGCTGATATGCATGACCGTTATGAAACGGATTATACTCTGCAATAATTCCTCCGATTTTCATTTCAAAACTCTCCTGATTTTAATTTTATATTTTTATTATACACAATATTTAATGCTTTGTCAACAACAAAACCGAGGATTTTATACGTTCATGTTACACAAAGTTTGTGTTTTTCTAATAAATTTGTAAAAAAATTGACAAAAGCGTTAAAAAATGTTATAATAATCAGGTATGAAATTATTTTATACCGCTTGCAAAAAGCGGAATGGAGGGGTAAAATGGCAAAAAAAACAGATTACGGTAATGAAAGCATAACAAGTCTTAAGGGACCGGATAAGGTGAGAAAGCGTCCTGCTGTTATTTTCGGCTCGGACGGACTTGAAGGCTGTCAGCACTCGTTTTTTGAGATATTGTCAAATTCAATTGATGAAGCACGTGAGGGATACGGGAATATAATTGAAATAACGAGATTTTTAGACAAATCAATAGAGGTAACTGACCACGGACGCGGAATACCTCTTGATTATAACGAAAAAGAAGGCAGATACAATTGGGATCTGGTATTTTGCGAGCTGTATGCCGGCGGTAAATATGATAATAACGACGGCGGTATGTACGAATACAGCTTAGGTCTTAACGGTCTCGGTGCTTGTGCTACTCAGTTTGCATCGGAATATATGGATGTAACCGTTATACGTGATAAAACAAAATATACACTTCATTTTGAAAAAGGTGAAAACATAGGCGGACTGAAAAAAGAGCCTGTACGTTCGGTACAGACCGGTACGACACAAAGATGGAAGCCCGACCTTGAAGTTTTTACGGATATTGATATACCGCTTGAATTTTATCAGACCACTCTTGAGCGTCAGGCAATGGTAAATGCCGGACTTCATTTTGTGTTATATAATGAAACCGAAACCGGAATGGAAATGTTTGAGTATTGCTATGAGAACGGAATTGCCGATTATCTGCGCGAAAAAACAGATGAGAACTCCTTTACGACCGTTGAGGTTACACAAATGGAGCGAAAGGGACGTGACCGCGAGGACAAGCCAGAATACAAGGTTAAGATGGAGCTTGCGTTCTGTTTTTCAAATACGGTAAACCTTCTTGAATATTACCATAATTCGAGCTGGCTTGAGCATGGCGGCTCTCCTGACAAGGCGGTTAAAAATGCATTTGTATATGCGATAGATAAATATATAAAGCAAAACAATAAATATAATAAAAACGAATCAAAGATAACCTTTAATGATGTATCTGACTGCTTAGCACTTATTATCAATTCGTTTTCAACGCAGACAAGTTATGAAAATCAGACTAAAAAAGCGATAAACAATAAATTCATTCAGGATGCAATGACTGATTTTATGCGTTCCATGCTTGAAGTTTATATGATAGAGAATAAGGCTGATGCTGAGAAAATCGCAAATCAGGTTCTTGTAAATAAACGAAGCCGTGAGAATGCCGAGAAGGCGAGAGTTGATATTAAGAAAAAGCTCACCGGTACAATGGACGTTACAAACAGAGTTAAAAAGTTTGTTGATTGTCGTTCAAAGGATAAGAATATTCGTGAACTGTATATAGTTGAGGGTGATTCGGCGCTCGGTTCCGTAAAGCTTGCAAGAGATCCGATGTTTCAGGCTGTAATGCCGATAAGAGGTAAGATACTTAATTGTCTTAAAGCAGACTATCCGCGTATATTTGCAAGTGATATAATAGTTGATTTGTTAAAGGTACTCGGCTGTGGTGTGGAGATTAAGTCAAAGCATAATAAAGGGCTTGATATGTTCAGCCTTGATAACTTGAATTGGGATAAAATTATTATATGTACAGATGCCGATGTCGACGGTTTCCAGATAAGAACGCTTGTTCTTACGATGATATACAGGCTTGCTCCTACTCTTATTGAGGTGGGGAAAGTGTATATTGCTGAGTCTCCGCTATATGAAATTGCTGTTACTAAGACGAAGCACAAGGGCGAGAAGTATTTTGCATATAGTGACGCTGAAAAAGAAGAAATTATTGCAAAGCTTGCTGAAATGGGAATTTCTAAAGATAAAGACGAGTTTGACATAAAGCGTTCGAAGGGATTGGGTGAAAACCAACCGGATATGATGAGTCTTACAACTATGCATCCTGCTACACGAAGACTTATAAAAGTGACTCCTGAAGGAGTTGAAAAGACGGCAAGAATGTTTGATATACTTCTTGGTGACAATATAGCAAGCCGTAAAGAATATATAGCTGAGAACGGTAATTTGTATATGGATATGCTTGACATCAGCTGATAAAACGCTGTAAGAGTATGAAGAAGGGAGAAAAAGGTTAAAAATGGCTAAGAAAAAGAATGTACCGGATGAAATTGTTTATGGGATAGTGAATGAACAGCCGATATGCGAAACTCTTGAAAAAAATTATATGCCGTATGCAATGAGCGTAATCGTATCTCGTGCGATACCCGAAATAGACGGTTTAAAGCCTGCACACAGAAAGCTTTTATACACAATGTATAAAATGAATCTTATAAACGGCAAGCTTATAAAATCAGCAAATGTAGTCGGTCAGACTATGCAGCTTAATCCGCATGGCGATTCTGCAATATATGAAACAATGGTCAGACTTACTCGTGGTAATGAGGCATTGCTTCATCCGCTTGTAGAATCTCAGGGTAACTTTGGTAAACAGTACTCCCGTGATATGGCGTATGCTGCGGCTCGTTATACGGAAGTAAAGCTTGAGCCTATATGCTCTGAACTGTTTTGTGATATTAACAAGAATACCGTCCCGTTTGTAGACAATTACGACGGCACTACAAAGGAACCGACACTCCTGCCGGTAGCTTTTCCGAATATTCTTGTAAACCCGAATCAGGGAATAGCGGTCGGAATGGCGAGTAATATATGTTCGTTTAATTTAAGAGAGGTTTGTGATGCAACGATTGCATATATGAAAAATGAAAAAGCGGATATTATTGAATATATGCCCGCTCCGGATTTTTCTATGGGTGCATCTATTATATACTCAAAAGAGGAAATGCAGAATATATATGAAACCGGACGCGGCAGCTTTAAAATGCGAGCTAAGTATGTGTATGACAAGTCTAATAACTGTATAGAGATTACAGAGATACCATACACCACTACAAGTGAGGCTGTTATAGAGAAAATAATGGAGCTTATAAAAGCCGGAAAGTTAAAAGAAATTGCGGATGCACGTGATGAAACCGGTCTTAACGGATTTAAGATTACAATAGACCTAAAACGTGGTATTGCTCCGGAGGTTTTGATGAGCAAGCTCTACAAAATCACACCTCTTGAAGACAGTTTCAGCTGTAACTTTAATATCCTTATAAACAATAAGCCTATGGTTTTAGGTGTTAAGGATATACTGAAGGAATGGATTGAATTCAGAATTGGCTGTATAAAGAACAGTCTTTTATATGATATAGAGAAAAAGAGTAATAAGCTTCATTTGTTAAACGGTCTTAAAAAACTGTTGCTTGACATTGATAAGGCGATTAAGATAATAAGACTTACCGAACGGGAAGAAGATGTTGTTCCTAACCTTATGGACGGATTTGGAATTGACGAGCTTCAGGCTGAGTATATCGCTGAAATAAAACTTCGAAATCTTAATAAAGAATACATTCTTCGCCGTACTGATGAAACTGAAAAGCTCATTGAGGAGATAGCAGATCTTCAGGAAAAGCTCAGCAGCGACAAAGCAATTAAGAAGATTATTTCAAAGCAGCTTTCTGAAATATCGAAAAAGTATGGCATGGAAAGAAAAACAGAGCTTATAAGCGGAGATGAGGTTAAGGAATATAAAGAGGAAAACCACATAGAGGATTATCCGCTTACGGTATTCTTTACACATGATAACTATTTAAAGAAGATTTCGGCTGTTTCACTTCGTTCGAGTAATACGGATCATAAGCTTAAAGATGGTGATTTTATTTCTCAGGAAATTGAAACAACCAACAAAGCTGAAATTTTGTGTTTTACTAATAAATCAACTGTATATAAAATGCGTCTTTATGAGATTGCAGACAGTAAAGTGAGTGCAATGGGCGAATATATGCCGGCGGTTTTAGGGCTTGAAGAAAATGAGAAGATTTTGTATGTTGTTGTTACAACCGACTATGCCGGTATGATGCTGTTCTCTTTTGAAAACGGTAAAGCAGCTAAAGTACCGCTTTCGGCATATGCTACAAAGACAAACAGAAAAAAACTTATAAATGCATATTCGGATAAGTTGCCTGTTTGTGATATAAAGATGTTTAAAGAGGAATGCGATCTTGTGTTTATAAGTGATAATAACAAGGTTTTATGCGTGAATACTGAAAAAATTCCTTTGAAGACAACAAAATCTTCACAAGGTGTTCAGGTATTGACATTAAAGAAGAAAAATGCTAAAATGATATATGTAATGTCTCCGGACAAAACCGGAATACATGATCTTAATCATTATCGCACAAAAAATATTCCGGCTGCCGGATGTTTTATGAGGAAGGACGACGGAATAAAAACTCAGTTGAGTTTGGAGCTTGAATAAACAGCTAAGAAATTGTCATGTTTTTAGGAGGTACTCTTATGTCAGAAGATTATAAAATATTTGAAAAAGCGTTGTTTGATGACGCGAGTGGTGTGTATAAACCAATAGGTCGTGACTTGTTTGATAAGTACGGCGTGAAAAGGGGGCTCCGTAATAGTGACGGTACCGGTGTTATGGCGGGTATCACTTCAATTGGTTCGGTAAACGGTTATTATATAGATGACGGAGAAAAGAAGCCTATGGAAGGTCATCTTCGTTACAGAGGGTATGATTTATCGGATCTTATATATAATTCGGTGAGTGAGGGAAGATTCGGCTTTGAAGAAGTTGCATATCTTTTACTTTTCGGTGAACTGCCGACTAAACAGACTCTTGACCGTTTCAGCAGATATATCGGCGAGAAAAGAAATCTTCCTGAAGGATTTATGGAAGATATGATTTTAAAAGCACCGAGTAAAAATATAATGAATAAGCTTGCACGTTCTGTTCTGGCATCGTATTCTTATGACGATAATCCGGATGATATAAGCTTTAATAATCTGTTAAAGCAATCTATTCATTTAATATCGCAGATGCCGGTTATGACTGCGTATGCATATCAGGCAAAGAGTCATTATCATGACGGCAACAGCTTATATATTCATTCGCCACAGTCGGAGCTCTCTACGGCTGAAAATTTGCTTTATATGTTAAGACGTGATAATTCGTATACAGCAGAGGAAGCAAAGCTCCTTGATATTATGCTTATGGTTCACGCAGAACACGGTGGCGGTAATAACTCAGCGTTTACAACAAGAGTTGTTTCAAGCTCGGATACGGATACCTATTCCGCAATTGCCGCAGCTATCGGATCTTTGAAAGGTCCGAAGCATGGTGGTGCAAATGCAAAGGTTATGGGTATGGTTGAGGATATTAAGGCAAATGTGAAAAATTGTGAGGACAGGTCAGAGGTGAAGGATTATCTTGCAAAGATACTTCATGGCGAGGCATATGACGGCATGGGACTTGTTTACGGTATGGGACATGCAATTTATACACTGAGCGATCCGAGAGCTGTTATAATAAAAGAAAGATGTAAAGAGGTTCTTTGTCATAACGAAGAGCTTATGCCTGAGTTCAGACTTTATGAGCTTATCGAGGAATTAACGCCTGAAATTTTTGCGAGTGTAAAAAAGATTGATAAGGCGATTTGTGCGAATGTTGACTTGTATTCAGGATTTGTATACAAAATGATGAAAATACCGCCCGAATTATATACACCATTCTTTGCTATTGCAAGAGTGGCTGGTTGGTGTGCTCACCGTATAGAAGAAGTATTGCTCGGAAAGAGAATTATACGTCCGGCATATAAATCAATATGCAATTCAAGAAACTATATTAAACTTGAGGACAGATAAAACGGGTTTTATAAAAGGAGTTAACGGTAAAATGGAAAAGGTAAATATTCTTGGAGTAAAAGTGGATACGGTTACTATTCCTGAAGCGGCTGAATGTATAATGGGTTATATGTTCCGGGACAAATTTCATGCAGTGTTTACGCCAAATTCCGAGATTATTATGGTTGCATATAAAGATCCGGAATTTTGTGAAGTTTTGAATAATGCTGATTTACTTACCGCTGACGGAATAGGAGTTGTGTATGCATCTAAGATTTTAGGTAAGCCCATAAAAGAAAGAGCGGCAGGATATGACATTACCTGTGTTTTGCTTGAGAAACTGAACGAAAGTGGTCATAAGATATTTTTCTTCGGCGGAAAACCCGGCGTTGCAGATACTGCAAAGGAAAGGCTTCTTAAAAAGTATCCCGGTCTTAAATTCGTCGGGGTGCGAAACGGCTATTTCAAACCGGAAGAAGAACAGGGAATTATAGATGAAATCAATAACTCCGGTGCTGATATTCTGTTTGTTGGTTTGGGGGCGCCTGCTCAGGAAAAATGGATATCACAAAACAAGGCTAACCTTAATGTTAAAGTGGCAATGGGGATTGGCGGTTGTTTTGATGTGTTTGCAGGACGTGTTGAGAGAGCGCCGGATATTTATTGTAGGTTAGGTCTTGAATGGTTTTACAGATTAATAAAAGAGCCCTGGAGAGCTAAAAGAATGATGGCGTTGCCGAAGTTTGCGCTTACGGTCATTGCAAAAGGACGAAAATTCAAGTAATCAGAAAGGAATATGTATGTAAAAATGGGTTTTTTGATTGTTATGGACGGTGTAGATGCAAGTGGTAAGGAAACTCAGACAAAGCTTTTAACCGAGCGCTTGGAAAAGTCGGGAAGAAGAGTCAGGAGAATTTCTTTTCCGTGCTATGATATGCCCTGGATTACACCTGTAAAGATGTATTTAGACGGAAGTTTTGGAAAAAGTGCAGGGGATGTAAATGCATATGCCGCTTCGACTTTGTTTGCGATGGACAGATTTGCGTCTTATAAGACGGATTGGAAAAAGGACTATGATGACGGTGTTGTTATAATTGCCGACAGGTATGTTTCTTCAAACATGATACATCAGGCCGGAAAAATTGAAAATGCAGAAGAAAAGCGTGAGTTTCTTGAGTGGCTTGAGGATTTTGAGTTTGAAAAAATCGGTGTGCCGAGACCGGATATTACGGTGTTTCTTGATATGCCTGTTGAATACGGCAGGGAGCTTATAAAGCAACGAAAGAATAAAATCGACGGAAGCGATGTTCATGATATTCATGAAAGCGATCTTAATTATCTTGAAAACAGTTATAAAAATGCGGTCGATGTTGCGAAGCTTTTCGGCTGGTCGCACATATGCTGTGTAAAGGACAAAAAAATCCGGACAATTGAAGAAATTGCAGATGAAGTGTTTACACGTATAGAGAGTGTGTTAAACAGAGAAAGTGTGGAATGATGTCTCTATTTACTATTGCAGATTTGCATCTGCCGCTTGGAATTGATAAACCGATGGACGTATTCGGTTGTTTATGGGAAAATTATGTTGAGAGGCTTACAGATAATTGGCAGTCTGTTGTCAGTCATGGTGATGTTGTGGTTTTGCCGGGAGATTTTTCTTGGGCGACTTATCTTAGTCAGGCTGAGGCTGATTTTGAATTTTTAAACAAACTGAACGGTCATAAAATAATTCTTAAAGGTAATCATGATTATTGGTGGGAAACCTATAATAAGATGAACACATATTTAAAAAGTAATAATTACGATACAATCAGTATTCTGCATAATAATTCATATATGTATGATGATATTGCAATATGCGGAAACCGTGGCTGGACTTATTCCGAAAAAATGAAAAGCGATGATTCGGCAATTTATAACCGTGAGGTTGGCAGACTGAAATTATCAATTGAGGATGCTCTAACAAAACAGCCTCGGGAAATAATTGTTTTTACACATTATCCGCCTATAATGAAAAATCTGTATGTTACTCCGATGACCGAGCTTATGAATGAATATGGAATTAAGAAATGTTTTTACGGTCATCTTCATTCTGAATCGCATAAATATGCGGTTGAGGGTGTATATGACAATATTTTCTATAAGCTTGTATCGAGTGATTATATGGGATTTATGCCATTTAAAATAGAAATTTAACGGAGTTGATATTTATGAAATTATTAATAGCATCAGATTTGCACGGCTCGGCTTATTATACAAAGAAATTAATAGATGTTTATAGAAATTCAGGGGCTGAAAAACTTGTGTTGCTTGGTGATTTGCTGTATCACGGGCCACGAAACGACCTTCCCGAGGAATATGCACCAAAAACCGTAATTTCAATGCTTAATGAACTTAAAGATGAGATTATATGTGTTAGAGGTAATTGTGATACTGAGGTTGATCAGATGGTGCTGGAATTTCCGATACTTAGCGACTATGCATGGATATTTGACGGTAATATAAAAATGTTTTTAACTCATGGGCATGTATACAATAAAGAAAATCTGCCGAAGTTAAGCTCCGGTGATGTTTTATTAAACGGACATTTTCATGTAACTGAGAATACAGAAATTAACGGAATACGTTATATAAACCCAGGCTCTGTATCAATTCCGAAGGAGAATACAAAACACAGCTGTATATTATATGAAAACGGAAATTTTGAATTTGTTGAGCTTTAATTTATGTAATAAAATCAGCAGCCTACGATAAATAATATCATAGGCTGCTGATTATTTTTTTGTATAAATGTGACTTTAAAAAACTATCTGTCAGTTTCGCCGCTATACAAAAAATAATGGTATTTGCCGTTTAAAAGAATTTAAACGGTATGACAGGAAAAACTAATAAAATATACGATCAGCTTATTTTATTTTGTTTTCGTAATCCTGGATCATTTTCTTAACCATTTGTCCGCCAACTGAACCGGCTTGTCTTGCTGTGATGTCACCGTTGTAGCCTTGCTTTAAATCAACGCCAACTTCTCTTGCAGCTTCCATCTTGAAGTTTTCCATAGCCTGCTTTGCTTCAGGTACCATAATCTTTGACTTGCTCATTTCATTCACTCCTTTTATAAAACAAAATATCTATATTAAAGTGTGTCGATTGGTATCGACTACACTCATATTTTGTACAGCAGTAAAAAAAATATTCTTTAAAAATTTTGGGAAAAGTATGGAACTTTTTTCATGTTTTTTTACGACATCTGAAAAAAACTGAATTTTTGTATTGACAAGAACAAAAAAATGTGGTATAATAAGTAAGTCGTTTGAATGGTAATGTTCAAATGAAGAACTGGACAGGTATCGAAGTGGTCATAACGGGGCTGACTCGAAATCA
>JAZTZP010000158.1:0-8305 GCA_045637525.1 Clostridia bacterium | reverse complement strand
GTTTCACCTATCACAAAAATATCTCCTGTGAAATCTGCCGCTCTGGTGAGTGTATGTGCTTCATCACTAAAGATGTGTGTGTCTTTGGAAATGTAGAAAGTACGGTCAATTTCAAAATCTGATACAATCTTAAAAGATGTAAATCCTGCATTTATAGCCTGATTTAACTGTGCAGCAGACTGAACATTTATCGTAACAACCTCCTCCGGTGTTGAAGGCTCATCGGGGTTTTCCTCTTCGTAGTCTTCATAACCGGGAATGTTAATGCCAAAATCATTTACCTTAAGCTTATTTACAATGGCACTTGCCCAGTATGAGTCATCCAAATCGCCGGTATAGTCAGCATCAAAATACTGGGATTTATCAATATTAAGCACCGCACCCGTTGAGTTACCCCAAATAATAGGTCCTCCTACCGTCGCAGTATTGCCGGATACAGTAAGTCCTGCTAAGGTAATGGTTGTTCCTGTGGTTGTTTCGTAAAAAAATCCGCCCTGTCCTGCTTTATTATCTACAGCAGTCGTATTGTACATATTCACAATACTCTTATTTGATGCGTACATAACTCCGCCGTAATTTCCCGAAACATTTTCCTTGAAGGTACAGCTGTGAATTGTGCTTTCAACAGCGTTGGTGTACATATACAATGCACCGCCGTTACCTGTTGCTGTGTTTTTTGTAAACTCGGTTTTGTAAAGATTGGAAGATGTTTCCGCTTCCGAATATATTGCACCTGCATTGCCTCCTGTTGCCGCATTTTCTTTAATGGTTGAATTATACAAATTAACCACGGATGAAGAGGCATTATGCAAAAAACCTGCAGCCTTTGCACTGTTTCCTTCTGCGGTAATCCTGTTCATTACAACTGTGCTTGTGTCATCTGCTTTAACCGCACCGCCGGCTTCTGTTGCTGTATTTTTGTTGAACGTAACACCTGACAGTTCTGCCGCGGAGGTTGTGTTAAAATATGCAGCACCGCCTGATTTTTCAGTTTCATTTTCTGTAAATTCAGTATTTATAATTTTTATAGTGCCATTTGTTGTATACAAAGCACCGCCGTTACCTGTTGCGGTGTTGCCCGTCAGGAGTCCATCAGTTATTTCAAACTCTGATTTATTAACATAGAATGCACCGCCGTGAGAATCAGACGAGTTGGAAGTAATGGTTATTCCTTTCATTTTCGCAACACTTTGTGAATAAAGACCCATTGCACCTGCAACATAATCTGAGTGGTTTTCGGAAAAAGCAACTGTATCAAATTCCGATGTGCTTCCTGTGCTGTAAACTGCACCGCCGCCATATCTTGTACCACTGTCATTAGCAATGGCATAGGCTGTATTGGATAAAAACTCTACATTACTGAAAGATGCATCCGTTCCGGTAAGATAAACCGCACCGCCGTTATAGTATGAACTGTTCTTTTCAAATGTGGAGCTTGTAACTACAAGAGTTTTTTCTATACTCTCCATTCTACCGGCAGCAGCAATAGCACCACCATGTTCCTTCGTTGAAGTGTTGTTGGTAAACTGTGTATTATTCACGTTGAGTAAACCTTGTGCAAAAACAGCACCGCCACGACCTACGGAAGAGTTGGAAGCGAAAGAAACACTATTTTCAATTACATCGTTATCTTCACCTAAAAACAGTTTGCTTTGGGCTGTACTTGGCACATATATCGCACCACCTCTGTAGGTTGCACTGTTTTCATTGAAGCTGGCGTTATAGATATGAGTTTCTCTATAATTGTAGATTGCACCACCTCGTGCAGCACTGTTTCTTTCAAATGTACCGCCATAAATATTAAGTGCACCAAAGCTATAAATAGCACCACCCTGAGTGCTTATCATACCTTCTTCTTCTGAGCTTGTCTCATCATTTACTTCATTATCCGCAAATGTAGAACTGTAAATATTCAATTTGCCTGATGCAAGAATAACTGCCGCACCACCAATACGGCCTACATATGGAAGCCCGTACGCTTCATTAAGAGTTATTTCATTTCCTACCTTCTTTGCATTTTGAACTGTTATGTTATTAAGATTTACAGTCGCAAGATTTCTTATAAAGAAAGCTGTGCCTGTAACATCAACTGTCATACTGTCCTTATTACCATCAATTGTGATTTCAGTGTTATCACTTCCGAAAGTTATAACAACAGGTTCAGCTGTTTCTTCTTCATTCTTTTCGACAGGTCCAAGCAGGAACATATCCCCACCGAAGGATGCATCTCTTGTCAAGGTTACATCTTCTGTTGCATAGATAACAGTATCCTTTTCAACAAAGAATGTTCTGTCTATGGTAATATCCGCAAGCAACTGAATTTTGTCATAGCCTTCTGTGAGAGCTGCCTCAAGCTCGTCAGCAGAAGTAACACCGATTTCTGTGATAACAGGTTCATCTTCTTCACCAAAGCCTTCGTCGGGAATTACACCATTGTCACCATCATCACCGTTACCATCGTTTTCGCCTTTTCCTGTAGTTTCATCAATATTCTCATTAACCGTTAAGGCCGTGTTGTCATCCAAAACTCTCTGTTCCTCAGCTGTTGCGACATTTTCATATGCTTTTGCTGCATAACATATCAATCCTTCATTCATTAAGGACATAAGCATACACATAGTTATAAAAACTGCACATAGCCTTTTTGTTAAACCTACACTACTCATTTAAAAAACTCCTTTTCTGATTGTTTTTTACGTTTTTACTTTATCACCTCTGTAAAATACTTTTTTCTTTAAAATTTCTTCCATAAAATGTATATTACAAAGATAACTTTGATTATATTATACTATACTTTACAAAAAAATGCAAGTAAAAAAAGATGTTTTTATAATATTTCTTTAACAATTTTGGGTTTGCTGCTTATCATACATATGATGCGTGCGGATATACAGACGGAAGTAAGCCCGATTGTGGGGACGGAGAAACAGAGCGAGGAGCTTGTTCATTATTTGCTTGAGGAGTTTGAAAACGATCCTAAGAAAATATGGGAATCAAATATTTTCGGGAAATCTTTGTATGAGCTTGTGAACGAGGGGCTACACAACAAGCTGTCGAGAATGCCCGATACTTCAAGGCTTAAAATGCGTGACACGCTTGAACGTATTATAAACGAGGGAAGCGGTGGACTCATATGTATAATTTTATGAGGAAAAGTGTGTGTTGGCTGGGTGTTGCCGTTATGTGTATTGCTGTATGCGGCTGTATGGCAAGGGGGAGCGGATGTAAAAACATAGTATATGAGGAGGAGTGCGAGGATTATACCGTTTATACGGAAACTCCGTTTGTATCGGGATTGGGTGATGAGGCTTTTGAAATGAGCATAAATACTTCCTTAGCAGAAATGATAGGCGCATGGAATGAGGATTTTAAAACCCGCGTTAATATAAACAGTACTGAAAAGGCGGAATTTTCGGTAATAAGTGAGGTGAAGGAAAAAAACGATAAATTCCTGAGCGTTATAATTGAAAAATCCGTATATACGGGAGGTGCACACGGTAATATATGGCGGTATGCTCAGAACATAGACATAGGACAGTCGAAGGTGATAACGCTCGATGATTTGTTTATGGATGCGGAGTATGTGGATTTTCTTAACAAGCGTATGGAAGAATTGACGGAAGAGAATTCTGAAACTTATTCGGATTTGTGGCAGAAGCCTGTTATTACCGACAGGCAAAAACAGGATTTTTATATTTACGACGGTAATCTTATAATATTTTATCAGCCATATGATTTATCATACTATGCAAAAGGATTTGTTGAGTTCCCTGTATCAATAGATTCGCTTAGGGGGTATATAAAACCCGAATATGCACAGATTTTAAAATGATATACAGTCCCGGAGCGGCTAAAAACCGTATCCGGGTACTTTTTTGCATTATGTGAATTACAGTAAAAAATTATCAAAATATTTTAAAAGGTATTGACATAAATTTCTTTTGGATATATAATATATGTAAAAATAACATCAGATATAGTTTTAATCAGAATTATTTGATGGGTAACAGGAGGATTTTTTTATGAGAAAAAGAATTTTAAGTCTGACGCTTGCAGTAGCGATGTTAAGTTCCATGTTCGGAACAATAAGTACATATGCTGCTGCAATGTTTAACGACGTTAGCGGCCACTGGGCGCAGGCGACAATTGAGGAGCTTGCCGGAAAAGGTATTATTAACGGTAAGGGCGAAGGCGTTTATGATCCTGAGGGACAGGTTACAAGGGCGGAATTTACAAAGCTGCTTGTGTCTACTGCTGAGACGGACTTTCAGAACGTGGACGGGGAGCTTATGGATGTAAACAAAGATGATTGGTATAATTCTTATGTTTATGAAGCTCTTGACAGAAGTGTTTTTTTTCTGAATGAATTAGAGAACAATCACTTTTATCCGGATAGCCCGGCGGACAGAGAAACAGTTGCGGTATGGTCGGTAAGATTACTCGGAGTAGAAAGCGAAACGGCAACAACTCCGTTTGTTGACAGTGCTTCAATTGAAAATAAAACAGCTGTTGCAACGGCATATAATTACGGAATAATCACGGGTGATGCAGGAGCAAATACTTTCAGACCGAAGGATACGCTGACACGTGCCGAGGCTGCTGTTATTGTAAAAAGAATAATGGAAAAATACAACGAAATGCACTCTCCGCGTATTTCTGAGAATATAGTTGATTACAATGATGAAGTTGTTTCTATTGATGGAGAGTCAGGTGTAAATAAGCTTGAAACATATGACGAAGCAGAGAATAAGTATGTATTTTCAAATATAGATGATACAATCAAAAATCTTCAGGTTGGCGATGTTTTTATTGTTGAGAGTTGCGATTTAATTCCGGGCGGTGTTGCAATAAAAGTTAAGACTATTGATATTTCCGGAACAAATGCAACTATTTACGGTGACGAGGATATAGCATTAGAAGAAGTTGTTGATGTGATTGATATTTCTCAGGAAACTGCCATTACTTTTGAGAATATGGATGCAATTGCTCTGGCAGAGGGTGTGACTGTGACAAACCAAAAAGGTCAGACTTTTGCTATGGCGAAAGCTGCACAGGCAAACAATATGTACTTAGCTGACAATTCTGAACAGTTGTTGGCACAGTCATCTGCCGGTGTTGGAGAAAGCTTGTCGTTTGGTATTGATATGGATTTGGGTGATAATGCGAATATTTCCGGAACATTTACTTTGGATGCACCAAGATTGCACACAGATATAGACTATGGTGCTATTAAAGGTTTGAAAAAGTTAGAAGTTAAAGTTATAACAAGTGAGTCAAAGAAAGTAAAGTTAGAATGTTCAGGCTCTGTTGGAGCAAAGCTTGGAAAATATTCTATTGATAATGGAATTGATGTTGTTGACTATTTAGCTGCCGGCAGTGCAAGTAAAATCAGTGATGAACAAGAGGTTCGACAGCATTTGGCTTCTATGGACATCCCGATTGGAACAACTCCTTTTATTGCAACGGTTGGGTTGTATGCGAAAGTTTCTTTAAGCGGAGAGGTTACTGTTGAAATAACTCAGAGTGTAAAACATACTATGGGATTCTGTTATGAGGACAGTGACTTATCACTTATTTACGAAAAGGAAAATTCTATTGGTGCAAGCGTTGATGCGGAAGGAAAAGTTGAGGCCGGTGTAGAATTCGAGGTTGGGATTTCGCTCCTGAAGGTTGTATCTGTATCTTGTGATGCAGGTGTAGGATTGGGTGCAAAAGCTTCAGCAAACATTATTTCGGTTGGTGCATCCGGTTCTGTCGGAACGTCAGGGATTTCCGGATCGGTTTCCGGAGATACTGCATTTACAGGCGGCGGTACAGTGGGAATAAGTGTATCATCATCCGGTATTGAGCCTTCTAAAGAATTTCACAGATGCAGACTTTGTTTAGATGGTGATATTTACATTTATGCAGACATAACCGCAAAGGCAACAATTGGTGTCGGAAAGGTATCATTTACGCCATTTAGCAAGACTGTAACAATTTTAGATGAGAAAAATGCAAAAATAAAGGATTTTTATGTATCTGTTCATGAAAAGAATTCTCCGTTTTTAAAATTTGACTGGGGCGACTGCCCGTATGTATTTAAAGCACCATCTGTTGATGAGCAACCGGAGGATGCATCAGCACGTTTAGGCGAAAGTGCTACTTTTGAAACAAAAGGCAAAAACAATGCTTTTTCCGATGACGAGTTGGGGACATCTTATGATTATGAAAAAGGCTTGATCTATCAATGGTATAAGGATGGAGCTGAGCTCGCAGGACAGACTCACAACTTCTTAAGCGTTGATAACGTGAGTGAGGATAGTGTTGGAGAATATTATTGTGTTATTGCTCTGGAAGAGTATCCTGAATTAAAGACAGAAACCAAAAAAGTTAAGCTGACTATTAACGACAATCTTTTAAGCGGAGGAAGCACAACTTCGTCAACAGCTAAAACTTCTGCTCTGACAGGCAGTGTGTCGGAGAAAAATCCGTCAAAGAGCTTTACATATGTTGCACCGGCTACCGGAACATATACGTTTGTAAATGCCGGAAGCGGTGAAGTGTTTATTAACATAAACGGTGAATACAGAACGGAAGACGACACATTTGAGCTTGAAGGCGGCAAGGTGTATGAGATTTCGGTAGAATGGTTTATAGAAGATACAAACTTCATAATTAATATTATTGCACCGCATGAAATTCAGGATGTTTCCGGAAATGTGAAGGTTTCGGGACAGTTTGAGTATGAGCATGAGGTTAAGCCTTATAAATATGCTCCGGGTGTTTCGGGCGTATTCAAATTTGATGCAGGCGAAGGAATTAACGTTATGGTTAAAGATGAGTACGGTTATATCGTATCAGAAGGTAATCCGTATGCAGAAGCAGAGTTGTATGAAGGCTCAACATACTATATATATTTGAATTACCCGGGAGGAACGGGCAAGGCTTATGATATGGAAATATCGGCTACGGAAAAGAACGAAGATGACTGGTACAGTGAAGACTGGGAAGAAAACTGGGACGAAAGCTGGGACGAAAACTGGGACGAAGCCTTGGACGAAAGCTGGGATGAAAGCTGGGAAGAAAACGAGGATGACGATTGGTACATCGAAGAATGAGACGACAAATTTTAATAGGTCTTATTGGAGCTGTATGCCTGTTTTCGCATACGGCGGTGAATGCTTCCGACAGAGGCTTTGTAATCAGTAAGATAACTACGGAGTATTATTCGGAGGATTTTCTGAGCACAATTGAAGAACTGCGGAAAATAGATATAAACTCGGAAGACGATATATATTTTAAACAGGTGTTTGACTGTCTTGATGATTATTCTGCGTACTATACGGCGGAGGAGCTTCATGAACAGCGTGTGCCTGATGAGTATGAAATGATTTCGGCATCTTTTTCGGAAGGCGTGGCTGTTATAAAGATTGACAGGTTCGCCACCGGAGTTGATGAGAAGTTTTCGGAATATATGAGCAGGTGCCGGGAAGAAAATATAAAAGAACTTGTTCTTGATCTGACCGGGTGCCCGGGAGGATATATTTCAGTCATGAATAATATCGCAAATCACATTATGCCGAAGGGGATAGTGCTGACGGCGAAATTTAAGAATGAAGAAAAGATATACTATTCCGAATTGGAAGAATGTCCTTTTGATGAGATATTTGTGAGAGTATCAGCGCAGACTGCAAGCGCGGCGGAAATTTTAGCTGCCGGCTTGCAGGAAGCGGGTGTGGCAGTAGTGTCGGGAGTGAATACTTACGGAAAGACTTCTATTCAGAGTTTTTACACACTTGAAAGCGGTGGCGCTTTTAAATTGACGTGCGGTGAGTATCTGACAAGAAACGGCACGGATATAAGCGAAACCGGAGTTGTACCGGATATATTTGATTATTCTTATTCGGAAAACATCGGTTGGAATGATTTGACTGGGCAAAGAATGACATCATTTATATGGCTGCCGAAGGCTGCCGGCATGGCGTATGATGCGGAAAATTATTTTGTCGGACCGAAATTATCTCCCAAAAATTTGAAAACGCGGAATTGAGAGACTGTTGAACAGAAATCGCAGTCTCATGTTTAAAGCGATTGAAGCACCCTTCGGGGTGCTTTTTAAATGTTGGCGAAAATGTGAAAGAAATGCACGGTATTTGAATGAGTAATACGGTTTGAATAAAAATATAAATTATAGTTTATAGGCTGTTCGCCTCTAAACTATAATAGTGAAATATTTTGCTTTCAGCAAAATGTGAAATTCACACTTCGTGTGAGTGAAATCCATGCAAAGCATGGGTGAAATCTGTCGCTATGCGACAGGTTT
>JAZTZP010000157.1:0-1786 GCA_045637525.1 Clostridia bacterium | reverse complement strand
GGCTCTATGTCAATAGTTGGGGTAAAGAAAACTAAAAAATAAAGTAAACCAAAATGGTGCATCGAAGCGGAGCGGAGATGCACCATTTTTGGCGCGAAAAGTGAGGGTTAAGAAAAAACGAATAAAATACGATTACGGAAGCGTTTGAAATTAGAGAAACCAAAGGCATTGCGCTTCAAGACCTTGATTTTGTTGTTGCAACCTTCAGTAAAACCATTTGAATATTTGTGTTTGAGAGAATTGATAATAGAGTGATACCAATTCCGATATGTAGAAGCGCATTTTTCGAAGGGAATCAGACCGCAGTCGTCGGCATTCAGGATCCATTCCGAGAAATATTTGCAAGCAGAATCAGATGAATCGGAATCGGTTACCTTGTATAATAGCTCTTTGAGATAGTGAGCCTGAGATAGCTCGGCAGAGTCATATAGCATAATGTTTACCTGCTGTTGCTCATAGTCAGTGAGCTTGTCCCATCGCTTCAAAAGCAGTCGTCTTGAATGCTTAAAATACTTTTGCTTGTTTGCCGGAAGCTTCTTTTGATACTCTTTGCGCACCTTTTCAAAAGCCCATATAGCCTGTCTTACCCAATGGTACTTATCAGTAATATATACGGCATGAGGAAAATATGTTTTAGCTACCTCAGCATATGTAGTATACATATCGCTCACAAAGTACTTAACAGCACACCTTTCTTCTCTACTGTATTTCTTAAAATAGTCAATAAGATCGTGCTGATAACGTGTACACAAAATATCAAACACCTTACCTGTTGACAGATCTGTAAGTATGCAGTTGTATTTTTCTCCGCCGGTATTTCCCTTAAACTCATCAATACCAAGAGCTGACGGCAATTTTTTAGGTTTTGAATATCTTACAAGGTTAAAATATCTTATGACCGTAGTGTTTGACACTCCAAATTCACGAGCTACAGATGCGTATGAACGTACCTCATGCAGCTTGTTTATCATTTGAAGTATAAACTCCTTTGTCATACGTTGATATTTTGATAAAAACGAAACTTCCTCTGCAAAGCGTTTCCCACAGTCGCATACATAACGCCTTTTACGAAGTATTAGTTGTACTGCTTTCCCGAACGCAGGTAGTTGCTTAATTACTTGTGTCCTATAGTCGTGGATTTTATCTGTTTCTTTACCACATACAGGGCATATGCACTTCTTTCTGGGCATTTCTATGTGTATTTGCATTTCTTTTTCTGTTTCGTCTATCTTTTTTACTTTTATACCTTGATTATTCAGTATTTCTTTGCTATAATTACAAGTGAGCATATCCGAGTCCTCCGATAAAGTTTTGTCTAGCAACTTTATTTTATCAGATTTCTTTCAGATATGCTCACTTTTTTTATTTTTTCTTGAACTTATCTGTTGGGCGCACCCCAACTTTTATTATACAACCGTAATTTATCATTTCCCGTGATACAGGCTGTTCACCTGATACCGCGGCTCACAAGTGAGGTTTACACCCAGCTTCTTGAACGTCTTTGCATCTATTTCCGCCAGAATAACAGAGGAATGTACCTCGCAGCCTGCAAGCTTATCAAGCTGCTCCAGCGATCTTGCCGCAAGAGGAGATGTGGCGGCACAAATGGAGAGGACTATCAGCACCTCGTCGGTGTGAAGTCTCGGGTTGCGGTTGTGGAGATAGTCCACTTTAAGATGCTGTACCGGCTCAATAATTGACGGTGGAATAAGCTGAACGTCATCGTCTATATCCGCAAGCTTTTTTAAGGCATTGAGAAGCAGTGCCGCCGATGCGCCAAGCAGGG
>JAZTZP010000156.1:0-32706 GCA_045637525.1 Clostridia bacterium | reverse complement strand
ATACTACTATCTCTACAACGGACACGGCGATGTAGTTCAGATAACCGACACAAGCGGAAACATAAAGAACACATACGACTACGACGTATGGGGCAATTTCTTAAAAAAGGAAGAAACAATACAAAACCCATTCACATACTTCGGACAAACGTATGATGAAACAACAGGTTTATACTACTTAAGAGCAAGATACTACGACCCAACAACCGGCAGATTCACCCAACAAGACCCGGCAGAGGACGGATATAACTGGTATGTCTATGGTAATCAGAATCCGGTTATGTTTGTTGATTATACCGGAGAAGGCGCAGTTGCAGTAGCGGTTGCTGTTGGAATAGAGGTAGTAAAATATGCAACAGCTATAGTCGGAGGTGTAGCTGTAGGTAATGGCATTGTATATTTTGCAAAAAAATCGAAATCTAGTGATAAAGAAAAATCAACGGATATTCCAACTTGGGCGAAAGGTGAAAAACCCAAAGATGGAGAAAGTGGAAAAGATTACGCCAAAAGGTTATGTGATGAGCGATATGGAGAAGGGAATTATAATACAGGTCCAGGTTCAGAATATAACAAATTAAAAAAATATGGTGACAGGAGCAGTAAATGATGGAATATTATATAGTTGAATTTATAATGGATAATAATAATTATTATAGTATTTGGATTTCTGATGAAATGGATTTTTTTGTAGCCGTAGAAAATCATATATTGTTATGGTCTGATATATTGGAATTAAAAAAATATGCTAATGAAAAAAATATTTCATTAGAAAACGATAATATTACAACCTATAATATTGACTATATATTAGAAGTAATTTCAGAAAAAAGTACTATTGATTGCAAAAAAATACTTGACTTTTGGAATATTTGTTCTGATGTTGCTCATACATGTAAAATTCCTTTTGTAGGTGATGAGAAAAAAAATAATTACTTATATAATAAATTGTTCTATGGGACTAATTTAAAAACAATAAATAAATCAACGAATATATTTAATCCGGAGTTTTCAAGATTGGAGATAAATGCATTAAAAAATGTATTATTGAATTGCATAGAAATTATTTGTGCACAAATAATCTTATAATTCTTGTAAACTATATGCGATTTACTTATTCTGTTGGTCGAACGGATAATTATATAAATGTAAACCCGGACGGAACTATACGTTAGTTGGGGACATGCTTGTTTTATCACGTTTTGTCGGTGGAAATAGCATAGGTATGCGATTTGTGAATGCGTGATAAAACAGGCACGTCCCCACAAAGGCTATCGTCCCCACAAAGGCTATCAGCCGAAAGTACGCTGATTTCGCTATATCCCACAAAGCAATACATATGGGGTCCGGACAGAGTACTTGCTCAATTAGATTTACTTTCAGAGAAAACATACTACTATCTCTACAACGGACACGGCGATGTAGTTCAGATAACCGACACAAGCGGAAACATAAAGAACACCTACGACTACGACGTATGGGGCAATTTCCTCAAAAAGGAAGAAACAATACAAAACCCATTCACATACTTTGGACAAACATACGATGAAACAACAGGTTTATACTACTTAAGAGCAAGATACTACGACCCAACAACCGGCAGATTCACCCAACAAGACCCGGCAGAGGACGGATATAACTGGTATGTCTACGGTAATCAGAATCCGGTTATGTTTGTTGATTATACTGGTGAAGAAGTTGTTACGGCAATTGTTGCAACTGCCGCCGGATTAGCAGCTGTTGCAGTAGTGGGAACAGTCAATTTATTTAAAGAACATACAAAAAATGCAAGTAAAAAAAATTGGGATAAGCATACAAAAAAACGAGCCGGTGCACCAAGCAAGGCGGAGAGTAAACCCGGTTGGAAAAGCCGTTCGAATAAAAGAAATCCATAAGGAGGCAAATAAATATGTGTAATATATTACATGAAATAAAGGAACAGAAAAAAATTATTGCTCTTTATACAGATGCTGACAATTATGAAAAGTTCATGATAGGATATGTTATTTCAATACTTAATGGTAAAATACTAGTTTTAAATGTAGGTTTAAACGGAGAGTTTGATGGGTATTCTGTTATAAATACAGATGATATTTACAGAATTGAAGTCGATAGCAAATATATAAAAAAAATTAAATCTATATGTAAATTCAAGTATGAAGAAATTTTCAGCATAAGGACAGAAAAAGATTTATTACTTGATTTATTAAATTCCGCAATTAATAGAAATAGCGTTGTAGCGGTAAGCGTATTCGATTCTGATAATGCAATCTTTGGATATGTTAAGAAAATAGAAAATAATAAAGTGTATATTCTTCAAGTAAATGAATATGGTGAAGATGATGGCTATACAATATTTTTATATAATAGTATTCGAAGATGTGTTATGGAAGATATTGAGTGCAGAATTTTAGATGATTTGTATAATATGGTTGCAGATAGCTGGTAAATTTGAGCCATTTCGGAACGTTAGACTGTCGAATAATTGCTGTTTTCGGAAATTTTGCTTCTGACAAACATCAGTTTAATGCGATTTGTTTAATTTGATTATGCATGAATTTTGAGTTTTTCGACAGTCTGATGTCCCCACAAAACACCGCTTGATCAGGGGAGTTCATGGCGAACTTCCCTGATTATTTTGAAATTCTTAATCGCATACACTAAGTCCGTATGCTTTGATTGTTTTCTTAGCCGATTTTATTTCCTCATCAGTCGGCAAAATTTCAGGAAGAGTATTCTTTATATTAAGAGATTTGTACTTTGATCCTGCGTAGTTATGATATGGTAAAACCCTTACTTTAACAACATTATTTAACTTTGAGAGGAATTCTCCCATCTTTTCCATTTGATCATCATTATACTTTGGAACATAGGGAATACGGATTTCTGCCTTTTTTCCGCAATTATCAAGATATTTTAAATTGTCGAGTATAAGCTTATTGGACACACTTGTGCATTTTATATGCACATCTTCGTCAAATGCCTTAAAATCGTAAAGGAAAATATCGGTGTAGGGTATAACCTTGTCGAGCGCCTCTTTTGAAACAAAGCCGCAGGTGTCAACTGCTGTATGTATGTCGCTCTCTTTCAATACTTTCAAAAGCTCTGCACAAAAGTCTGCCTGTATTAGACATTCTCCGCCCGAAAGCGTTACTCCGCCGCCTGAATTTTCATAAAACTCCTTATCTTCAAGCAGTATCGGCAACAACTCGTCAACTGTCATCTCTTTTCCATAGAAAGTTAAAGCATTTCCCAAACACACGTCGGCACATTTTCCGCAAGCAACACATAAATCTCTTTCAAAAACATGTCCTTCTTGTGTGATTTTGTGTGCACATGACGGACACACAGAAACGCAATCACCGCAACCGATACACTTATTTTCATAAAATGCTATCTGCGGTTTAAAACCAATACTTTCGGGATTATGGCACCACACGCATTTTAAAGGACAGCCTTTGAAAAAAACAGTTGTTCTTATTCCATCGCCATCGTGTACGGCAAAACGTTTTATCTCAAATATTTTTGCTTTCATAATATTGAAATCCCTTCTTATTATCTTCTGACAACACTACGTTTCGGCTTATAATTGCTGACAGCAATGGCCAGTATAATTAACGCAGTTGCTATGAGGTAGGTTGGCTTTAATATGTTTTCTCCCAGTAGTATCGCCGAAAACAGCGAAGCAAATAACGGATCCATACTTTTTAAAACTGCAAGCTTTGACATATCGTTATATTTAATCAATGTGTTCCATAAAAGGTTTGCTGTTATTGATGCAAAACATATATATCCTAAAACAGCAATACTCTGCAAAGAAATCTTACCTATGCTTCCGCCGAATATTAATCCTGATATAACCAGAATAACACCGCCTAAAAGTTGTGAATATGCAACAATATACGTTGGCTTATATTTATCGTATATATTTTTGGACGCCATTTGTCCAAACATAGAACTGAACGAAGCTAATATAATCAAAATTTCACCAATACCAAAAACAAGATTCATGCCTTTCAGATTTATTATAATAACAGATGAAAAACCAAGTATTGCCGCAAAAACTTTATAAAATGAAAATTTATCATCTTTTCTGAACAAGAATGCAATACACGGTACAATCAAAAATGCTATCTGCTTTAACACAGAAGATTTTGAACTATCTGCCAGCGACAGTCCTGTATATGTAAGAGCGTAGTGAATCACAACCGTAAGCAAGCTTACAATGCAAACGGATTTAAATTTATCAATGTTTGGCAATTCAAATTTTCTATTTCTTTTGCTATCTGCAGCAACAAGTATTAACCCACTTATTAAAAATCTGACTCCCGCAAAAAGTAGAATTGAAGCAACCTCTGTATTGTCAATTTCAAAAACTTTGTATCCTATTTTTATCATAGGAAACAAAGTTCCCCAAAGAATTGAAACAAAAACAGCCAACAAAACTGTCGTTACTTTGTTTGAAAAAATATTACTTTTCATTTTCTTCACCTACTACATTTAAATATTCACTAAAATACCTTTTTCCAAAAATTCTGTAGGAAACAGAATTAAAATGTATGCTATCTCCTCTGTCAGTCAAGTCCTCTGAACTTGCAAAGCCACAGTTTTCGATTACAGAAGGCATAGTCCTGAGCGCTTCGTTAACGATATCCATATATTTAAGCTTGCCATTTTGATAGGATGCCGCAAATCTTCCAAGCTCGCCTACTATAACCGGAATCTTTTCATTACCCAAATCTTTTCTAAGCCGTGTAATCATTTCTGTAAATCTTTGTTGATATGTCTTTGCATCTTCTTCAAAGTGGCTATCATTTTCACCCTGATGCCATAAGATGCCAACTATCTCTGATGTACGCTGCGCCAATTTTGCATTATTTACAGCATTGTCATACAGAATTTCACCTGGCATCCATTGGGAAAGTTTTGTTCCGCCGTCTGCACAAGGAATCAGTCCGATTTCTTCATTAAAATACTTTGCATATTCATCAGCAAATGAGGCACTAAGCCCTCTTCCACTATGAAAATAATTAAAAATACTTCTGTCAGGATTAATGGGCTCACTCATAGGCACCCATTTTCCGTTTCGCAACATAAAACATTTTGAATTTATGATTTCCGGAACTTCTCCGAATTCCCTTCTTCCTGCCATATTTGACTGACCTATTAATAAAAATGATTTCATTTACTTTTCCTCCGTTACCCAAACAAGTAGGGTTTTCTTCCTCTTACATTCATTTTTTTCATAAACGTAAATCCTGCGTTTTCATCCTTTTCAACATCTACGCCGAGTGTTGCAGTAACTACCACTAAACTTTCCATGTTTTCTCCGGCAAATCCGCAACTTGCAGGTATTTTTGCAGGCACTTCTATGTATTCCTTCACTTGCATTTCGTTAGTATCAACAACTGCTATATGACCCTGTCCCCAACAAGCAACATAAAGAAAATCATTATTGTCTATTGTAAAACCATCAACTCCCGGAACACTCACTTGTCTGCCTGTGAAGCAAATAGTTCCTTTTTCTTTATCGAAATCATATTCTTTAATTATGCCCGTATCACTGTCGGTATGGTAGAGTCTTTTTTCATCCATAGACCAATCAAAACCGTTTGAAAGAATAAGTCCATCAAGTAAAACTTTAACTATACCGTTTTTATCGATACTGTAGAGTTTGCCGTCTATCTCATCGCCTACTCCTTTTCTTTTTGCACTTTGCGTACCAATGTAAAATCTGCCGTCAGGCCCCACTTTGGCATCGTTGCCGTATTTGATTTCATACTTCGACCTGTCATACAACGGTGCATACGTGTCGTCATCGTTCAAAATAAATGCTCCGTCTTTACAAGAAATAATCATTTCGCCATTCTTTGTAAAAGCCATTGCCGAAACACCAAAATCCAGTTTACGAACAACGATTTTCTTGGTTTTTAAGTCAATACAGCAAATTTCGTTAGCGCCGAACCCATTTACGTGGTATAATTTATTGTTAAATTCATTCCAAATAGGGCCTTCGCCTATTATACAGCGATGCTTGCTAATAATCTCCATTGTTTTTTTATTTCCTTTCTGTAATTTTCTAATCACAGTTTTATCATCAACTGTAGCGGATTATCACGCATCATTTTGTTTATCTGTTTCTCGGAAACTCCCATATTTCTTAACATAGGGAGTAAAACTTTACTTACAGTTGTATAATTCCGATTGGAACTAAAAATAGTTTCTTTATATGACGCCCAGCTATAATCCTGAGAATCTATAAATACAGAGTAGTCATGTGACAAGAGAAGTTTATCTTCCCAACCACGGGATATGAGAGAACACAAGGTTTTTGCCTGACCCTCACAATCGTTCCAAATTCTGTCAAATCCCAAATAACAACCCAGTTCCAGGAAATCTTCAAGATAATCAATATCACAACTATCGCTGCTGTGTCCTACAATAAGTTTTTCAAGATCGGCGCCGTTTTTTTCAAGAACTTTAATTTGGTCGTATGGCGTTTTGCCTTGGTGGTAATTGTGCGCATATAATGGTAACCCTGTATTTTTCTGAACTATTGCCATAGTCGCCAGACTCTTTTCATTTAATGCCGTAACACCGCTGTCATTTGTAGCACATTTTAAGAATTCAGGCTTTACTTCTGTATCACCAATTCCGTTTAAACATTCATCAATAAAGAATTCAGCAAGTAATTCAGGCGATTTGCTCCTCAGAAAATAGTCCTCGGTATAATAAAGACCGGTTGAAGCTATAATATTTACACCACTTTTTCGTGATACCTCTTGCAACAGAGATATATCGCGCCCTAAATTTAAAGGTGTACCATCTATTATGGTATCAATGCCACATTCATCCTTTGCCTGTTTTAATAGTTTTGATGCTATGTTAATTACTTCTTCTGTGTTATACCATTTATCTCCAAAACCTATTTTCATTGCATGAGAGCAACATATGATATGTTCATGGCTTAACACATTGCCTATTTCATCGGGTTTTATTTCTCCCAAAACGGTATTTATCATTTTCATTACATCACCCAAAATTTGTTTTAAATACCTACTACATCGTCAGTATCAGCAAACAGCTTGTCATAATCAAGCTCTTTTGCTTTGATGTTCAGACAATTTTCTATACATTCAACCACCTTATTTGTAATAAGTCTTGTACCCTCTTTTGTGTAATAATGTGTTACATCAGAATGATATTCTTTCGGTGCATCTTTTGTAAGAGCATAAAGGTCGTTTATTTCAAATCCATGTTTCTTTGCGATTTCAACTGCTGCATCATTGTACAATTCAATATCTTTGTTATACCTTTTATTTCTCCAAAAAAGTTCTTCCTGAACAGGTGTAGAAGTGGCAAAAATCACTTTGGCGCAGGGAAACAGCTTTTTGAGAGCATTACAAACCCTCTCAAGATAGTATTTATATAGCTCTATTGGTGTTAAATATTCACCGTCAAGTGCCATAATAAGGCAGTCCCACAGTCCTGCATTCCAATGTACGCAGTCAACATCATCTCCGCATTCAAATTGATCTTTCCAATCGCAAAGATGTCTTAGCGTGTATGCCGCAAAACGGCAGTTATCTTCTGGATAATAAACCTTAGCCACGTCTTCGAATGCCATTTTCGTGTAGCTGTCATAGCCTTTTCGTATTGAATCTCCTATTAAAACAATCTTTTTCATTTTGTAAACCTCACAATTCTATTAAATACTTTCGTAATGCTCACATTGTTTTATAAATGCATCCTGTAATACTTTTTCCAAATCAACAAAATACACATTCCATCCACAAACTCTAATTTGAAGAGTTCTGTATTTATCGGGATTTTTCTGTGCTTCCTTTAATGTCTCAGCGGAAAAAATATTAAACTGCAGAGAGTGACCGCCTTTTGCAAAATACGCTTTTACAAGACCGGCAAAAGCTTCAAGACCATCATCGCCGCTTACTGCTGTCGGATGCAGAATTAAATCAAGCATTCCTGCATGAGGGAATTGTGAAAAATCTATTTTGCCGATTGAGTTTAATAATGTCGTTATTCCACCACGGTCCATTCCGATTACCGGAGAAAGGTTTTTCGAAAATGGTTCGCCTTCTTTTCTACCGTCAGGTGTTGCCTTTGTCACTGAACCGTAACGGACATTCTTATCTATAGATAAGGTGCCAAGCTTCCAGTACCCGCCTCTGCTGTTTGGAACACCATTTATACTTTTGGCAAAGAAATCAGTTAATCTAACCATTAATTCATCTGCTATATCAGAGCCGTTTCCGTATTTATCTTTATCATTTAAAATGATTTTTCTGAGTCGCTCATTGTCGTTCAAGTTATTTTTTAAAATTTCGACAAATTCTTCAAGAGAAACTTCTTTTTTGTCAAACACATATTTTTTTATAGCACAAAGACCGTCAACCAATGTACCAAGTCCTGCGACCGTATAAACCGTTGTATTATACTTCATCCCCCGTGCGTATCCGTCAACACCCTGCGCAAGCGAATCGGTCATTGTTCCGGAAAACATATTTGACGGGCTGATATCAGCAAGGTACAACTCCCAATTTTCAATAATACTTTTAACCCTTTTCCAGATATACAGCCATTGCTTTTCATAAGCAGAATAAAAATCCTCAAATGTTTCAAAATTGTTCCCCGTTTCGCAGCCTACAATTTCATTTGTACTGAGACATCTGCCGTTTGTCATTGTGTATTCCAAAATTTTAGGCAAAGAAACTCTGACAGGTATTGTTTTAACCTCATGATTTTTTACGGCATAATCCCAGCAGCCTGACATAAGATTCGTAAGCGCTTCCTCTTTGGGTACTCCTAACTTCATAAGGGACATTGCTGCATTATCATCGTTCATAATAGAAATACTCGAATTTCCGTTTCGTATAGTTTCGAGAACGGCTTTTAAAAATTCATCAGGAGTATTTTTACCTATTTTTGCCTGAAGTTTCGGATTCGGAGCAGACAAAACATTATAAGCATCCAATACTATATATGAAAGCTCATTTACGATACAATCTCCGCTTTCGTTCATGCCTCCGACATAAATTGGCTGCTGATACACCACACGCATTGCATTAAAGACATTCATAAAATATACAAATAGCTCTTTTATATTTTCCTTTGTGAATGTTCTGTTTTCTAAATCGTTTTTATAGAACTGATAATAAAGCTGATCAAGTCCGCCCATTGTTCTTGCTCTTACACAGTCTATATTCTCCTGCAAAAACCAATACTGCGATGCAAGCAAAAGCGCTTCATAAGTGTTTTGAGGAGGATTGTTTATCAGATTTTCAAATGCTTTTTTCATACATTTCATTTTAGGCTCTGTTTTTTTACCTAATGCAATTATATATCTTTTAAATAGCTTTAAAATTGCATTATATGTCATTTCAATACCTTCAAAATATGCAAGCTGCTCGGATGACAACGGTGATTTTTCGCCCAAATCAGTTTTATAGCTCTGTACCCTTTCCAAAAGACCGTTGATTCCGTATTTAAAAATATCTTCCCAGTTAGGAGTTGAATGATTGTAATCAATATAAAATTCGTTAAGCAAATAATTTGTTGCATATTTGCAAAAATGCGCATTCTGCTCCGGGTACAACACATCACCAAGCTCGTTTTTCCATTTATCGTGCAGGGAATTTAAAATTTTGACATAATGACAACCAATATCCAATATCGGATCCATTTTTACAGCCTCTAAAGAAATCCCGAACCAGTCATCAGGATTAATGTAAATCTGTGCATTCTCCAATATGTAATCAAAGCATTTTGCTTTAACTACGGGATGCGATTCTTCTTTCAAATTATCTGCAATCTCCATAATCCCGGTTCTTAGATTTTCTACCCTTTCAAATGATTCCACATTATTCCATGCTTTGACATACTGCTTATCAAGCATTTCTCTGTCATCTTCAAATGTGTTCCATAAACTACTCATAAAAATCCGTCCTTTCAAAATTAATTACTGATATTACAAATTATATACTATAAATCAAAAAAAAGGAATATACATTTCAATACCACTTGACTTTTTCAAGAATATATTATATAATGAAATGCGGAGGTGCATTATGAAAAATTTTATGAATTCTGATTTTAATATTACAAATATTGGAATTGCAATATTTGTTGAACCCGGAACAGGTGCCAGCATACATAAAAACAGAGCTTTGCATGGTGTTGCTGTTAATATATCCCCAAATCCGGACGGTATAAAAAAATATGTTTTTTCTGATAACAAAACTGTTTTTGTTGGACAAAATGAGATTATTTATATGCCAAAGGGTTCAAACTATACAGTATCTTCAAAAAAATCCGGAAATTGCTATGCAATAAATTTTGATATTTCGGAAAATATCGTTTTCGAACCGTTTTCTTTCAAATTAAAAAATGCCCCTGCTTTTATTAAGGAGTTTGAAAAAGCAACGAAACTATGGAAAAATAAAAACACCGCATTCCATATGCAGTGTAAAGCAATTTTGTATAATATTCTGGCTATGATGCAAAGTGAATATAACTCAAAATATATTGCAAGCAGTACCGCTAATCTGATTGCTCCAGCTGTTGAATATATTAAAAAGAATTACACAAACGAAAATATATGTATTCCGGAGCTGTCTGCAATGTGTGATATAAGTGAAGATTATTTTAGAAAAATATTTAAAAATACATTCGGAACATCACCACGAAAATATATCAACGATATGAAAATATCTTACTCAAAGGAACTTATAACCTCCGGAATGTATACAATAACAAAAGTTGCTGAACTATCAGGCTATACAGATATGAGCTATTTCAGCAGAGAATTTAAAAAAGCCTTTGGCATTTGCCCGGCTGATTACAGAAAAAGTACATAGCGCAACACTACATATTGAAGTCATTTTGATGGGGACGTTTGATAAAACGTCCCCAATCATCATATTTATTTCAACTTTGCATATACTATTATATAGCATTTATAACGCAAAAAGCAGTCTAACTACTTGACAACAGCGTTTTCTTATGTTATAATTATATCATAAATAGGCAATTGCGAAATGCAATTGCAGAGAAAAGTGAAGAGAGAAAAGTGAAAAGAAAAGGCAGAAAAATCTTTGATTTTTCAAAAATAATTTAAATTTCGCAGAAATTTATACCATTTCTATTATCTATTCTCTATTCTCTCTTATCTGTAATTGCGAAATTTCAATTTTGCAATTACCTAATTATATCATAAATATTGCAAGGAGTGATTTTCATGGCTAACATATCAAATGTAAGTTTCCGAATTGACAGCGAATTAAAATCTCAGGCTGATGCTCTGTTCTCTCAACTTGGAATGAATATGACCACAGCATTTAATATTTTTCTTCGCCAATCTGTAAGAGAGGGAGGCATTCCATTTGACATTACAATCAATACCCCCAACGCAGAAACAGTCGCTGCAATGCTTGAGGCAGAACGTATTCTTCATGATCCTTCTGTAAAGCGTTACGATGTTGAAGATGCTTTGAAGGAGTTGAAGTTGTGAGCATGCAGGTAATTTGGACTTCCAAATTCAAAAAAGATTACAAGCTCGCTATCAAACGTGGTTTAAATATTGATTTGCTTGATAATACAATACGTATGCTTGCAAACAGTCAACCACTTCCGGAAGAATATTGCGACCATCAACTTTCCGGCAATTGGAAAGGTTTTCGTGAATGTCACATTTCACCCGACTGGCTGTTAATTTATAAAGTTGAGAAAAATGTTCTCGTCCTCACTTTATCAAGAACCGGTACACACAGCGACTTATTCAATAATTAATTTACGGACGGTTTTAGTAACCATATTGTGGTTTACTGTCAAACCGTCCTGTTTTCTTATCATGCCAGCGTTGGTAAGACATTTTTTATTTTCCACACAGAAAATATCACACAAATCTATTGATTTTTTTGCAGAAGTGTGGTACAATAATAATGGTGATAAGTTATGATTATAAATTCAGTTGTAAAGAATGAAGCATTAAGAAACAGTGAAATGATACAACAGTATGAAAAATTGATTGCAAAACTGCCGAAAGGTTCTTTAATTTGCCGTAAAAATGAATACTTTTATTTAAAGTATCGCAAAAATGGAAAAGTGTGTGACGATTATATTGGAAAAGACAAAGAAAAAATTTCACAAATAAAAGAGCAATTAGAACAACGAAAACACTATGAGAATATGCTTTCTGCGTTAAAACAGGAGCAAAAAGTAATAAACAAGATATTGGAGGGACTTGTATGATTTTATATCATGGAAGCACAGACCTTGTTGACAAACCGGAAATTCGGGGAAGCGATGTTTATTTGGATTTTGGTGTAGGATTTTATACTACAACATCGTTTGAACAAGCCGAACGGTGGGCAAGGATTAAAATGCGAAGAAAAAATGTTAATTCAGGATATGTAGCTGTATATGAATTTGATATAGAAAAGGCAGAAAAAGAACTTACAATTAAACGGTTTGATAAAGCAGATGAAGAATGGTTGTCATTTGTTGTTAATAATCGTAAAGGCAATTTCAACGACAACAAAACAGATATGCACATTGGTCCTGTTGCAGATGATAATGTATACCAATCTATTCGATTGTTTGAAACAGGAGCCTATGATGCAGAATATACTGTAAAGAAATTAAAAACGCAAGTATTGCACGATCAATGGACTTTGCATAGCAATGAAATTTTGAAATATTTGAATTTTATTGAAGCAAAAGAAGTCAGATAGGAGGATATCTATGGGACAGGAACAATTCATTGCAATGATGCCTTATATCAGCACTGATTTGGTTTCGGTAATAGCAGAAAAGCAAAACATTCCTGAAGAAGATGCGATAAAAAAGCTTTATTCTTCAAAATTGTATGCAGTACTTGAAAAAGAAGAAACCAAAGTTTGGCAATATAGTACACAGATGTTATATACTTTATTTGAGCAAGAAGAAAAAAATGGAGACATTCAGTTTCCTGATGTATAGGAGGTTTTATAATGAGCAAAGAAATGGCTTTTACTGTGTTTTGTTTAGAAAACTACAAAACTCATCGAAATTTGAGCGGACAGGAAGTTTCTTCACTTTTTGAACGGTATGGAGTGTTTGATTATATCAGAGAGTTTTACGATGTTCTTCATACTACAGGACATCATTATATCAATAATGATATTGACATTTATCTTAATTCAAGAGGATATATAACAAATCCATAAAGAGAAATACAAAGAAAGTTGATTGTGAGCCATTTCGGGACGTCAGACTGTCAAATAATTCAAAATTTCAATCAATGACAAAACAAAGAACAGCTTAAAACTGATGTTTCTGCGTTTTTAAATATTAAGAAATTTTATTTTTTCGACTATCTGACTTCCCCGGTAGCTTTCACTCTTCCCCACCGGCTTTCCGCAATACCGAACGAGTTCTGCTTTAAATTTTTTATGTTGTGAACATTACCGTAAGTGGGATTTAAAGATTTTTATTGTCTTATTAAATTTTCAGAGAGAACAGACGGAGGCATACCGTATGTTTGCTTTATTACCTTGCAGAAGTATTTGGTATCATTAAAACCGCTTGAAGAAGCTATCTCTTCGATAGTGTAGAGGTTTTCCGATAATAGTCGGACAGCCTGAGCAAGCCGCAGCTTGAGCAGATATTTTTTTGGCGGAAGATTGTATGCTATATTAAATTTAAGTCTTAAATTTGCCGGGCTTATTCCGTATTCTTTACATATACCGTCTATTGATAAATCGGGATTTGAAAAGTTTTCTTCGATATGCTTTACACACATATAAAAAGCATCGTACGAGACATTTTGATGATTGGTTTCCCGCATAGCGGATAAAAGCTCAAATATCAATGCGTTAATTTTATAAATACATTCATGATTATCCCATGCTTTCAGAATTTTTCTGAAAAAGTCCTTAATTACTATATCGTTTTTAAAATCTGAGTTTTCTATTTCAGCGTTATAATTACATTCCGAGAAATGTATAACTATCATTTCGCTTTCTGTATATTCTACTGTGTACTCTACGTTTGATGATAAAAACAAAACATCACCGGGAAACGCAGTAACATTTATTTTATCGGTGAAAAACTTTGCTGTACCTTTAATTCTCAAGGCTAACGCAGAAAACTGGCGTGGTTCTACATTAAAAACACCTTTTTTGTGACGGAGATGCTGTACGGACAGAATATTGAATTTCAAATCGTCGAAGTTATATATCATTAATTACACCTCTTTTTTAAAACTTCTTTTATTACCTAAATATATTATTACATATTTTGAGCGAAAAGTCAACCTTTTTTGATTGAAAAGTATGTTTTTTTTATAAATTCACTGTGATACAATTAAATTATGGTTTATCACAGTGAAACTATAATTTATACATATTTCACAAATGCCTGAAATTAACAAATATTACGGAGGGATGTAAAATGGCAATTAAACACACAGCGGTAAGCTATTACGGCTTAAACTACGTTGAACATGCTAAGAAGGATTTTGAGGAGATGGTGGAGCATGGATGCGATACGGTTATTCTTGCTATTACGGAATTTGATATGGATTTCTGGTTTCCTAATATCAATAATATCGTAAAAGCGGCGCACGAAACGGGACTTCGTGTTCTTGCGGACACATGGGGAATAGGAAAGTATTTCGGTGGCGAGCAGGTCAGCCTGTTTTTACAGAATAACATTCATCACAGACAGGTTTCGGCATACACAGGCGAGGTTTTAAATGCCGCATGCTTTAATACAAATTCATTCAGGGATTATTTCAAAAATATCTGTTTAAAGCTTGCACGCGAAACCGAGGTTGACGGATTTTTCTGGGATGAGCCGCATTATGCATATCCGAAATCGTATGCTTCAATAACAGGCGGCGCAGGAGACGACTGGGCTTGCAGATGTCCTGAATGTATGAAGAAGTTTGAGGATTATTACGGCTATGAAATGCCGAAATTCATGAATGATGACGTTAAGCAGTTCAGATGGAGAGAGGCACTCTTTACATTATCCGACACATCAAAGGCGTTGAAGGAATTAAATCCGGAGCTTGAAATAACATGCTGTGTTCATGCAACGTTAAATTCATATTATGTAACGGAGCTGCGAGGTTATGATAACTGGGAAATGGTAGCGGCATGCCCTTATTTTGACGTATTTTCAACAACGATAATAAACTGGAGCTTGCCGGAAAGCTTTTTCCGTGAAATAACCGAAAGAACTGTTGCAATGGCTAAGAAATACGGAAAGCAGTCCGAGAGATGGCTGATGGGATATAACAAGCGTCCTGATGATTTTTCACAGATTGACAAGGTTGTTGACATGTATGAAGATTTAGGAGTAGACCGTCTTGCAACATGGACATATCGCGGCGGTTACGGAACAAGCGTTGCGGCCAAAGACCCGATTGAGCTTTGGGATAATATAGGAAGAAACTATAAGCGGATACTTAAAAAGTAGTTGGTTGAAAGGCAGGCAATCATGAAAAATATGTTTTTGTTTGGTAAAAAAACTGAAGTTTATTTTGATTCTGCAATTATAAGTGAGTATTTGTCAGAACTGTGGAATAGCTTCTGCTGTCGTACCGGTGAATTAATTGTTAAAACCGGCAGTGAGAATAAAATATCTATAGGAGATGCATCTTTTATAAGCTTAGAAGACAATGATGAATATACTGTTTGTATAACAGAAAACGGAGCAGGGATTCTGTCAGATTCAAAGCAAGGACTTCTTCGTGGGTTTATGATGCTTCTGATGTGTATTGAACAGGTTTCGGGAAACGCTGAAAAATGCTTTGGGATTGCGTGTGGAAATATTCACGGGAATTTCAAGGTTTCAAATAGAATGGTGCATCTGTGTGTATTTCCTGAAACGACATATGCATCCTTAAGGCGTATTGTGCGTTTGTGCGGAGTACTTCAGTATACTCATATAATTATAGAATTCTGGGGTATGCTTAAGTTTGATTGCTTAGCTTCGCTTTCATGGCCGTGCGGATTTGAAAAAGAGGAGGTTTCCAAAATTCTTTGTGAAGCTAAACAATCCGGGATGGAGCTTATACCGATGTTTAATCATTTAGGGCATGCTTCTCAATGCAGGATAGCAAACGGAAAACATGTCGTTTTAGATCAGGCACCGGATAAACAATATTTGTTTACTCCTGATGGCTGGGCATGGAATATACAATCGGATGAAGTAAAAGATTTGCTTCGCAATATAAGAAAAGAGCTTTATGATTTGTTTGGAGACTGTAAATATGTTCATTTAGGCTGTGATGAGGCATATATATTTTCAAACGGATATATAGATAAAAGTGTGCTGAGAGATTATCTTGGAGAAATTACGCAGGAAGTGGCTAAAGAGGGAAAAATTCCTATAATCTGGGGAGATATGATAATTTCAGGTGAAGAAGCGGGGTGTATTGGTGAGCGGTATTACAAGGCTGATATAAGCGAAGCGGAAGCGGAGTTTATCAGAAGTGCATTATCACCAAAAACCATTATTGCTGACTGGCAGTATAATATAAAGGAAGGAATATTAAAGACTTCAGAGGTTTTAAAGAAGAAAAAATATGATGTTATCACATGCCCATGGTATGACACAGATAACATACAAACCTGTGTTAATACGGCAGTTGAAAAAAATCTTTACGGAGTAATGGAAACAACATGGCATTTTTTATCCTCAGAAATGTCATCGCTGCTTGTTTGTGCAAGAAAATGCGGGCTCCCGGAAACATCATGGTCGAAGTATGCGGAGTTGCGTTCGGAGACAGCAACACTTATCAGAAAAGTTTCGGAAGAATGCAGAACTTATGAAGAGTGCGGATTTACAGCTCATCAGATAGGAGAAAGAAATAATTTATGGTAGGGAAAAATTAAGATGGTAACAGAAAAATATTTTAATGAAATTGTTGGTATTCTTGATAAAATACGTGTGACGCAAAAAGAGAAAATGGAGACGGTATCAAGGGCTGTTGCCGAAACCATTGATAATGACGGGGTAATATATATTTTCGGGTGCGGACATTCTCATCTTATTGCGCTTGACTGCTTTTACAGAGCAGGCGGACTTGCGAATGTGAGCGCTATGCTTGATACCGACCTTATGCTTCATAACGGTGCGGCAAAGAGTAGTAAAATGGAGAAAATGACCGGAATTGCAGAGGAGATTTTTAAAAGATACTGCATAACGGATAAGGATTTCATTTTTGTAGTATCAACATCGGGTAAAAATGCTGTTCCTGTTGAGATGTCAAAGGTGGCACGGGAATGCGGTATCAAAAATGCAGGTATAGTTTCATCGGCATATTTTAAAGATAAGAAAGATAAAGAAATGCTTTATGAGTGCTGTGATATTTATATTGATAACTGCGTACCTCATGGTGATGCTGTAATAGACATTTCCGGAACAGAGGCAAAAATGGGCAGTGTTTCGACTGCGGCAAGCTCTTTTATATTACAGAGTATTTTAATGGAAGCGGCGGAGCTGTCGAAAAAACCGCCTGTTTATATGAGCGGTAACATTGACGGCGGAGCAGAATATAATAAAAAGCTTATAGACCGGTATTTACCGAAAATAAAGCATTTATAAAGGGGGCTAAAAAATGGCAAGAATATCTGTAATCGGCATATGCGGAAAATCTGTTTTTATGAATGTGGACCATTTTCATGAAAACGGAGAAACGCTTATAGCTCAGTCAATACATGAAGAAATCGGTGGCAAAGGCATTAATCAGGCGGTTGCGGCATCCCGTATGGGAGCGGAGGTATCGTTTCTTGCGGCGGTCGGCGATGATGAAAACGGAAAAGAATGCGAGGAAACGCTAATGCGTGATAATATAAAATCGTATTTAAAGATAAAACCGGGAAAAACAACGCCTTTAGCCTTTATTCTTACCGATAAAAACGGTGAAAACAGGGTGACAGAGTTTGAGAGCGCATTTTTAACAGAGGAAGACGTAAAAGAATATGAAGAAGAAATTGCAGCATCGGATATTTTGTTGCTTCAGCATGAAGTGCCGGAAGAGATTAATGACATTGCCGTAAAAATCGCAAAAAAGCATAATGTAAGGGTTATATTAAATCCGGCACCGGCAAGGGCTGTTAATGACCTTCTTGCGGAATATGCGTTTGCGGTAACACCTAATGAGCATGAAAAGTGCGTTATAGACGCATCACGCTTTAAAAACTGTATAACCACATTAGGCTCAAAAGGATGCTGTATAAATGAAGAAGTTTTCATACCGGCGATTGATGTGAAGGCTGTTGATACAACAGGTGCAGGAGATACGTTTACAGGCGTGCTTGCTGTGTGCATTGCTGAGGGGATGAGCCTTGAAGAAAGCTGTCGGTATGCCGTCACGGCTTCCGGTATAAGCGTTGGGCGAAAATATGTTACCAATGCGATTCCATTCAGAAAAGAGACGGAAGAATTTTTACAAGGAGGTAAGTGATGGGAATTTTAGATGAAAAGGAGTATTATCCGGAATGTATAGAGTCAAATCTGCCGCTTGACGATTATTATAACAAGGATAAGACCTTCGGAAAATTTACCGAGGACGGAAAAGCATACGTAATCGAAAAAAGAGATACGCCACGTCCGTGGCTTCAGTTTTTATGTAATGACAAGATATTTGCCTGTGTGACAAATACGGGCGGTGGTTTTTTAAGGCACATTAAAGGCTGTGACGTTACAAAGGACTGGGAGCGGTATTATCTGATACGTGAGCCATACGGAAAAAGAGAGCTTTTAATAGAACAAAACGGCGAAAGCAATAACTTTTTTGAGGCGGCTGAGGATTTTAAAGTTACGGTGCATACAGGAGAAATAGATTTTTCCGGCCGCATGGGAGAGCTTAATATAAGCGTTAAAATGTTCGTACCTCTTGAAATTCCATGCGAGTGCTGGAGAGTGGAGATTTCGAACACCGGCAAGGATAAGGATATTTTGGTTACGGCCCGGCAGGAATGGATGTTTTCGTTTACATATAATGTCGAGGATGAGCCGATTAAGGTAAAAACCAATAATGATGTTATTTATGCCGGAAAGTGCGGTATGAAAGGTATTTTCACTGCGGCACAGGGTGAAGGCGAAGCTTCTGATGTGACGGAAAAATTTCCTGACGGAAAGGATGTTTGCCTTACACGTGCAAGCCTTTGCCGTACATTTACAATACCCGGGGGTAAAAGCGCAAAATGGTGCGTTGTATCGGGCGTAAGCGAATGCGATGCTGAGACGGCTGAAATTATTTCCTGCGCTGATGAAGAAAAAAATCTGAAAGAGCTTTTAAATCTGAAAAATAAATGGAAAAGTATTACCGAAAATAATTTCTGCAGGCTTCCCGATAAAAATGCGGAATATTTTCTTAATTACTGGCTGAAAAATCAGCTGTATCTTACATACCGTTATGACCGTGCCGGAATGCATGTGGGGTATCGTGACGGATTGCAGGATTCCTGGGGATATCTGCTTGTAGACCCGGTAAAGGCAAAAGACAAGATTTTAATAACGCTTTCGTATATGATGCCGGACGGAAGATGTCCGCGTCAGTATTACAGATGGGACGATACTCTTCATGATATGCGTGATTTCTCAGACTCGATAATCTGGGCGGCGGATGCGGTTTCTGGATACATAAAGGAAACAGGCGACACAGGTATTTTAGAAGAAATGCTTCCGTTTATGGGAAGTGATGAGGTGAGCACTGTTGAAGACCATGTATTTCGTGGGCTTGACAGCCTGTATAAGCTCCGGGGCAAAAACGGACTTGTTAAAATACGCGGCGGTGACTGGTTTGACGGGCTTGGCGGTATAAACAAATACGGTGATGACGCAACATCTGTATGGATTACGATCGCCGCATTTTATGCACAGAATGTAATGAGTGAATTATATAATTTTATCGGCGATACAGAAAAAGCCGCACTTATGAGAGAGCGCTCAGCGGAGTACAAGAAAATCGTAAATGAAGTCGGCTGGGACGGCAACTGGTTTAAATATGCGTTTTTTGAAGACGGAGAGCCGATAGGTTCTGCCGAAAACTTAGAAGGAAAAATATATTTAAATCCTCAGACGTGGGCAGTATTCAGCGGTATTGTTGAGGATAAAAACAGGATAAGGAGGATGGAGAAGGCTATTAACCGATATTTGCAGACTCCGTTCGGGCCGCTGCTTAATTATCCGCCGTATGTATTTTACGGTGCACGCTGCGGCAGAGTGCAAAGACAACGTCAGGGAACTTTCGGAAACAGCGCAGTATATAATCATGCGGCGTCGTTTAAGGTGTATTATGATGTTGCAAGAGGTGATTATGATGATGCACTTGATACGTTTTTACGTGCACTTCCCAATCATCCCGATAACTCCGATATGTGCCGCACAAGTGAGCCTTATGCTGTTGGAAATGTTTACTACGGACCTAATAACAGCAGATATGGTATGAATCTGTTTTCATGGTTTACAGCGACCGTCGCATGGCTTATCCACGGCGGATTTGAAGGCATATTAGGTGTTAAGCCGGGATTTGCGGGACTTATAATAGAACCGCACGTTCCGGAGGACTGGAAGAATTACAGCGTGAGTAAAAAGTATCGTAACACAATGTATCACATTTCTTTCGAAAGAACTGATGGCGAAAAGGGTATATGGGTTGACGGTGTTTTACAGACAGGTAACTGCATAAAATCCGAAAAGGATGAGTGCGAAGTAACAGTAAAATTTTAAATTCAGGAGGTTTAATAATGAACAGATTACAGGACAAGCTTGATTTTCTTCTTGAAAAGTATTCGGTTGATGTAAGAGCAGAGTTTAAGGATGATAAAACTGTTTTAATAGACGGAACTGAAATTCCGCTTCTTTCACACCGGTTTGAAAGAAGATTTGTTGAGCTTAAAAATATCGTAAATAACGGCACGCTTTTCGGAATAAGCGTTATGCGGGTTGCAAGAATAGCAGAAAGAGGGGCATCGACAGATGAGATTCTTTGTCGTGAGCTTGATTTATGTCAATGGATTTTAGGTGATAAGATTAAGAGTGTTATGGAAATGAGAAACGATAACACTTTAAATGTTATTGCCGTAACAAAAAAAGGCATTGTATGCACTATTGAAATATCGGCGACGCTTAAAAAGGGCGAAGCTCCGATTGATAAGCATGAGATTATATCACAAAGAGGAATTGCATGCGATGTTGTTGTAGATGCACAGCTTAAGCAAAATTCGATTTATCTGTTTTCTGATGAAAATGATATGTATACGGATGTTGATTATGAGCTGTATGGGCTTGAGATTGAGGAAATTGCAGCAGTAAGAGCGGCTTTTGCAATTTCACAGAGCAAAAACTTCAAACAGGTTATTGATGATAATGATAATATTAAAATCTTACTTGCGGCTACGGAGAAATCCGTTAAAACAGGAGAAAGGGTGGTAATCGAATAATGAAACCTTTAAAAATTGCTATGATGAGCATGACTCACGGACATACAAGAAAATATTATCAGGTATTAAAAGAAAACCCGAAGCTTGACTGGGTGGCGGTTTCAACTGCAAACGATGAGGTGAAGGAGATATTTTTAAACAGCGTGGACGGCATTCCCTGCTATGACAGCGAAACGGAAATGCTTGATGCACATCCTGAAATCGAGGCTGTTGTTTTAGCGAGCGAGAACAGCGAGCATCTCCGGCAGATGAAGCTTTGCGCTGAGCGTGGTATACACATTCTTTCGATGAAGATACCTACATTTGACATGGACGAATATGATGAAATGACGGAGCTTATCGACAGGAGCGGACTTGTGTGCCAGATAGAGCTTGAGATGCATTATAATCCTGTTATTTTAAGGCTTAAGGAGCTTGTGAAGAATAATAAGATAGGTGAAATAAGGTCGTTTAATGCTACAAACATTACGCTGTCTCCTGTATGGGCTTTTCCATGGCAGGGAGTTCCCGAAAAGAGCTACGGCAAAAGAGTTCAGATAAAGGAAAATGACGCACGCTTCAGAGGCGGGGCATTGTGTGATCATCCGCACATATTTGATATGATAAGACATATGACAGGAAGCGACTTTGAATGTGTTTACGCTGAGGTTGCTCCGAATATCCGACCTGATATTGAGGAGGAAGATATGCTCTCCGTTATCGGCAGGATGAAAGACGGAACGGTATTTTCTCTTGACCCGTCATGGTCTAAGATGGAGGAAAGATTAAAGGTGCCGGGTCCCGGCTGGGAAGTGTTCCCGAAGCGTATGGAGGTTAATATAACCTTAAACGGCGAAAACGGAACTATAATGGCAGATTGTTTCGGGCCTAATGTTTATCACAACGGATTGCCGAACGACAGGTACACTGTTCAATATACTTATTTTGATGAATGGGTTGGGCTGATAGATGAGTTTGTTGATAATATAAGAAACAGTAAAACTCCGCTTATAAACCTTAAATGGCACAGAAAAACCATTGAGGCTATGAATGCTGTTTATGAAAGTATTTCAACCGGAAAAACTGTATATTTTAAATAAGTAAGCCATTTCGGGACAGCAGACTGTCGAATAATTCATATTTTCAGAAATTTCACTTCTGAAAAATACCAAAAAAAATGAGGACTTTCGTCCTCATTTTTCTGTTTTCGAGCTGTTATTATGTCACAGCCCCTTTGGGGTTTATATTATTAAATATTAATTGAATAAGCTTCGCACAGAGATTTTATATCCGCATTCCAGAGCATAACTTTCACACGATATTGTTTTACGGTGTCAATATCGCATTGCAGATTAAAAGTGTGCACCGTCATATCAGAAGACGGTTCAATTTTATTGCTTACAATCAGCTTGCCGGCATCATCATAAACAGCGGCGTAAAGAGACGGAGTACTTTCCTCTGCCACATTTACAGATGCAAATTGAACAGCTACATCAACTCCGCTGTCTGTTTTTTCAGCAGTAACATCATTAATAATAAAATCATCATGGAATGTAACTGCCGTAGTTCCTGTGGAAATATTAACATTCCGGTTAATATACTTTCCGCCGTTTATCTCGGCATATTTACCGCCCGCAGGCTCAACGTAGATTGTTCCGCCTGTATTTGTTCCAAAAACCTTACCGCCGGCACCGGCATTCACGGTATATTTTGCGTTACTGTAAAAAACCCAGCTAAAACCTGATTTGTCACCTATTTTTGAGCTTTGCTTGCTGTAGCAGCCATCCAGATAAATTATAGTATTAATCTCATTTGAATTACCGTTTTTGCCTAAGCGGCTTCCGGCAAATACACCTGTGTTTGTTGTATTTTCAGAATGAAGACCATTGTGAGTGTTAAGTAACATATCGGGGCCCAATACAAGTGTTGTTGTACCGTTTACGAAATAGGAAGATTTCCATTCAGGTAAAGGGAGCCAGCCACTGCCCAGTCCCCAGTCGTTATAACACCCTGTATAAACCCGTCTTGTAACATCACCGCCTAAAAGTGTCAGACAGGTATTTCCGGTCATGCCGAAATTCTCACTGCCGCCAAAAAGAGCTTCTGCCATTCCGCCGGTCATGGTGATGTGAGTGTTACAATTGGTAAGTGTGGTTTTTGTAGAGCCTGCATATACATTCATTACTTTGCCGCCATTTATATATATGTTGATATCAACGGCGGTTCCGCCTGTGCCTGCTCCGGCGCCGACTAAATATCTCGTTGTTGCATTGCCTTCCATGGTAATATTTGTGCTTCCCGAAACTGCCGCATTATTAGATCCGCCGTAAACATAGCATGGCGAAAGATTTGATGCCTGATCGTCTATACCGTCACCCGGATTGAAATTCCCGCCGATAATAACATTGGTGTTTCCCGAAACCGCACCGTTGTTTCCGCCGCCGTAAACATTCTGGTATTGTCCTCCGTAAAGTCTTACATCTGTGCTTGCAACACTTGCTCCGTTTTTGCCTCCATACACAGTTAAACGATTTGCAGATGTCACATTCTCGCCGATTTCCAGCAAATATCCGTTTGCATATATTGTACTTGTGCCGCTAAGAGTAATATTATCAATTTTCAGATTGCCATTAAGGCTTATCGTTGCAGGCAGAGCAAGAGTAATGTCGGGTGTACTGCCTTCAATAGAAATATCTCCGGAAACAGCAATTCCGGTATAATCACTGTTTTGAGACACAACAACTTTACTTTCCGCCGATACGGAAATGATTGAAATGCATACGAAAAGTACAGTGACCGCAATGATTGATAAAATCTGTTTCAGTTTCACTTTTATTTTCTCCTTTTAAAATTTTTGTTATAATATATGAGTCTATTATACAACTAAAACAGACTTCAAGTCAAGCATATTTCAAAAAAATTTACTTTTTTTTTGAAACTGATCGTCAATCTCATTATACGTCTCCGTGTCTAAAACCACATCTATTTTTCCGTCCGTCACCGATATATTTTTTGTCCTATCGTCATTTTATAAATTATCTTTCATTATTTTTTCTGTATTCAAGAGGCGATTTTCCGTAAATCTCCTTAAATATTTTCCTGAAAAAGCTTTCATTCTCATATCCGATCTTATTTATTATATCGCTTACGGATAAATCAGTTTCGCGAAGCATTTTAGCAGCCTCTCCGCATCTTTTGTTCTGTAAAATCTGCGAAAACGACTCACCCATAACCTCTTTTACACGTGCCCCAACATATGCATCCGAATATCCCATACTCCCGGCTAAGCCCTCTAAACACGCATTTTGAAGATTTTGTTCAATATAATCATAAATTATACTGCGCTGAATTTCTTTTTTGCTTTTTGAAGCTATGCTGTACGGTTTAAGATTTTTTATAACTCTTTCCACTTCATGCATGTCGGGTATTGATGAAGCCGCACCGGGTTTTGAAACTGCTATGGCAGAAGCAGCTGATGCAATTTTAACAGCATGAAGACTGCTTTTATTGAGTAAAATCTGCGAAACGAAATATCCTGTAAATGTATCGCCTGCCGCTGTCGTATCAACTGTTCTGACTTCAAATGCCGGATGGGTTAAAACCTCTTCCCTGTCCGCATAAATACATCCTTTTTTACCTAATGTAAGTACTATCTTAAGACCGGGATATGCTTTTGTCATATATTTAATGAACTCGTCCGGGTTATCCTTTCCCGAAAATCCTTTAGCTTCTGTTTCGTTTAATATAAGATAAGAAATATGGTTTAAATCAATTTTTTTCAGCTCGTCTTTAAAAGGAGACGGGTTAAATACAATTTTCATATTCTTTTTATATGCCTGTTCAACTAAATATGCAATATTATTTGTTTCATTCTGAATTAAAAGCACATCATCGCCCGAAAACTTATCTAAAACTTCATCTATAAACTCCTTGCTTATAATTCCGTTTGTACCTTTATAAACTATAATGCTGTTTTCCCCGTTTTTATCTACCTGAATTACAGCATGCCCGTTTTTAGCGTCGACCTGTTTTAAGCATGACACATCTGCGCCGCTTTTTAATAAAATATCTCTTAACATACCACCGTCATTTCCGATATATCCGGCATGACAAACCTTTGCCCCTGCCCTTGCAAGAGCAATTGACTGATTAAGACCTTTTCCACCCGGAAACACTTCCATCCCTCCGGCAGATATAGTTTCCCCGGCATTTACAAAATGCCCGACGCTGTAAACATAATCTATATTACATGAACCGAAATTAAGAATTTTCACAAAAATCACCGCCTTTAATTCAATAATACCATAAAACAGCAAAATAATCAAGACACAATAAAAAGAAAAAACAGACCAAATCAAAGAATATAATTATTTAAAAAAACAACCTCCGAAAAACGGCTGATGTCTTCCGGAGGTAATAATTTTAAAAATCAAAAGAAAATACGTTAGTCTTCTCGCTCTCGCCCCAGTTTGATACCGGTGTAAGACTCAGAGAAACTATCGGCTCATCTATCTCTATATGATACGCCCTTTTTCTGTTCTCGGTTATATGTATAGTCTTTTCGCCGTCCGCCGTTTCGTATTTTAACACAAACTCACGACAAAGAGTTTTCGGAACATACATCTGCGGACTGTCAAGCCGTATATTACATCTTGTAGCATGTGTTCTCTCACAATCTCCGCCGGGGAGAGTATCTCTCCTTAAATCGCTGTCAAAAACAATATGAACTGCCGAAATCTTTTCTGCTTTACCAAATTTATATTCAATACTCTTTCCGTTATCCACCGACATTCCGCATCCCTTTTCCTTATAAATGTCTTCATGAATACGGTCACGTCCGTCGCATATCGCCGGATTTTCACTTATATTCCTACATATATCCGATATCCTTCTTGTTTTATTCGGCAGAAAACAATCATCATTTAAAAGAATATCCTGCACTTCATCCATATGCTCAAGATATGCGTCGTGCGGTGTACAGTCATACTTGCATATAACAGAAACCGCCGTTCCCACAGCCTGCCCCATAAGCGCACATGTAGCCATAACTCTTGTTGAGCTCATTGAAAAATGTGTAGCACTTATATTTCTTCCTGCAAAAAACAGATTATCAACATTTTTTGAATATAAGCATCTGTAAGGTATTTCATAAGGATAATTAGTCTTTATGTCAGTATTGGGCGTCCCTCTGTGATAAAATCCACCGGGATAGTGGTCGTCTATCGGCCAACCGCCGAAAGCTACGGCATCTTCAAACTTTGTATCATTTGATATATCAGGCTGAGTAAGAATATATTCACCCGTCATACGTCTCGACTCTCTTTTTCCCGGTAAAAAGCCTAAAAATTCCAGCTCCCAGTTATCAGCATCAATATTCCCGGAATTTTTCACATAATCCCATGTACCTGCTGCAAGCCCTGCAAGCTCACGGCTTATTTCCTCTGTATCATGTATGGAATCACGGTCCCCTCCAAGTTCAAGATACCAGAAATTTTCACCTTCTTTATAAATATTAAGATCCCTGTGGTTAAAATCCTCCTCCGTAAGCTTTGCCGCATACGACGGCGGAATAAATTTTATTGGCTGTGTAGTCTCTCTGCCCTGCAAAAGACAGCTCATCCCCATTGTCATTTTATCATGCTCTTCAACATGAGTATCTTCTCCGAATTCTGCCTTTCCCTCACGTCCGAGCATAAACTCAGCACCTGTTAAAGGTGCAAGTATGCTGTCACCCGAGCAGTCGGCAAAAAAACTTGCCGTTACGTCTATATAGGTCTGAGTAGTAAGCTGATATCCCGTTATTTCCTTAATCTGAACGCTTCGTCCGTGCTTAAACTGTCCCGTTTCACATTTAGCATCAAGGCAAGTACAGTTAAGAAGGAGCTGTATGTTTTTCTCACGCATTACAAACTCATATAACACCGTATCCCATATGTGATAATTTTTTGTAGGGTTTCTGTACAGATTTTCAAGCATTATTTCTTCTATTATTCCTGTTTCTCTGTTGTCAGTCCCGTGGGCACCGCATATCCACATACGAATTTCCGAGGATGCATTTCCGCCAAGCACAGGCCGTTCGTGCATTAAAACAACCTTCAAGCCCTTTCTCGCCGCAGAAATCGCCGCACATATTCCCGACATTCCTCCGCCCACAACGCAAAAATCGGCATCTATTCTTTTTCTATTAAGCATTTTCATTTATCCTTCTGTCAAAAAAATTAAAACTCTATCTCATCATTATCTTCTGCAATAATCCTTTAAAAGTCAAAACCCATTAATATTCTTTCAGATTGCGTATATAGCGGAATGTTTTCTCCTCGCCCTCCTGTTCAAGCATAACAAGGAGCTTTTCCACAAGTGCCGCCGTTTCCGGGTGCATACTTTTAGCCGCTATTCCGCCTCTGAAATATTCTATCGGATGCGAATCGGTATATTTATCTTTTTGATATGTCTTACTTGCCGCAACACGATCGCAAAATAATTCCTTTACATAAACAAGCGGCATTTTAACCGGCCCATAAGTCTTTTTCGCCGGGTTATAATCAGTCCAATACTCAAAATGATGCTTATTTCTTCCCTTGTGGTGCAACCATGCCGGAGAATAGCCACGAATCTCACGGGATTTCTCATTCGGACTTCTGCCGCCGTCCTCATAATTTCCTGCACCTTCAAGGAACTCCGATAAGCTGTATTTTGATAAATCATGCAAAATCCCACGCCACAATATACCAGCCTTAAAGCAATGTACCATAACCTTATTGCGGTGACGGGTAATCGTCCGAAAATGTCCGAAAAAACTTCCCATAGTTCTATCCTTTCAATCTGCAAAATCAGCACATGCTGTATAAATTATAGTTTATCGGCTTTAAAAGTCAATAAACAGTCAGGAGTCAGGAATGTGGACTTATCTGTATAACTCCTGAACCCTGACTCCTGATTCCGCACTAAATTATATTTCTCTTCCGCCGTCGCCGATTTCTGATATATAAAAAGATGCCGGATATCCGAATTTCGCTTCATACGCCTTTCCTGCTTTTTCTATATACTCATCAATCACTTCTTCTTTCATAATGCTTACAGTACATCCGCCAAAGCCTGCACCTGTCATTCTTGAGCCTACAACGCCGTCAATCTTTCTGGCTTCCTGTACGAGATAGTCAAGCTCCTCACAGCTTACTTCATAATCATACTGCAAAGAATCGTGAGATGCATTCATAAGCTCACCAAAAGCCATGATATCATTATTTTTCATCGCATCAACACTCTTTTGCATTCTTGCACATTCAGCAACAACGTGCTTAATACGTTTTCTTGTAATTTCGTTCCCGATAACGTCTTTATGCTCCTCAAACTCAGCCGGTGTAACATCTGCAAGCTGTTCAATTCCGGGTATTACCGTCTTTAAAGCATTAAGACCTTCCTCACACTCATTGCGTCTTTCGTTATACTTCGATGCACCGAGTGAATGTTTCTTGTTTGTATTTGATAATACAAGTCTGTAACCTTTCATATTAAGAGGCACATGCTCATATTCGAGAGTTGCACAGTTTAAAAATACAGCGTGGTTTGCTTTTCCCATAGCCGATGCAAACTGATCCATTATTCCGCATTTTACGCCTATGAAATTATGCTCCGCTTTCTGACTTAAAAGTGCCATTTCTATCATATCAATGTCTTCTTTTACGCCTTTTTCTTCATTTGCAAGAGTCGCCATACAAAGTGCCGTTGAAACCTCTATCGCCGCCGAAGATGAGAGTCCTCCGCCATGCGGCACAGTATCATCATACATTAAATCAACTCCGCAAATATCATAGCCTGCCTTTATCAGTTCAGCACAAACGCCGAGCTGATAATCGCCCCATGAAAGCTTACCCTTAAACGAATCAATTTCACTTATCTTTGCTTCAACCACAACGTCAAGGTCAGTCGCCTTCATTCGTATTATATCGTCGTCTCTCTTTCTTGCAATAAGGGTTGTCTGCATTGTAAGTGCCGCCGGCATAACGCATCCGCCACAATAGTCAATATGTTCGCCTATAAGGTTAACACGTCCCGGAGAAACAAAAACTCTCAGTTCTTTTCCGTTATCACCAAACTCTTTTATAAAAAGCTCTTTAATTTCCTTTATATCCATCTTAATTCTCCTTCATACTTTCCATGTATTTTTTGTAAGCCTGTCTTAATTCCTCCGCCTTTTCTTCAGGAGCTGTCGGATTGCAGTTTGCCCATGCTCCCGTTTCACTTGAAGCGTTAAACTTCTGCTTATCCGCACTTCTCATAGGCGGGAAAAACTTAACATGGAAGTTTGTATATTTTGAAACGTCCTCACCATTTACGGGATTTTGATATAAACACATCATATACGGGAACGAAGTATCAAACAAAGCGTCAAGAGTACCGGTGGTCTTTTTAAGTATATCCGCAAAATTACGTTTTTGGGTATCTGTAAATTCCGTTACGTTATTTATATGGTCTCTTGCGATAATGAAAACTCCGTAAGGATAATCCGCAAAAAACGGAAGTACCGTTACAAAATCGTCGTTTTCTATTATAATACGCTTGTTTTCCTTAAGCTCATTATCTAAAATATCGCTTATAAGACATTTTCCTGTCTTTTCATAGTGCTTCTTCCCGTTTAAAATTTCCTCATCAATTCTTTTCGGCACTACACTGTAACCATATATCTGCCCGTGAGGATGAGGCATTGTTACGCCTACCGGCTCACCCTTATTTTCAAACATAAATACATATTTTATGTTCTCATCACTTGAAATCTCAGCAAACCTTTCCTGCCATAGAGTCACAAGCTCCTCTATATGCTCCGTCGGGAGCTTAGGTAATGTCGTTGTATGCTCCGGTGAATAGAGTATAACCTCACACTTACCATAAGACGGCTTAACCTTGAAAAAGTCTGTCGAAACATCGTCCGGCTCCGGAGGTGTCTGCGACAGTGCCGGGAAATCGTTGTCATATTTATGTACGGTGTAATGCTCCGGAACCTTTCCCGAGCCCGGACAAAACGGACACCAGTCCTTCGGCATCTGCGGTCTGTTCTGACGGTGAGATGCTATCATCACCCAATCGTTTAATAGTGGATTGTACCTTAATTCTGCCATATTAATCTTCCTTTCCGCGCACATTATGTGCATGAATAATTTTGTATTTTCTCTCTCTAAAAAATTCAAAACCTGAAGAATAAATTCATATATAGATATTATACTATCTTTTTCCCGATAAGTCAATAGTATTTTCGCTTAATTTTATATATTTTTCAAACTATTTTCTCCGTATACCATCTGCCGTTATCAAAAAAAAGCTGTCTTGTAAGCCCGGACAGCACGCAAGTATACCTCATTCCCGTTCCGCCTGATTTTAAGCTTGCCGCCCGTCTTATATCTGTTATTTTATCTATTGAATATTTTATTCCGTCTGTCCATATTATGGCTTTTGGTCTCATACATCCTGTCGTATCAAAAACCGCCTCTACGCATATGTATTGCTTATATTTTTCCGCCATTTTCTTCTCCCCAATCACTTGAATTTTGTGTACCGCATTTCCGTTGCAGTTTTAATGCTTCCTTTTCCGAACCGCTGTTCTATACCATCCACAGCCGTTTCTAATTTTTCCCTTTTAATCCTGTGTTCGTTCTCACCAAACAAATCAAGCTGTTCTCCGGCTTCATCGGTTTTGAAGTCGCTTACCGCAACCCCCAGTGCGCGAACGTTTTCTTTCCACTTATACAAATCACAAAAAAGCTCCATTGCAACCGATAAAATCTCTGTTGATGACGATGTATAAAAATCAAGATTTTTTTGTTTTGAACAAACTGCAAGACTGCTGTTTTTTGCCCATACAGATACGTTTTTACCTCTCACACCCTCTTTACGCATCTGCTTCGCCACACTTGCGCACAACACGCTCATAACAACCTTTACATCTTCATTATTCGTTAAATCCTCTCTTGTAGTTGTACTGTTGCTGATCGACTTCCGCCTGTCCTCCACAGCTATATTCTTAACCTCAGATACATCATACCCGTTAGCATAGTTATAAAGCATTGTTCCATGTTTTCCGAGCCACGATCTTAATATCCCCTCATCAGTTTGCGCAAGCTGACCTATTGTATATATCCCGCGCATATTAAGCTTGTCGGTGCATTTTTTACCGACATACAACAAATTGGAAACAGGAAGCTCCCATACTATATCTTTAAAATTTTCACGTGTTATAACCGTAATTCCCTCAGGCTTTTTATAGTCAGACCCAAGCTTTGCAAAAACCTTATTAAATGAAACACCAATGCTGACGCCTATCCCAAGCTCATATTTTACGGTTTTCATTATCTCTTTTGCTATTTCCTCTCCACTGCCGAAAATACCGCTGTGAGTAACATCCACCCAAGCCTCATCACTTCCAAAAGGCTCTACAAGATCACTGTACCGGCAAAAAATCTCTCTCATCATCTGAGAAAACTTCCGATACCGCTCCATATTTGCCCGAACCATCACAAGCTCCGGACATTTCGCCTTCGCCTGCCATATAACCTCCGCCGTTTTTACGCCATACCCCTTTGCAATATAGTTCGCCGCCAGAATTATTCCATGGCGGTTTTCGGGATTTCCGACAACCGCAACAGGTTTACTTCGTATATCAGGATTGCAAAAACATTCAACCGATGCATAAAAACTGTTTGCATCCACATGAAGAATAGTCCTGTCCATTTCTTCCCCTTCTTTCACCAAACATATGTTCGATTTATATTTTAACATATTTTTCACCTTTTGTCAATACTTTTTTCAATTTTTTTTGAAAAACACCATAACAATATTGACTATCAGCGAAGTTTGTGATATAATAAATTATAGTTTATCTGCGTGTTTGCAGTCTGCGTTCGATACGCTTTGCTAAAGCCTCCCTTGCCTAAAGGGAGGTGGCACAGCGTAAGCTGTGACGGTGGGATATATAGTAAAAACATAGAAAAATTAATATCCCTCCACCGCAAGCGGTCCCCCTCCCTTTAGGCAAGCAATACTGTCAACTTAACGTTTACAGTATTGCAGTGAAATATTTTACCTGCGGCAAAATGTGAAATTCACACATTTTGTGTGAGTGAAATCCACGCTTCGCGTGGGTGAAATCTGTCGCATAGCGACAGGTTTTGGTAGAAATCGCAAGCGATTTCAAATTTAAATTTCTTAAGTTGACAGCATTGCTTTAGGCAAGGGAGGCTTGCAAAGCGGCATCGGAATCCTACTACTTTATCGCAGATAA
>JAZTZP010000155.1:0-4868 GCA_045637525.1 Clostridia bacterium | reverse complement strand
CCTCCGTCACGGCTTGCGCCGTGCCACCTCCCTGAAGGTGAATTGACTTCGTCAAGAGAAGCCACCCTGGGGTGTTAGGCAAGGGAGGCTTTAGCAAAGCAAATTTCAAAGCCTATTCAAAAGGCCGCTAAACTATAATTTTTCTTCCCTTAAATATATTAAAGCAAATCAGCCGTTTTGTCAAACATATCAGACAAAAATCGTTGATTTCACCATTACTTATTGACTTACCCTTTATATTTTATATATTTTTTCAGAAAAAATACTTTAAACGAATGTAATTTATTCCTTATATGGAAAGATAAATTATGTTTCTCTCAAACAAAGATAAGCGAGCAGAACTACTGCTCACTTATCTTTGTTTTCTCTCTTATTATCTTATAAAACTCGTCCTGACAGGCGTTTCCTGTTCGGGTATCGTAATGCCGTTTTCTTTTCCGCATTCTATGCATTTTAACACCCAAGCCATATTTCTGCCGACGTTTCTCATGTTCTGCATTCCCTCAAGGTCTTGTCTTACCTCATCAGGATTACTGCCATGCACCATATTCCAGTATGAGCCTGAAATAAGCGGCATCTGATTATAATTAAAATACTTGTTAAGCTGGTCAATTGTTGCAGTCGAGCCGCCTCTTCTGCAGCTTGCCGCAACAGCAGCCGGCTTGAATTTAAGCTTAGCTCCGGCACTCATAAACAATCTGTCTAAGAAGGATGTAACCGCCCCCGACGCTCCGGCATAATGCACAGGAGAACCTGCAACTATTCCATCAATATCATCAAGCTTAGCCGCTGCAACATTTACGCTGTCCTCATGCACGCATTTTCCGATCTTTTTACACGCTCCGCAACCGACACAGCCGATTATCGGCTCTTTTCCCACATGAAATATCTCCGTCTCAATCCCGTTTTCCATGAGTGTCGAAGCAATCTCCGACAGTGCCGTATATGTACAGCCCTTTTCCTTAGGGCTTCCGTTTATAAGTAAAACCTTCATATCTGATTACCGTCCTTTCATTAATACAAAATCATCATAATTGCCGTAAGCACGCTTGCTGCAATAATTATTATATGCACTAGGAACAAAAAATTAACCGCTTTTTTGTTTTCTTCCTCAATAAATCTGCGAATTGACTTTATAATAACAAGCGCCATACCGCAAATAATCGCCGGGCAAAACAGAAAAGCTAAAAATCCGCCACCGGTCTTTGTCGCCTCACCGATAAACCTGTATGCGATGATGAAATACGCTATTCCGCAGATAAGCGAAAAAACAAACTGAAACGCCCTGTTCTTTTTAAAAATATCAAACACTGTATTCCGCTCCTTTTATACAAACTCAGTTTCCCATACATCTATACCGCTGTCCTGGAAAATAGCATGCAGTCTTTCGCTTAACATCTCACGGGTGCAACCCTTTTTGAGAATGACCTGCAAAAATCCGCCGCCACCGGCACCTGATATAAATCTTCCGCAGATAAGGTCGTCAATACCCGCTAAAATCTGGTCTATACACGTATTTGTACAACCCTTATCAAGCGTTCTTGAAAGCTCCCAATGCTCATTTAACAGCTCTGCAAATCTGTCTATTTCGCCCTTTTCAAGCTCAAACTTCATCAACGCCGCTATTCTTTGTATGCGACACAGTACGTCTGTTATTTTATCATCCGACATCAGATATCCGCCGACTACATTACGAAGTATATTCCTTGCAAGTCTCCTCTGACCGGTATATATGAGTGCAAAACGTTCGTCGAGCTCTTTTCTCACATGCGGCTTTAAGTTCACAACAGTAACGTCAAGCTTCTGATCGGCACCCTTATCGGATGTAATAAACTTAATACCGCCGGTTATTCCTCCGACCTGATCCTGCCAGCCGCCGCCGGTACTCATAATCTGTTCCATGCAAAGCGCCGTACTGTATATAACATCATCGGTAACCGTCTCACCCAAAAATTCAAACACTCCCTTTGCACAAGCTCCGGCAAGGATACTGCTTGTACCAAGTCCCGAGCCTCTCGGAACGTTTATAACCTCGGTAGACATATAAATTCCGCCGCCCAGTCTCTTTAATATGCTCTCAAGCTCTTCAGCTCCGTCAAGCGGTATAACGCCGCAGGCGATAAGTGCAGCCTTATGAATGGCAAACGGATCAAACGGATTATTATGATCCTGAACATCAGAAATCTCCGTAAACGACTGCCTGTCCTTAGAATCCACACTTTCAAATATTACCTCAAAGGTATCAAGTTTTTTCACCGTAACGTGAATAGGCAGATTTCCTTTCAGCTTTATCGCCGCATTAAGAACAGTTCCGCCGTGTTCATTACAATAAGGCGGAGTATCACTCCAGCCGCCGCCCCAGTTTACACGCACCGGCAATTCTATTCTGACATCGGGCTTCTTTATTCTGTAATCCTTATTATATTCTAATTTACCGAGTGCTGTGGCAAGAATTGACTTCTGTATACTCTCAAAGCACTTCGTCTCAAGCTCTTCACGTTTCTCAAAAGAAAATCCCACATATTTCGATAAATAATAATATATTCTTATACGTATATCCGCCGGAACATCAGCAACTCTTTTCATAATCTTTCTGAGCATTTTCTGGTCTATTCCCTTTTTGCCGAAAACGTTAAGTGCATCATAAACGTGAACTCTTTTTTGTATAGCCTTTATAAAATTATCTATACGAATATCTTCGTTAAGCCCGTTCTGCCACTCAAGAATATACTTCGTATCCGCCATATTAAAACTCTTTGCAAGGCTTGTCAGCGTATCGCCATTTTCATGAAGTGAGTCTGTAAGAGAATCTGCCTCGGTGTAAACCTCTTTCTCCCAGAAGTTATCAACCTTGGGATTTGTTCCGACCTCGTATTTTCTCACAACATATTTTCCGTTCTTAAGCTTAAGCCCGTGAAGAACGGTATTATCACAAACCACCTCGTCTTTTAAAACCATATTTGAAATAACGCAGTTTTTACCTATTTTTGTATCACCCAAGATATAGCTGTCTTCAATATATGCGTGCTCGGAAATATCTGCAGTATCGGATATAAAGCTATTACTTACCGCATACCTTGTATCTTCACGATTTGATAATACATTCTTATTCCAGTCAAGGAACGCATATTCAGTCACACGCTCACTCACAAGCTCCAAAAGCTCATGCGTTGTTCCGAAATGGATAAACTCAGCCGGTGAAAGGCTCACCATTCTCATATTGTATTTTGAAAGAGTATCCCATATCTTTGTACGGCAGTTGTGAAGTTCAGGAGTAAAATCCCCCTCCGGAGTTTCTTTATAGTATTGCGCTAACGTTGACTCGGCCGCCAGCGGATAAAGGAAATCCGCATAAAAACTTACTCTTGCCTTTTCGTTTACAAATTCATTGAACTTTTCATCAGTTTCAACAAGCCCATACAAATCAGCAAGCACATTGCTGTCCATCAAAACAGCACCGGTATCTATATCTACATTGCCTACCCCATTTACTGCGCCAAGCTTAGTCAACACATCTACTGTCTGCTTATGCAAAAACTGAAGAACATTTCCGTTTGCATCCGTAAGAAAAACACCGTGGTCCTTACCTGTTTCAACATTCTCTTTTATAGATACGGCACACACACCGCCCGACTGAAAATCTATCTGGAGCGGATTAAACAGCATAAGCACATCACCCGACAAAACCATCATACCGTCTTTTAGTCTTGCCGCAACACCGCTCATAGCAATTATAAACTCATCGAAAAGAGTAGAACGTCTTCCGTCCGGAAGCTGTCTGGGCACAGGCGAAAACAATTTTCCGCAAGCCGAATACTGCGGTACACGCTTGCTGTCACCGCCTGAATGAATAACTAAAACTCTCTTTTTATTAAACCCGCCTGCATGATTTTTAATATAACGCATTACATTAAACGTAGCTCCGCCACTGCCGACACGCTTTCCGTCAGGATCGGGAAGTACGGCATAGTGGGTTTCTTTCGGCAGAAAACCGTTTTCCAACCGAAAATTAATCTGCTCACGGTACGCTTCTGCCTGTTCCTCATTTGAAGCCGTAAGTATTATATAATCCCACTTTATCATTCTCTTTTTATACAGCGTACGCTCATAATCTACCCACGAATCATGATAGCTTTCCTGTAAAAAAATATTTTTTATTTTACTTGTTTTCATTTTATCATATTTCCTTTCAAAGTAATTTTTATATGTTATAAATCCACAACAAAAATTTTCATCTCATTATTTTTTATTTTCCGGATAAAATCCGCCTCATCCGTTATCGGAACATCGCACGACATCCCCGCAAGTCTTTCCTGTTTGCCCGCTCTGTGATTGTCAGACCCGGCTGTCTTAAACAGACCGTAATTATCGGCATATAAATCCGCCATTTTATTCTCAAAATCCGTTCTGCATGCATTTACCGTCTCAACACCATGCACACATTTCGGAAAAAGACGAATGTAGTCTATATAATGAGCTTCACGAAACGGATGTGCATGAATAATAAATGCTCCTTGTTCTGCAAGAAAAGTCAGTTCTTCACTCTTTTTCATATCCATAATTTCAGGATGCGAAAGAAACCACTCTTTATTAAGTCCATAAACCAAAAAATCTGTACCACCATAAGAAAGTTCAACCCCGCAAAAAACCTTAATGCCAAGAGTTTTTCCTATTTCTATTCCTTTTTCAAAATCCGAAAAATAAAATTCTATCTTCTCTTCATAAGATTTATCTTTCTCAATATTGATATTTCCGTCGAGAAAATGGTTGGTAATAAAAACACCGTCATAGCCAAGTTTCTTATAGAAGTCTAAACTTTCCTTAACATCTGCCTTTGCGCAACGGCTTACAGGAAAGGTATGAAGATG
>JAZTZP010000154.1:0-14852 GCA_045637525.1 Clostridia bacterium | reverse complement strand
AACTTGCGGCTTTTTGCCCGCAAATTTCACTCGCATTTATGCGAATTTCACCCAACCATAATGGTTGGATTTCACTTTTTGCCTATGGCAAAAAATTTCACTGTAAATTATAGTTTATCACCGATAAACTATAATTTACCTGAAGGGAGTTAAGGTTATAGAATTGGATAAACAAGTTGTTGTTTTAAAATGTGAGAATTATGATAATTGTGATGAATATATCGGCGGGATTCTTAAATCACTTGGTGGATTGGAGAGTTATATAAGGCCCGGTATGAATGTTGTTATAAAACCTAATCTTGTTTCAAAGAAAAAGCCGGACGAGGCGGTTACAACACATCCGGCGGTTTTGCGGGCTGTTGTGAAAGCGGTTTTGAAGACCGGAGCTAAGGTTAAGATTGCTGAAAGTCCGGGTGGTGCATATAACAGCACACTTCTTAAAGGCTTGTATTCGGTTTGCGGCGTGGATGAGGCTGTAAAGGATACGGCGGCGGAGCTTAATTTTGACACCGGATTTTCTGAGGTCAGCTTCCACGGAGGCGAGACTGTGAAGAGCTTTACGATAATTGATCCGATAGTTAATGCTGATTTTATAATATCACTTCCGAAGCTTAAAACTCATGCAATGACTGCATACACCGGAGGAGTAAAGAATTTATTTGGAGTAATTCCGGGAACGCATAAGGCGGAATTCCATTTCAGACTTAATGAGCGAAAGGCATTTTGCAGTATGCTTGTTGATTTATATGAGTGTGTGAACCGCGTGCCGGTGCTTACCATACTTGACGGAATTGTAGGTATGGAGGGGAATGGGCCGACAGCCGGAAAGAACAGGCATCTCGGAGTGATGCTTGCCGGATTTAATGCTCATGCGGTTGATTTATGCGCTTGTCATATAATAGGATATAAATTTAGTGAGGTTGAGACCTTAAAAAACGCAGTAGAAAGAAACCTTATTCCGTCATCCGTAACGGAGCTGGAGCTTATCGGCGACGATATAGAAAAGTTAAGACAGCCCGACTTTTTAAAGCCGGAGAGTCATTTTAATTTGCTGAAGCTTATATCATTGCCGGAGGCGCTTAATGCACGTGTGGTTGAATGGCTGTCGAGCAATCCTGAAATTTCAAAAGACAGATGTGTCGGCTGCGGTGAATGTGCAAGGTGCTGTCCGCCTGAGGCTATCGACATGACAGATGGCAGGCCTGTTATAAATAAAAAGAAATGTATACGGTGTTTTTGCTGTCAGGAGCTTTGCCCGGCAAAGGCTGTTGATATTAAAAGACACATACTTAACAGGCTTATGATAAAGCTTTTGAAATAATGGAGGAATATAAATGTTTAATATAGTGCTTGTAGAGCCTGAAATACCGCAGAATACAGGAAATATTGCAAGAACGTGTGCGGCAACGGGAGCGAGGCTTCATATTGTAAAGCCTATGGGTTTTGAAATTGATGACCGCAAGCTAAAACGTGCTGGTCTTGACTATTGGCATCTTTTGGGCGTGCAGTATTACGAAAATCTTGATGATTTTTTTCTTAAGACAAAGGGTGGAAGATATTTTTATTCAACAACAAAGGCAAGACACACCTATGCCGATGTGAAATTTGAGGATAATGATTATATTTTGTTTGGCAAAGAAACAAAAGGTCTTCCCGAAAAATTGTTGTATGAAAATGAAGAATTTTGCATAAGAATACCTATGATAAGCGAAGCGAGAAGCCTCAATTTATCAAACGCCGCGGCGATAGTAATTTATGAGGCTTTAAGACAGACAGGCTTTTCGATGCTTAAAGAATACGGTGAGCTTACGCAGTATGAATGGTAAAGAAAATTAATAATGGAGGAGAAATATAAATGGATATTAAAATTTTGATTGACACAGGGGCGGATATGCCACAGGAGCTTATAGAGAAATATGATTTCGGAGTATTGTCTTTTATGAGCATATTCGGTGAAACATCTTATAAAACCGGTGTGGATTTAACAAACGAGGAGTTTTATACTAAGCTTGATGAATCGGAAACTATTCCGACAACATCACAGACTCCGCCGGCGGAAATGCTTGAGGTGTTTTCACGTGAGGCAAAGGCGCATGACGCTGTAATATACTTTACATTGTCATCAAAAGGAAGCGGACAAAATCATACCGCACATCTTATGGCGGAGGACGTTTTAGATGAAAACCCCGATGCGAAGATTTATATTGTGGATACTATGAGCTATTCTGTATTTATCGCACAAACTGCGATAAAGGCCGCTGAAATGGCAAAAGAGGGCAAGACACCTGAGGAGATAATAGAGTATTGCGAGGAATATATAAAAACCTGGCACGCACTTTTGCTTGTGGATAATCTTAAATATCTCGAAAAAGGCGGACGCATAAACAAAGCAACGGCGATTGTTGGCGGAATGCTTGACATTAAGCCTGTTCTTACAATAAAAGACGGACTTGTAGAATCGGAGGATAAGCTGAGAGGTAAAAAGCGCCTTGTAGAGAAGCTTATTGAAAAGATAAAGGATCATCCGGATTTTGATGCCGGAAATCCTGAATTTATGGTAATTCATTCGGATGCGGCACGTGGTGAGGAAACAGTTGAAAAACTAAAAGCGGAGTTCGGAGTAGACGGCGTAACATTATTCTCTGAGTTCGGTCCGATTATAGGAACTCACGTAGGCAGAGGTGCTTTTGCGGTACTGTTTAAGAAAAAATAAATTATAGTTTATCTTACTAATTAAGGATAGGCTTTTGATATGCTTTGCTAATAGGCTCCCTTGTGTAACACCCCAGGGTGGCTTCTCTTGACGAAGTCAATTCACCTCCAGGGAGCTGTCGCTGAAAGCGACTGAGGGATTGTCTTTCAAGAAAATCAACATATTTAAGGAACAATCCCACCACCGCAAGCGGTCCCCCTCCCTTTAGGCAAGGGAGGCAAGCAAAGCGACACCGAAATCCTACTGTTTTATCGCAGATAAACTATCATTTATCATAGGAAGGAAGATGAGATTATGAAATATATAGTAGTATTAGGTGACGGGATGGCTGATTATGCTGTTGATGAATTTGGCGGGAAGACTGTTCTTGACGTTGCTGAAAAACCAAACATTGATTATATGAGTAAAAACGGTGAGCTTGGTATGGTGAAGACCGTTCAGGATGGTATGAAGCCCGGAAGTGATGTGGCTAATTTATCCGTAATGGGATATGATACACATAAATGTTATTCGGGACGTTCGCCGCTTGAGGCGGCAAGCATAGGCGTTACGCTTCGTGATACGGACGTAACCTTCAGATGTAATATTGTAACGCTGTCTGATGAGGAACGCTATGAGGACAAGACAATGCTTGACTATTCTTCAGGTGAGATTACAACCGAAGAAGCGGCAGAGCTTATAAAAGCTGTTGCGGCGGAGCTTGATACGGAGGTAATCAAGTTTTACAGCGGAGTGAGTTACAGACATCTTACGGTATGGGACGGCGGATCGTTAAATGTAGAGCTTACACCGCCTCATGATATTTCGGACAGGAAAATTGCTGACTATCTTCCTAAGGGTGATGGAAGCGAGAAGATTCTTGAAATGATGAAAAAGAGCGAGCAGATTTTAAGAAATCATCCTGTAAACAAAGAACGTATAAAGCAGGGCAAAAATCCGGCAACATCAATCTGGATATGGGGCGAGGGAAGCAAGCCTCAGCTTGAATCGTTCTATGACAAATACGGAATTAACGGAAGCGTTATATCTGCGGTTGACCTTATAAAGGGAATTGCGATATGCGCCGATATGAAATCAATTGACGTACCGGGCTCAACCGGTACATACCACACAAATTTTGACGGCAAGATGCAGGCGGCTTTTGATACGCTTACAAAGGATGATAAGGACTTTGTTTATATTCATATGGAAGCGCCCGACGAATGCGGACATCAGGGTGACGCACCGAATAAAAAGCTTTCCGTAGAACTTATAGACAAAAAGGTTGTTGGTCCTTTAAGCGAAAAGTTAAGAGATGCCGGAGTAGATTTTAAAATGCTTATAATGCCTGACCATCCGACTCCGATAAAGCTTAAGACTCATGTAAGCGATCCGGTGCCGTATATCATTTACGACAGCACTAAGGAAAACGGCTCAGGTCTTTCTTATAACGAAGAAAATGCAAAATCAACGGGAATATATATAGAAGAGGGATATACTCTTATGGAGAAATTTTTAAAATAAATCAGTATATCATGCAAAGGAGTGGTTAAGTTAAATGAAACTTAAGAACAGCTATTTAAGATTTCTTATACTTATTGCCGCTTGTGTACTTATCGGGGTTATAATATATAATGCATTTCCGACTATTGTAAAGCTTTTTAAATATGTTATTAACTTATTTTTGCCGTTTATAATCGGATATATATATGTAAGTCTTGTACGGCCGTTTGCGAAGTTTTTTAAAAAACGACTGAAGTTGCCGGGGGGCATATCGGCAATTATAGTTATGATTTTAAGTATAGGCGTTGTCGGCGGTATAGCATCGCTTGTTATAATACGGGTAGTCAACGAGATAAGAAACCTCTATGAGCATTTCCCGGCAATTTATGAAAGTGCTGTAATGACATATGAGTCTACAAAACAACAGCTATGGGGAGTTTTTGAGAGCCTGCCCGAAAACTTACAGGCAACGCTTCAGGAGCTCGGGCAAGACATGACTGAAAGGATTGCTGATTTTATAAACGTTAAATCAGCTCCCGTAATCAGCTATGCCGGTGCGACCGCAAAGGCGATACCGAAGGTGTTTATCGGGTTTGTAGTATTTTTACTGTCATCGTTTTTTATGCTTAGTGAGTCCGATAAGTTTAGCGGTCTTTTTGCAAAATATATACCGAAAAAAATAACGGAGCGCTGGGATAACATAAAGCATGAGATAAAAACGTATCTCGGCGGATATATACAGGCTCAGGCGATAATTATGAGTATTGCGTTTTTTATAATTTTTATCGGACTCTCTGTTCTTGATGTGTCGTATGCACTGTTGATTGCAATTGGTGTAGCTGTACTTGATGCGTTGCCGTTTTTCGGAAGCGGGGCGGTGTTATGGCCCTGGGCACTGGTCAGATTTATAAATGGTGATATGAAAATGGGTATAAGCCTTATGGTTATATACATTATAATTATTGTAACACGTCAGTTTATTGAGCCGAAAATAGTGAGCAAGCGGATGGGAACAAATTCAATGCTCACGCTGATATCTATGTATGTGGGATATAAGACGTTCAGTATAGGCGGAATGATTTTAGGACCAATTACGTTGGTACTTATAATCAGTCTTTACAGGGCCGGTTTGTTTGACGGAATAATAAGAATATTCAGACAGCTCAGAATCATAATTATAAAAGAATATAAGATTATTGCTTCAAAGCTGATGGATTTATAGAAAATATTGAAAGGAAGTTATAAAGAAGATGGATAACAAATACTATATTACGACTGCGATTGCGTATACTTCACGTAAGCCGCATATAGGAAACACTTATGAGATAATACTTACCGACGCTATTGCAAGATTTAACCGCTGGCTCGGAAAAGACGTGTTCTTTCTTACGGGAACAGATGAACACGGGCAGAAGATTCAGGAGATTGCAGAGGCTGAGGGTGTTGAGCCTCAGGCATATGTTGATAAAATTGCAGGACAGATAAAGGATATAGCTGATATGTTAAACATTAGCTATGACCATTTTATAAGAACAACCGACGATTATCACGTTGGGGCTGTAAAGAAGATTTTCAAAAAGCTGTATGAGCAGGGCGATATATATAAAAGTGAATACGAAGGACTGTATTGTACACCATGTGAGTCGTTCTGGACTGAAACACAGCTTGTAGACGGAAAATGCCCCGACTGCGGACGTCCTGTTCAGAAGACTAAGGAGGAAGCATATTTCTTCAAGATGAGCAAGTATCAGGACAGACTTATGAAATATATCGAAGAAAATCCGGAGTTTATTCAGCCGGAGTCACGTAAAAAGGAAATGATAAACAATTTTCTAAAGCCGGGACTTCAGGACTTGTGTGTTTCAAGAACAAGCTTTACCTGGGGAATACCGGTAGAGTTTGATGAAAAGCATGTTGTATATGTATGGATAGACGCATTATCTAACTATATAACGGCGCTCGGATATAATCCTGATGAGAAGGGTGAGCTTTATAATAAATACTGGCCGGCAGATGTGCATATAATAGGTAAGGATATTTTAAGATTCCATACAATATACTGGCCGATAATGCTGATGGCTCTTGGTGAACCGCTTCCTAAACAGGTGTTCGGACATCCATGGATGCTTGTGGGTGAGGAAAAGATGAGCAAATCAAGAGGCAATGTTATATATGCTGAGGATCTGGTAAAGCATTTCGGAGTAGATGCGGTAAGATATTATTCACTGCATGAAATGCCTTTTGCACAGGACGGCACTATCACATATGAGGTATTTATAAGCAGATTTAATTCTGAGCTTGCAAATACTCTCGGCAACCTGGTTAACAGAACGGTATCAATGATAAATAAATACTTCGACGGTGAGCTTTCGGGAAGCACTGTTTCCGGTGAGTTCGACGATGATTTAAAGGCGATTGCTATGGGTGCGGTATCGAATGTTCAGGAGAAGATGAAGACACTTCACGTTGCGGACAGCCTTGACGAAATATGGAAGATTGCTGACAGAGCAAATAAATATATAGATGAAACAACACCTTGGATTTTAGCGAAGAGTGAGGACACAAAACCACGCCTTGCGACTGTTTTGTATAACCTTGTTGAAAGCATCAGATTTATTGCGGCACTTCTTTCTCCGTTTATGCCGGAAACTGCTGAGAAAATAGCGGCACAAATTGGTACCGATAAGCTGAGTCTTGAATCGTTACAAAGCTTCGGAACAATTGAAAACGGAGTGAAGGTGGGCGCGGCTGAGCCGTTGTTTGCAAGAATAGACATGGAAGCAAAGCTAAAAGAGCTCGAAGAGGAGTTTGCACCAAAAGAGCCGAAAATCGAGATTGAGCCGTATAAGGACTTTATAGAATTTGAAGAGTTTGAAAAGCTTGATATAAGAGTAGGAAAGGTAATAGAATGCGAGAAAGTGCCGAAGTCCTCGAAGCTTTTGAGATTTACTCTTGAGGTAGGCAGTGAAACAAGACAGATTTTGTCGGGAATTTCAAAATATCACACACCGGAGGAGCTTATAGGAAAGAATGTAATATTTATTGCAAACCTTAAGCCGAGAAAGATAATGGGCTTAGAGTCTAACGGTATGATACTTTCAGCGGAATTTGAAGACGGGCTTACTGCTCTTACGACCTTAAAAGACATACAAAGCGGAGCGGTTATTGTCTGATAAACTGAATAAATATGAAGGCAGTAAATTAGTTTTTGTGGATTTATCTGAAAAAAACAGTGCATGGATTTTTGCAGGGGGTATATAGTAAAATAAATGAGTAATTTTGAAATTATAGGAAAAAGGAGATGATAGCATGAGAAATTATTGGACTATAACGGATGATGTTTACAAATTGGCTGATTTATGTGCAGAGAACAGTAATATCGATCCAAAGCTTTATGATTTATATGAGGTGAAGCGAGGGTTAAGAGACGTTGACGGAAAAGGCGTTGTTACGGGGCTTACGGAGATTTCTACGATATATTCATCTAAAAACGTTAATGGTGAAGAAGTTCCCTGTGAGGGCAGGCTTTATTACAGAGGAATAAACATAATAGATATTGTAGACGGATTTTCAAAAGAGGACAGATTTGGATTTGAAGAAACTGTATATCTTCTTCTTTTCGGTAAATTGCCGGATAATGCCGAGCTGTCGGATTTTTGTGAGATGCTTCATTCATACAGAACATTGCCGAGAAACTTCGTGCGTGATGTAATAATGAAAGCTCCGAACCGTGATATTATGAATTCGCTTGCAAGGAGTGTGCTTACGCTTTATTCATATGATAAAAATGCCAATGATTTAAGCATACCTAACGTTTTACGACAGTGCATACAGCTTATAGCTAATTTCCCATGCTTAGCGGTTTATGCATACACATCGTATCGTCATCTTGAGAAAAAGGACAGTTTATATATTCATCATCCTGATCCGAAATGCAAAACGGCTGAGAATATTTTAAGAATGCTTCGTCCTGATATGAAATATACAGACCTTGAGGCAAAGGTTTTAGACCTTGCATTGGTTCTTCATGCAGAGCATGGCGGCGGAAATAATTCAACATTTACAAACCACGTTGTAACCTCTTCGGGAACGGATACTTATTCATCAATGGCGGCATCGCTTTGTTCGTTAAAAGGACCGAAACACGGCGGCGCAAACATAAAGGTTAAGCTTATGTTTGATGATATAAAGTCTCATATTAAAGACTGGAAAGACGATGAAATGATAGAGGATTACCTTGTTAAGCTCCTGAATAAAGAAGCTTTTGATAAATCAGGACTTATATATGGTATGGGACACGCAGTTTATTCATTATCCGATCCAAGATCTGAAACTTTAAAGAAGTATGTAGGCGTGCTTTCAAAGGAAAAGGGCAGGATGAAGGAGTTTGAGCTTTATAATAAGATTGCGGAGCTCGCTCCGAAGGTGATAGGCGAAAAGAGAAGAATTTATAAAGGCGTAAGTCCGAATATAGATTTTTACAGCGGTTTTGTTTATTCAATGTTAGACTTGCCGGAAGAGCTGTATACACCGCTCTTTGCAATAGCCAGAGTAGCAGGCTGGTCGGCACACAGAATAGAAGAATTAATAAACACAAATAAAATAATACGTCCGGCGTATAAGGCAGTAGCACCTGAAACAGAATATACTCCGATTGATGAGAGATAAATAAAAGGGACATTGACTGTCCCTTTTACTTATTCGGGTTTTTTACCGAAATACTGATACAGATTGCATTTTATCATACCGTTGTAAAGCTTGCGTTTTTTATTTGCACGCTTTCCGAAAAGCTTTTCAAATTCTTCGTGGTTTGTGAGTATGTAAAATGACCTGGTGTCGAGGCTATTCCATTTTTTCCCAAGTCTTTTATACAAACGCTCACATTCTTTTATTTCGCCGAGTCTTTCGCCGTATGGCGGATTGCAGATAATAGTTCCGTAATCTTCTTTCGGCTCAAGACTCAGTGCATTTTCTGTCGTTACGTTGATTATATCGCCTACTCCGGCAAGGCGGGCATTTGCTTTTGTAAGATGCACATATTCCGGAGATATATCCGAAGCATAAATCTGAAGCGGTAGACGGCGTTCGTTGCTCTTTGCTTCCTCACGTGCGTCTTCCCAGCACTTTTTATCTATAAAGCTGAAGTTTTCTGCCGAAAAAGAACGGTTTATGCCCGGTGCAATGTTGTTTTTAAACATTGCCGCTTCAATCGGGATAGTTCCCGAACCGCAGAACGGGTCGAAAAGCGGATATTCGTATTTCCAGTAGCTGAGCATCACCATTGCCGCTGCCATTGTTTCCCGGAGCGGTGCAAGGTTGGAGGTTTGACGGTAGCCGCGTTTGTGAAGCGGTGTTCCTGAGGTGTCGAGCATGATGGTTACTTTGTTTTTATATATCGAAAACTGAATCTGATATAAATCACCGTCTTCCGGTAGTGTTTCACAGCCGTAAAGAGCAGACATTTTAACAGCGACTGCTTTTTTTATTATTGCCTGACAGCTGCTTACGCTTGCAAGTGTTGACTTTAAGCAGTACCCCTTCACCGGGAAAACGGCATTTTTATTAAGCCATCTGTCCCAATCGATTTTTTTTACATTCTCAAAAAGCTGTTCAAACGTCTCTGCTTCAAATTCTGAGATTTTTATCAGCACACGCTCGCCTGTTCTTATATTTATGTTTGTACGTGCTACGGCGCGCTCGTCACCCAAAAAGCATATTCTGCCGTCCGTTACCTCTGTTGTTTCATAGCCTAAACGGCGGACTTCTTTTGCTGTAAAGCTTTCTAAGCCGAAAAGCGATACAACGGCTATTTCAAAATTACTCATCTTTTGTTTCCTCCCGGTACGGTAAATTAAAATCAATTCGTCTTGACACAGCGTCACAGCCGGCAAGGACTACTCTTACTCGGTCGCCGATTTTATATGTTTTTCCAAAGTGTTCGCCGACTAATGTCATATTTAATTCATTATATATGAAGTAATCCTCTTCCATGTTCTGAAGCCTGATTAAGCCTTCAACGGTGTTGTCAAGCTCTACAAACATTCCGAATGATGCTATTCCCGAAACTATTCCTTCAAATTCCTCGCCTGTAAACTGCGACATATAATATGCTTTTAGCATATCGTCGACATCACGTTCCGCATTCTGAGCCGATATTTCGGCATCTGAGGAGTGCTTTGAGGCTTTTTGTGCAAAAACTGAAAATGCACTTCGTTTATGAGAGTCCATATCTCCCTGTAAAAAGCTTTTTAAAATTCTGTGTATTGCAAGGTCGGGATAACGTCTTATAGGGGACGTAAAATGACAATAGTATTTTGCCGCAAGCCCGAAATGTCCGAGGTTTTCGGGTGAGTATGCCGCTTTCATGAGAGACTGAAGAAGGTTTCTCGAAATTGCACGCTCCTCAGGCTTTCCTTTTGCTTGTTCAAGGATTCTTTCAAGCTCTTTGGGATGTATTCCCGATACTTTGTCGATTTTTCCTTTAAGCGTATATCCTAAAGTTTTTGCATAGAACTTAAAAGCTGAAATTTTTTCATAAGACGGAGCTTCATGAATACGATATACAAAAGGCAACTCGGACCAGAACGCATATTCGGCAACCGTTTCGTTTGCAAGCAACATAAATTCTTCTATCATTCTGTTTGAAACGCCACGTTCATAAAGACCTATGTCGGTGGGATAACCGTCTTTATCTACCCGGATTGAGGATTCGGGGAAGTCAAGATTTACAGCACCGCGGTCTTTTCTTTTTTTGTTAAGAACAGAGGCTAATTCTTCCATAGCCTTAAGGGTTTCGCTGATATCTTTATATTCTTCTGAAAGCTCTTTATCGCCGGCTAACAGCTTATTTACGTTATTATAAGTCAGTCTGTATTTTGAGCATATGACGCTTTCGGTAAGTGTATGTCCCAAAACTTCACCGTTTTTATTAATCTCCATTATGACGGAGAGTGTGAGCCTGTCCTCGTGCGGCTTTAAGCTGCAAAGGCCGGCAGACAGCTTTTCGGGGAGCATGGGTATGACACGACCGGGGAAATACACGCTCGTTCCTCTTGCATACGCTTCCGTATCAAGTGATGAACCGGCTTTTACATAGTGAGTAACATCCGCAATATGAACGCCCAGTCTCCAGCCTGTTTCCGTTTTTTCTATTCCGACTGCATCGTCAAAGTCTTTTGCATCGTCTCCGTCTATTGTGAAAATTAAATTTTCTCTTAAGTCGAGCCGTCCGGCAAAGTCCGTTTTATCGGGTGCGGAGCTTAGGCTGTCCGCTTCGTCAAGAGTTTTGGCATCAAATTCCTTTTTGATGTTATTAACGGCAATGATTGCATTTATATTGCTGTTTATATCGTCGCTCTTTCCGAGAATTTCCGTGACTGCGGCAAAAATTACGCCGTTTTCTTCGGCACGGATATTTCCTAAAAGCACTCTGTCGCCGGGGACTGCTCCGTTCATTAAACCGGGGGAAACCTTTATGGTTGAATGTATTTTAAAGTCGTCCGCTTCTATTATGAAATGCTTTCCCCGAAGCTTTTTTACAACGCCCGAAATTGAGGTGTTTGCTCTTGACAAGACCTTTGTTATATGCCCTTCGGCATGATGAGACGGGGTTTTCTTCCGGTCAATAAAAACTAAAACTCTGTCCCCGTTTAATGCATCGGCACAGGCGTTGTCGGGGATATAAATATCTTCGCCCTCATCGGGGGTGACAAAATTAAGCCGGCGCTGTGCTCCGCAACGGAGCGTTCCGGCAACCATATCGGTCGGCAGTGCCATATATCTGCCTCTTTTTGTTATAAATATTTTTCCCTCGTGCAAAAGCTCCGAGAGTATTGATTCAAGCTCCGGCCTGTCGCTCCCGGGCACGTCTAAAACGACCATCAGCTCAGCAAATTTAAGCGGTATATATTCAGGGGATTTTAAATAACCCAAAATCTTTTCTTTTCTGTTCATATTTTAAATTCCTTTTCAAAATAAATGACTATTTATATTTTATACTATTTACGTCAATTTATCAAGTGATATTGAAAAATTTTTTTGAAAATTTTTCATGTGATAGTCAAAGTGCAAAAATATATTATATAAACTGTATATAAAAATACAAAAATAATGGATATTTGAAAAAATTTCTGAAAAACTCTTGACTAATTGCTCTAAACATTGTATAATAGTATATTATGAATAAGTGTGCGTTCGTACACAAAAACAAAAGAGAGGATGATTTTTTCAAATGAAAAAAAAGAGTATTGCTACTCTTACTGTCATCGTCATTGTCGCTATTTTGCTTAACTATGTTGCATTTTTAGGCTACAACATAGCAGGCTTTACTTATGGCGGAATGTTCGATGAGAATAAGGGTATCACAAAGGGCATTGACCTTGCCGGAGGTTCGGTTATAACATTCCAGGCTGATGCTGAAAACCCGACTGACGCTGAAATGGATGTTGTTGAGTCTATTTTCCAGAAGCGTCTTGTAACATTAGGTAAGACAGATGCAAGAATTACAAAGGGTGAAACAGGTAAAATCACCGTTGAAATTCCATCTGAGTATGACACAGACAAGGCTGCAGAGCTTCTCGGTTCTGTTGCAAAGCTTACATTCGAAAATGCTGCCGGTGAACCGGTTCTCGATGGTGCAACAGATATTAAGAATGCTGAGTACAGATATGGTCAGTATTCTGATACAGGCAATGCTGAGCCGCATGTTGTTGTTACTTTTAATGCAGAGGCGATTTCTAAGTTTGCTGAAGCTACAAAGGCTGCTTCAACAGCAGGTGAGGGTCAAAACTATATTGCAATCAAGATGGACGATGAAATCGTTTCAGCTCCGAGAGTAAGTGAGGAAATTAATTCAGAGACTTGTGTAATTTCAGGACAATTTACTCCGGAAGAAGCACAGCAGCTTGCTAATCAGATTAAATCAGGTGCATTACCGTTTAATCTTATAAAGATAAGTCAGGAAACCGTAGGCGCAGAGCTTGGTAGTTCAGCGCTCCCGACAAGCCTCTGGGCTGCCGGAATCGGTATTATACTTATAATGCTGTTCATGATAATCATGTACAGAATACCGGGTCTTTTAGCAGACATCGCACTTCTTATATACATCGGTATCGTTGCTTTAATCTTAGGTCTCGGCAGAGTAAACCTCAACCTTTCAGGTATTGCCGGCGTTGTTCTTTCTATTGGTATGGCGGTTGACGCAAACGTTATTATATTTGAAAGAATGAAGGAAGAGTTGAAGCTTGGAAAGTCTATTAAGGCAGGTGTTGAGGCAGGCTTTAACCGTGCTTTCTCTGCAATTTTAGACTCAAACATTACAACAATCATTACCTGTGTAATCCTTTACCTCTCGGGTATCGGTGCTGTTACAGGTTTTGCAATTACATTGGGAATAGGCGTAGTTGTAAGTATGCTTACAGCTATTATCGTTACAAAGTTCCTTTTAAAGCAGCTCGTTGGAATGGGTGTTCAGAAACGTTCACTCTTCTATGCAGTAAAAAAACAGGGAGGTGCTGAATAATGAATTTTATAAATAAGAAATTTCAGTTTTTGATTATTCCGGCACTTATAATAATTGCAGGTATAGTTATGTTTGCAGTACGCGGCGGATTCAACTATGATATAGAGTTTATGGGCGGCGTAAGAATGCAGGTTAATATGGGTGCTCAGTTCGATAATGATGAGCTTGCAAAGCTTATCGAGGACAAGACTCAGGTGAAGGTTACAGTTCAGGATTCAGGCGACGGAACAGTTGCTCTTATTAAGACTCCTCCGATCGAAGATACTGTAAAGGATGAGATGTTTAATGCTATTAAGGAAAAATATTCCCTTGAAGACGCAGCTTTAATGTCTGCTTCAAGTGCATCAGCAAGCTTTGGTGCTGAAGTTCAGAGAAAAGCATTTGTATATACTCTTATCGCTATTTTATGTATACTTTTATACATTGCGTTCAGATTTGAGGTTCGTTCAGCTGTTATGGCGGTTGTAGCACTCGTTGTAAACGTGCTTATTATGATGTCGGTATATGCTATTGCATACATTCCGCTTAATACAACATTTATTGCAGCAATGCTTACGGTTGTGGGATATTCGATAAACAATACAATCGTTATATTCGACCGTATCCGCGAAAATATGAAGCGTGTGATGGCAAAGAAGACATATTCAGTTTCTGATACTGTTAACAGGAGTATTTCAGAGAGTATGGGACGTACAATCAATTCAACAATAACAACACTTATTACAATTGTACTCCTTTACTTCTTAGGCGTGAATTCAATAAAGGATTTCGCACTTCCGCTTATAGTTGGTATCATTGCCGGAGCATACAGCTCAATCTTGATCGCAGGTCCGTTCTGGGCTGTGTGGAAGGAAGCTGAAAGAGAAGCTAAGGCACAAGCCGCACTTGAGGCAAAATCAAAGAAAAAGAATAAGTAATTAATGAATCCGCAAGGCATTTTCAGTCTTGCGGATTTTTTTTGCGGGTTGGGGGACTTAAATTATAGTTTATCAGCAGATAAACTATAATAGCGATATGTCAGCCTGTGGCTGACGCGATATTTGCCTGCCGGCAAGCGATATGTTGACTGAAGTCAACGCGATATGTTCGCCAAAGGCGAACGTTAAGGTACAAAAGCTTTGCTTTTGTTTGATTAAA